>JBBRBE010000147.1:0-15164 GCA_038206175.1 Chloroflexia bacterium
AGGTTCTAAACTACGCCTGGATTCACGATAATCTCGATGCGGAAGATTACCACAGTATTGATATGAGCATTATCTACTGCGCGAAAATGTTATTAGAAGCTCTGGAAAAATATTAGAGGCTTCCGAACACGCTCTTCTAGCTAAAGGAGCATGTTCGGGTTGTACTATTTAGCTCTAGCTTTGAACCGAGCGGGCTTTTCCGGCCAGGTGCAGAGCTACCTGCCGGTAGACTGCCGGGTTGAAGGCCAGCCCGATGTGCGTACCTTTAACCTCGAAGTTATCTTGTGGGTTGTCGGTGACACAATAACGCCAGTCTACCACGCCATCGGTTTTGGTGTAGATCGCCGTGACAGGCGTTTTAGGGGCAGGAGGCTGCTTGAGAGCCTCGGTAACGCTGCAACCGCACGAACCGCTAAAGCAACCTTCGCGCCGTTTGTCGGTCAGTTCGATCCGTTGCCGAACCGACTCCCCGGCAGCTAGCACCAGCGGGTGCGAACGGATACCCCGAAAAGGCGAACCCATCGTCACGACCGAAGCAACGCGATCCGGCCACTTGGTCGAGGCGGCCAGCGAGAGCAATCCGCCCAGGCTATGCCCGACCAGGTGTACTTTGCGGCCAGTCTGCGCGTAAGCTTTGTTGATCGTGCGCTCCAGGCGGGCCGTCAAACGCTCCAGGCAATCGGCGTTCCGCCCGATGTCGCTCATGTAAGCCCGGTAGCCGATCCGACTCAGCCAGAGCCGAAACTCGGTCAGGTACAGGTCACTAGCCATAAAACCCGGCACCAGGATTACCGCCGAGCCGTCGCCACGGGGTGCGCCCAGGCCGTAATAAATCGGGGAATAACGTAAAGCCAGCCAATCCAGACCGCTATAGCCCTCCCGCCAGAGCGGTACACGGGCCGGAAGTTGTTCAGTGCTGAAATAATCGCGTGCTGCTACCATTTGAAAAGGTCCTCCACTTCTGATCGGACAGGCTGTACTTCATCAGTTCAAAGCCCTAAACAGTCAGGGCCACCCTGCCGGGGCGACCCAGGTAAATTAAGGTCGGTTCGGTATACCACTAGGTTTTTGAACCTCCTTCGGACGTGAGGTTCGGGCGCGAGTTTTCTTGACCGGGGTTTCGACGACTTTAGCCACTTCGGGAGCCAGCCCCGCCGCCTGCCGCAATTCGGCAAACGACTGATCCAGGTACTCTTTGAGGCTATACGGTTCCGGCTCGTGTTCGCCGTCCAGCGTTATGCCAAAGAAAATCTTCTGGTCGTAACTGACGACCGCACAGCTAAGTCCCACCGCAAAAGCAATCGGAACATAGGGATAGTACGAGATCATGCGCTGGCCCTGCGAATAGAGCGGGATTTGTGGCCCCGGTACATTCGTGCAGACGATATTGAAAGACGGTAAAGGTGTGTAAGCCAGGGAACCCATCACGGCCATTATCGAGGGCGGTACAACTCCCAGCAAAGTCGTAAACAGGTTTAAGGACTCGGCGACCTTCGCCCCTTTCAACGTTCCCGTTTTGGCGTTTACGTAGTGCAACCGCTCCACCGGGTCACTCAGGTCAAGCGGTATTTCGACCGGCAGCATCGAGACAAGATTACCCAGTGCACCGCGCTGACCTTCCTGCCGCATACTGACCGGAGCCATTATCCGCAACATTCGGCCTGCCGTCTTCTGACCCTTCGATTGCACGTAACGCGCAATTGCCCCGGTTAGAACCGTTAATACAACATCATTAACTGTGCCACCAAGTTCGGCCCGAATACCCCGCGCCTGGGAGAAATAATACTCGGCCCAGACTAACTTTTGCTTGCCCGAAGGCGGTTTGTTGAAAGACAAACCCGACACGGGTGTCATTATCGCAGGGGCAACCTGACCAAAACGTTGCATCAAATCGCCGGGCGACTCCTTGAGAAAGCTTTGGGCCAGGTTCAAAAGGCTTTTCTGAAAATCGAACAGGCTCCTGGCTCCTTCTTCGGTGCTATCTAAGAGGCTTTCGACAAACCGTTCGGTCGGGTTGACGGCGGGATAAAAGGCCGGTGCTTCGATAGGCGGCAAAGGTTTTGGGTCTGCTGAAATATCGAGAATAATCTTTAGCAGGTCAATGCCGGACATACCATCAATCATAGCGTGATGCACCTTTGCCAGCATTGCCGAGCGGCCTCCTTCCAGGCCGTAGACCATGTGCAACTCCCACAGGGCTTTGCTGCGGTCGAGCATCGGCAGCATGACCTCTTCGGCCAGGGCGTGTAGCTGAGCGTCTGTGCCGGGCGCGGGCAGTTGCAGCCGGAAGACATGCTTATGAATATCGAAGTCAGGGTCGTTCTCCCAGGTTGGATGTCCCAGATTGAGGGTAGCGGGCCGAACTTTCTGGGTGTAGCGGGGCAAGAGCGGCAGCTTGGCTACCATATTTTCGACAAAAGCCTCGAAAGGGATTTCACCTTCGTAGATGTGGATGCTACCGATATGGAGAGGAGCTTCTTTCTTTTCAAAATAAAGAAAATTAGCATCCAGCGAAGAGAGGCGCGTATTAAGCAGAGCTTGCGACATCCTGAACCTCCTCTATTCGGTGAAACTGGTAACGTCGTAAGACATGATCACAAGGTCGTGAGTGCGGTTCTGGCGGTCAATCACCTGGTCGGCCAGCAGTGCTTCGGCCTTGAAGCCAAATCGCTCGAAAACTTCGATAGCACCACGCTGGTCTGCCGCCATCTGAGCCACCAGCTTTTGCAAGCCTAGTTCTTCGGAGAGCGAGAAAACCTCGTTAGCCAACAGCTTGCCCAGTCCGCGCCCGCGCCAGGCCCGATTGACGATCAGCCAGATTTCACCCAGGTGTCGCGTCCAGGGAAGTTGATTGTAAGTCAGGTTTGCCACCCCGACGACTTGCCCGTCCGCTTCGGCCAGGACGGTTTTAGCCCGGTCTGACTCGACGTTATCAAACCAGCGGTCGAGTGCCTGGGAGTTAGTCAGGTCGAAAGTCATAAAAAGCAGATCATCTTCGGGTAGATTTTGGCCCAGGCTCAGGGCGGTTAGTTTGTCTTTGCGCTCGATCAGGCGGAATGTTACGGGCTGACCGCCCGCTTCGGTTGTCCAGGGGTAGGTTCGTTTAGCGGTAGTTTTGTTCGACATCATTGTCTCCTTGATTTATGGCGGATTACTTTTTGTCGAACGGGCGGGGGAAAGTCCATTGCGTCGCCAGGTTGAGCCAGCGTTTTTGAACTTCCACATAGTTGTCTACCGCCTGTTGAGTCCATTCGGAGACGGTAGCGGCAGGATTAGATTCGCCCAATCCCATGCTTTCGCGGACAGATTGCAGAAATTTAGCGTTTTGCTGCGAAGCGAAATCCAGCCAGCGACGCCGGGCCTCGGCCAGATATTCCATCGGCTGTTCGGCATACGGAGACGCGCCAGCCTGACCGACGCCCAGGCCCATCCCGACCGATTGGGCGGCCTGTTCCATCGCTCCGCGCTGGCTGGAAAGGAAAGTAGCTTGCTGTTGAGTAATGTTTTCTACCCAGTTGCGTTGAGCTTCCACGAAGCTTTCCAGTCCTTCCCGCGCCCAATCTCCCAGCGTTGAATTGGGGGCAGCTTGATAGAGGGTCGAAACTTCTCGAATGGTTTTTAGTACCAGGGCGTTTTGCTGTGAAGCCATCTCAAGCCACTTCTTTTCGGCCTCGAAAAGATTGTCCACTACCTGCCGAGTCCAGCCGGAAACCGCCTCATTGGGGTTCTGAGCCGGATTCTTTGGCTCGTTAACGTCACTTGCCATATTATTTTATTCCTCTCTCTGTTCGCCTCTTCAAGTCCAGGAAAAGGCTCTGAATAGCCTCAAATAAATTTATACCTCATTTATAAAGAGTAATACAGCTAAAAATAGCCAGGTATTTTCAGATGTAATGTATTGCAGGAGTTGCGCCGGGTTGAAAGGGACAGTCAATCCTGAATCTTCTTTGTAAAACAGGTATTTTGCTAAAATTAGTGATTATTGCGCTAAAAAGATAAGGTTATCTTAGCAAAGGCGGCCTGCATTTGCAAATAGAAGTGGTGTATTTATGCTAAAATCAAAGCTCTATGAATAATTCAAGTATGGAGCGATTGGCTGAACCGGTTTCAGACCAAAACCCGCTTATTCTCGTGCCGGGTTTCCTGGCTTCGCAGCTATGGACGGTTCCGCGGCTACTGCTTTCGCCGCCCGTGCTGGCCTGGCCTTTGAATCCCCTTTCACTGACCGCCCAGCTATATTTCCTGCGGGCCAGCAATCGGCTGGCGGCGGATGGACTGGTCAAAGGCTATTACGAGAGCCTGATCGAATTTATCGGCGGGCCGGTCGAGCAAGGCGGGTTAGGGCGGAGGGGCGGCGAGGATTTTTGGGTTTTTCCTTACGACTGGCGACAGTCCAGCCGCCAAACTGGAAAGCAATTAAGCCAGTTTATTACCGATAAGCTGGCCCAGTTCAATCTGAGCCGGGCTGCACAGGGCCGACCGGCCTTGCAAAAGGTAGACCTGATCAATCATTCGCTGGGCGGATTTGTCGCACGGGCCGCGATAAAGCTCTATCAGGCTCCGGTAGAGCGAGTGGTTTATATCGCTTCGCCTCATCACGGCGTAGTCAAAGCTTACTTTGCCCTGCACCCCGATCTCAGGACGGCCCTGGTGGACGAGTTTATTACAGGTTTTGTGCCGGGTTTGTACTGGAACTGGCTCAAGACTATGCCGAACGTCGTTTTTACCGAACGCTGGTTGATGCGACTGCTGGCCGATTTTCCGTCGCTCTACGAATTACTGCCGGATCGCTTTTATTTCGAGGGTGGACAAAACTTGCTTGTAGATACTACCCGCCAACCGTCCGAGCCAGTGCGGGGACTGGAAGAAACCTACTACCGGCACGAGTGGCAATTACCTCTGGCGCAACAGGCCCGTGTGCGGGAAGCCATGAATTTCAAGGAAGAGTTAGGGCCGGACTTGCCGGAAGAGCAAAATCTGGTGATTTACGCCGACTCGTTGCCGACTCCGGCCCAGACCAATTTTAGTGGTCGGCTGGAACACCCGCGTAGCCTGGCGATTGGCGATGGCACCGTTACGGCCCCTAGTGCCGCGCCTGGCGATCAAGCTCAAGGGATTATTATCGAGGGGTTGCACTCCAAATTGCCTTCGCTTCCGGCAACACACCGGGCAATCCGGGATTTTCTAGTGCCAGACGCAAGAACTGAATTGTAAAACTGAAGGAGTCTTTTTAAACAGTTTTGCAAGACCCTTCCCCAAGATTTCCTCAGATCAAAAACAACCCTCTATTATGAGAGTTGTTTTTCTTGCACGCGGCCTTTCGGTATTAGGCTCAGGCTGGCCTAATTGTTGTACTCCTAGAAACTACGCTCGGCCCGGCGGTCTTGCCGACCTTCTTTAATCATCTCGTCGAGGAAAGTAGGCGGCTTGTCGCGGGGATCGCCAGTTTCTGGGTGGCGTTGCTCTCGGACGATATGAGCAACCTCTCGGCTGTGCATATCGGTTTTCTCAAACGAGCGAGCTGAGGAAGAAGAATTGAAAGCCGGTCGCATCACCCGTCCAGCTTCAACATCCCAGGCGTAACCACCACCGTGAGAGGGAGTTACGGTGTCTATTTCGTGAGAGAAGCCATTATTGACGATAAAACCGAAAAGCTCTTTTTGCATCACCACGACTTCTTTACCCATCCGCCGACCCAACTCAGCAGCTATTTCGACCGTTTCGTCGCTGGTATCGAGGCTGCGTACAATTTCGACCAGTTGCATTACCAGAGCGGGGTGAAAGAAGTGCATATTGCAAACTTTGTCCTTGCGGGCAATGTCGGTGGCAATTTTGGAGATGAGCAGACTACAAGAGTTTGAAGCCAGGATAGTGTGATCGGGACAAATATTGTCGAGACGGCGGAAGAGCCTGCGCTTGGCGTCCAGGTCTTCGTGGATAGCCTCGATTACAAAATCGGCGTTCCCGGCGGCTTCTTCCAGTGAGATCAGCGGTACGACCCGCGCATGAGCGGCGTTGGCTTCGGCCCGGCTCAGTTTACCTTTTTTAACAAGCAGAGTAAGCTGGTTGCAGTTGCCTTCTACGGCTCGTTCCAGGGCAGTTTGGCTTCCGTCGGTTAAATTTACGCTATATCCGGCTAACGCGGCGACCTGAGCGATCTGCGCTCCGGTTGTACCAGCCCCCACGACACACAATTGATTTAGGCCATCAATAGCAAGTTTGCGTGCGTTTGAAGGTGGGTTATTCGTCATCCTTGACTTCTCCTGGTTGTAAGTTGGCTCAAAGGCTCTGTTTCGTAAGCTGATTGATATATTTGTTTACAGTATAAACCGCTAAATGCAATTGGTCAATACATTCAGAAGGGGGATTTAGGTTATGCCGGGAAATTATGGTAAAATGAATTTGTATTATTAAATCAGGGACATTGCGTTAATTATTACCAGGCTGGTGTTATGACTTCCCGAAGAAAACCCGCAAATACTGCGCTGACAGAGCGTGAACTGACCGAATTGCCGGTTGAACTAACCGAAAGAGCATTTGAAAACGAGCGTACCGAAAATGCCATCGAGATTTCGACCCGCTTTTTGCGCGAACGTGAAACCCGCCTCGACCGCCAGACTTTACGGCTGGCGCAGGCTTTAATTCAGGCCGGTTTCAAAGTGACCGACCCACGCCTGGCTATTATCGAAGAAATTGTGGGGTTCAACCGCGAGTTCGAGGTAAACGAACTGATCGAGCGTTTGATGCGGCGGAGCGGAGCCAAACCGGGGGTTGCCAGCGTTTTTCGCACGGTCAAGTTGCTGGGAGAATTGGGGTTGCTGCAACGGATGCACACCGGGGATGGTTGCCACCGCTACAGCCTGATCCGGGGCCATAACCACCAGGTGATCTGCCGTTGCTGCGGGCGGGCAGTCGAGTTTCAGGGCTGCGATTTCAGCCAGCTTACCGAATTTCTGGAAAACCAGACCGGCTTCAAGTTAGAAGGGCATTGGATGGAGTTTTTTGGGCTGTGCAACGAATGCCGTACCGCCGCAGTCGAAACCTCTGGTACCGCAGGTTTGCCGGTCGCCCCACTGGTACCGCACCAGCATCATCCGGCCACTGACGACGAGCGACCTGTCCCGCTTAACGTAAGTGCCGTTTCCCAAAACCCTTCTTAACAAACCGACCAACCTGGCAGTTACTTTTCTTCTCCAACCACTTCGAGGGCGGCAAGCTCAGTCGAGTCAACCTGGAAATCCTGCCGCTTAATGTCGGCAGGCGGGGCAACCGGGGGATGCTTTTTCATCTCGACGTAATGTTGCCAGCGTTGCTCGGCTTCCTCGATCACGTTCCAGGCTTCCGCCTCGTCTTTCCAACCAACCAGTTCAGTCCACTTGTCTTCCAGGGCTTTGTAAGTAGCAAAGAAATTCTCGATCTCGCGCAACCAGTGTGGGCCGAGGTGTTCGAGTTGGGTAATGTGCCGGTAGCGCGGATCGTGGGTCGGCACGGCTAGAATCTTCTCGTCGTGGCCTTGTTCGTCGGTCATATCGAGGATACCGATAGGCCGGGCATCCACCACGCAGCCCGGAAAAGTCGGCGTATCCATAATTACCAGCACATCCAGCGGATCACCGTCCAGGCTGAGGGTATCAAAAATAAAGCCATAATCGCTCGGATAGTGGACCGAACTGTAAAGTACCCGGTCGAGCTTGAAGATGCCACGCTCTTTGTCATATTCGTACTTGTTGCGTGAACCACGCGGGATTTCAACGAAGACTTCGATGCTGGTGCGTTTTACTGCCATTGCAACTTATACCTCCCACCTTACAAATGCCGACCCTATTAAAAAACAAAAATGTACCCTTTAGTTATACTTCAAGGTTGAAGGGGAGGCAAGTTAGTTCGCCAGAATCGGCTTAATCGGCTTAGTGGAGCCTAACCCCGATTTGCCAAACTAGAGCCAGAGTGATATAATAATTGTGTTGATGATTATGTAAAGTTAGCTGGCCCAATGCCACTCAGACTCGCTCACCCGGAGGATTTTTGATGAAGCTATTAGACCCGATTGTTAAAAACGAGTTTAACAAGCAGCTACTTAGCAAAGTTGGTCTGCGCAAACCCTTTGTGGCCCAGGCCAAAACCAAACATTATCGGATGCCGAAGTTAGAAGCTAACGGCGGATATATGAAGCTGAAAAACTACTCCGGCCCTCCAATTCCCGCTTCTGAATGGCTAGACCTGGAATATACTACCTATCCCACTGATCCGACCACTTTCTTCGCGCCTCTAGCATCGGGCAACGGCAAGAACGAGTTGCGCGGCTTCTGGACTTATGGCAAGACCGACAAAGACGGCGTGTGGACGCCCAACGCTCCGAAAGCATCTACCCTGGTCAAATGGGTCGAATCGGTCGGAGCGAATTACGGACGAGTGCAACTGCTGCGGATGGAGCAAAACTCGATGCGAGAGGCCCGCTGGGGCTTGCACCTGGACGACAACAACCGCCTCAACCCGGAAGATACCGGTTGGGTAGTGCGGGTCTGGCTGGAACTCACCGACGACCCCAATAGCTACCTGATAATGCGGGCGGGCGAATTCGACAAGCAAAACGAGGTGCGCATACCTTTGCCGCGTGGCACTCAGGTTGTGATGGACTCGGAAGCTCTTTTCCACGGAGCCTATCACGCCGGGTCGAACACGCGCTACGCCCTGATTGCCTCTTTCGAGAGCGGCCCGGCTCTGGAGAAATGGCTCGAAAGTCAGAGCTAGTTCCCAGGTTCTCTTAAAAATTAGAAAATAGCCGCGAGCTAAACCTTTTGCTCGAAGAAACCAAAAGCCCAAAACGGACGTTTTGGGCTTTTGGGGCTTTTAAAATAAGTTCGTGGCTCTTACAGGCTTTTCTAGCGTGGAAAAGCTTCCTTCACTCCACCGTCTACCGGCAGCATTGCCCCGGTCGTTTTGGCCGAACGCGGCCCGGCCAGGAAAAGGGCGGCTTCGGCTACATCCTCGGCGGTCACTTCGGCCTTCAACAAATTGCGCTGGCGGTAGAAGTCGCCTAGCTTTTCCACCGGCAGCCCATAAGCCTGGGCGCGTTGAGCCTTGAGTTCGTCGCTCCACAGGCCCGACCCCTCGAAAATAGCGTCCGGGTTGAGCATGTTGGCCCGAATACCAAATTCGCCGCCCTCGATGGCGACAATCCGGCAAAGCTGAGCCTCTGCCGCCTTTGCCACACTGTAAGCTCCGAAATCCTTACCGGGGGCGGTCACGTTTTTGGTGGCATTAAAGACAATGCTGCCGCCCCGACCCTGCGCTTTCATTATCCGCAGGGCTTCGCGCACTACTAGAAAATGCCCGGTGGTGTTCACTGCCAGACTACGCTCCCAGTCTTCCAGTCGAAGGGCGTCAATCGCGCCAACCTGGGCGATCCCGGCATTAGAAATCAGGATGTCCAACCCACCATAAGCCCGGCAGGTGGCTTCAAAAGTCACTTTTACTTCCTGCGGGTTAGTTACGTCTAGCGGTAAAGAAATAGCCCGTTTCAACCCTTGCTTCTGGCAAATCTCGGTTGCGACCGCCTCGGCCCCGGCACTGTTCAGGTCGGTCACGATTACGTGTGCGCCTTCCTGGGCCAACCGCCGGGCAATCGCTCGCCCAATTCCACTGGCCGCCCCGGTTACGAGGGCTACCTGCCGGGCTAACTCTTTTTCGGGCGGCAGCAGGGTTAGCTTGTAAAGCTCTAGCGGCCAGTATTCGGCCTCGTAAGCATCCCGGTCGTTCAGAGTAGCAAACCCGCCGAGGGTCTGGGCCGACTCGATAATGCCCATCGTGTGCCGGTAGATGTCGGCCACGATCCGAGCGGCGCGGGCATCCTTGCCCACCGTCCACATCCCGATCCCTGGCACCAGGATTATTTTAGGCAACGGTTCAAGCATGACTTCACCGGGTGGCGCGTGAGTCTCGAAATAGCTCCGATAATCCACCTCGTAACGGTCGAGAGCGAGGCGAATGATTTCGCGCTGCACCGCCAGGCTATCGTCCGGGTTCAGAGACAACAAAAGAGGAAAGCGTTTGGTGTAGAGCAGGTGGTCGGGTGTGGCCGGGCCAACCTGCGTGATCCGGGAAAGGTCGGGCCGCGCCAGGAAGCGTAAGGTTTCGGGTCGGTCGTCCAGTTCGAGAACGACCGGCTTTTGGCGGCTCAACAGACCGCGCAAAATCGGGGCCAGCCCCCCTACCCGTTCCAGGGAAGCCAGGCCGGTAGCGACCGCCTGAATTAAAGCCTCTTTTTGCTTTTGCAATTGCACAAATTCTTCGGCCCGCGTCACAATCTCGATATGTCGTTCGTAAGCTTCCTGGGCCGTCTCACCCCAGGTTATTAGGCCGTGGTTCATCAGGATCACACCTTTGGCGCTTGGATTCCGGCGGGCGGCCAGTCCGACCTGGCGACTCATCTCGAAGCCAGGCCGCAGGTACGGCACCGTCACTACTTCGTCGCCAAAACAGGCCTGGACGGTTTGTTCGCGTCCCTTCGTGTTCGTAATCGCCAGGATCGCGTCCGCGTGGGTGTGCAGGACGGCCCGCCAGGGCAAAAAAGCGTGCAGCAGTGTTTCTATGGAAGGGCGTGGACTGGTCGGGTCGGTCAGGCAGCGGGCCAGGTACGCCACCATCTCCTCGTCACTCATCTCGGCCCGATCCTGGAGCGGCAAAACCCAATCGAGCCGTACTGCCGGATACTGCGGCGGCGTAATGCTCTTCATATCACTACCGCTTCCCTTGATGTACATCACCTGAAGCGGCCCGCCGAGCAGGTCGGTTGCCATTTCCTTGATACTATTATTGCCGCCGCCCCATAACACCAGACTTTCTTCGGCTCCAACCAGTCGGGATTGATAAACCAGTTGACCCAACGCATCAGTTGCTTCAATCTGACCGGCTACCCACCTGTTTTGCATAGTTCGTCCTCCGAGTAATTCCCGCTACGATATGACACGATATGAAATGAAGAGTTGATATTAACGGTAAAAATATCTGTGTAGCCTGAAGCCGCAAAAAGAAGATTTTGAAACGACAGCTTGCAAAGTTGAATTAACTTTCCAATAAGCCTAGCTTCTGGCCGGTTTGATAAACCTGGGCCTGGCCTTCTTCATCAAAGACCGAAACGGTTTGCTGGCCCATCACCTGCCACTGTGTAATAGGTTCGCTCGGATTAGGGGTCGGGTGGAGGCGCACCAGGGCGGTATTCTCGTCTACCCCTAGCAAGGTCGGCTTCGTGCTGAGCGTATTCAGGGCCGAAGCAATGATTGCCTTGAAAATGTCCGGGCCGACAAACCCGCTCATGCGGTCGAAATGTGGAAAAGTGACCAGGCCACGCACCAGACCCAACCCTGGAACCCAGGCCGGAGTATTGCCGCCCTGCAAAGAGCGCAAGCTGATAGTGTAGCCGCCCAGAGCCATCGCTCCGGCACTGCAACCCGCCAGCACCGCCCCGTTCAGGTGCGCCCGCCGAATAATTTCCCAGGCGGGCGAGTCGGCCAGCGTCTGGATCAGATGGGCCGGGTTGCCACCTGAAAAATAAAAGAAATTCGCCTTTTCAAGCGTTGCTAAAATAGCCCCATCGGTGGTATCGGCTCGTTCGACCAGCATAACTGGCTCGACCGACGCACCAAGTGCGCGGAAGTGTTCTACCCCCAGCGCGTTCCAGCGCGTCGGCATACCCTCTTCCAGTCCACTGGCGGTCGGAATGACTACGACCCTGGCCTGAGCAGGCCCGCCCAAAGTATCGAGCAAATAGCGGTCGGTTGTATTCATCGCATCCAGGTATTCGCCCGACCCAACCAGGGCGATTGCACCGGCCTGGCCCGTTATATTTTCCATTTTTTGATTTGTCCTTCTAGTATTTTATATCCGCTTATAAATTGAGGGAAATTCAGCCGTCTTGGGCAATCGAAAGCCTGGATCAAAGTATTTTGATTGATCCACCGGGTAATTTTAGGAGTTAGCGGGGCAAGTGTCAAACTCGCCCTACTTTTGCGAAGCAGGGCGAAACAAAGAGGAATGGTACGGCTTTTTGCAGAAGTGAGGAAGTTTCTCTAACCGGCCTGGCCTGGTTCTACATCAATTTCGCCAAAGCCGGTGTCGCCGTAGCCGCCGGTAACGCCGGGGTCGGTATCGCTGCCAAAACCGCCACTTTCAACAGGCTGGATCGGCTGGCCGGTGGCGGCGCGGGCGGCATTACGCAAAGTACCCCATACGGCCTGTTCGCTCAGCCGGTGGTTTTGGGCAATCTCGTAAACGCTCTTCCCGTCCAGAGCCTCGCGCACAATGGCTCCTTCGTGGCCGGGTAACTGCTCGACCAGGCCAGGGTCTTGCTGCAACTGGTCTACCAGCAAAGCCATTCGCTCTTCGGAAGTTTGGGCCATCCTGGGTCGCCTCCTTTTCTAGTCTAATTTGAGTCTAATTTATTCAGGGCAAATACTCATATCAAAGTCAAATCAAGCAACCTCTGTGCCACTGAAACCTGACCGGAAATTGCCCTGAGCCACGTCTACGTGTAAAATAAGGCTATGTCTGACCTTGACCGAAAAAGAATTTTATTGATCATCAACGCCGATACCTCGAACCGGCCTCTGGCCGAACAAACACGGCGGGAGGCCCGGCTACCTGATTACGTGGCCTTGAACAGGGCGATACCGGGTGATCTTGTGGATTGGCGAGTTTTGCAACAGCGACTTTGGACGCGCCTTCTGGCAAAGTGGGCCGGGCGAGGGGTTGCGCTGGCAATGCTGGCTTTTGTTCGCCGCCGCCAGTACGACCTGATCTACAGCGATAGCGAGAACAACGGCCTGGTGCTGGCCTTTTTGCTCGGCCTGACGCGCCGCCCTCCGCCCCTGGTGATGCTGGGCCACCGCCTGACGCCTCCTCGCAAGGCCTGGCTCTTGCAAAAGCTGAGCTTGCACCGCCGTTTCGCTCGTATCCTGGTACATTCCAGCGCACAGCAACGGGCCGCCCTCGAAAAGCTGCACTTTCCGCCGGGTAAAGTTCAAAGCATTCCTTACGGGGTGGATACCGAGTTCTGGCAGACCCAAAATGTATCTTCACCCCCACCGGGCGCACCTGCCGGAGCCGAGCGGCCTTACATCTGTACCGCCGGACTGGAATTCCGGGACTACCCGACCCTGTTAGAGGCAATGGAGAGCCTGGAAAGGACCGTAGATTTGCGGATTACCACGGCCAGTCGCTGGTCGAAGCGGCGGGGCAACGGCCTGGACGGAGATTTACCACCCAACGTCAACCTGCGTAGCTATAGCTATGCCGAGTTGCGCGAGTTGTATGCCGGAAGCCTTTTTGTGGTGGTGCCGCTCTATTCGGTGGATTTTCAGGCCGGGATCACCCTGATTCTGGAAGCAATGGCAATGGGTAAAGCCGTCGTCGTTAGCTCTATACCGGGCCAGCTTGATACAGTGCTTGATCCGAACCAACCCGGTAGCGGCTCTTTTGTCCAACAGTTCGGCACGGCGCACCCGGCCCGGCCTTTTGGCCCGACCGGGCGG
Source organism: Chloroflexia bacterium (assembly GCA_038206175.1). GTDB lineage: Bacteria > Chloroflexota > Chloroflexia > Chloroheliales > Chloroheliaceae > 54-19. Next base: position 13,530 of record JBBRBE010000147.1, read on the forward strand.
TACGTTCCGGCGGGCGATACCGCCGCCTTGCGGGCGGCCCTGCGGCACTTGCTCGATCATCCCGAAGAAGCCCTTGCTCTCGGTCGAGAAGGTCGCCGCACGGTCGAAGCTCTGTTTACGGTCGAGGGGTTGGCCGACCGCATACGGGCCGTAGTCGCGGAAGTGTTGGCCGAGGGAAAGGGGCAGGATGCCTAGAAGGATCGCTTTTCTGATCGAGCAAGCTCTGGGGCATAAGACTTTCAGCCAGAACTTGCAGCGCATCGCCCAGGCCGACCCGGAAATATTAGCCCACTGGTGGCCGGTAGCTTTTGGGCCGCAAAGCTCCCTGGAAAAGCTGCCGGGTATTCGGCACAACTGGTCGCTTCGAGGTAGCCTGCAAGCTCGGCGTCTGATTCAACAGGGCGAGAGGGCCGACCTTTATTTCTTTCACACTCAGGTTATTTCATTGTTCTCGGCGGGTTGGCCGGGCCTGGCCGCCCCCGTGGTAATCTCGCTGGATGCTACGCCGCGCAATTACGACGAGCTTGGAGCCGCTTACGGACACCGGGTTGGCAACCCAGTGGTCGAGAAAATCAAGTTTGGGCTGAACCGCCACGCTCTGCAAAGCGCGACCCGCCTGGTGGCCTGGTCGGAGTGGACGCGCCGTTCGCTGGTCAACGATTACGGCGTGCTGCCCGCTCGGATCGAGGTAATTTTACCCGGTACAGATGTGTCAGCCTGGGCGCGACCGGCCCAATCCCTCCGGCCCGTCGGCAGTAAGTTACGTCTGCTTTTCGTAGGAGGGGATTGGGAGCGCAAAGGCGGGCCGCTTCTGCTCGAAGTTTTCCGCCGCTCCCTGAAAGACTTCTATGAATTGCATATAGTGACGAGTCGCGAAACCCGGCTTGAAGCCCAGGACAGCCTGTTTGTCCATTACGATCTTGCGCCTAACAGCCCGGCTTTACGAGAGCAATTCTGGCTGGCCGACCTGTTTGTGCTGCCGACGAAGGGAGATTGCGTGCCGAATGTGTTGATGGAAGCGGCCGCCGCCGGATTGCCGGTCGTTTCGACCTCGGTTGGAGCCATTCCCGAACTGGTACGCGAAGGCGAAACCGGCTTCCTGGTAGCCCCCGGCGACGCAACCGCTCTGAGCGAGAGGCTACTCCTGCTGGCCCAGAACCCAGACTTGCGCCTGGAACTGGCAAGCCAGAACCGCGCCTGGGCCGAAACTCATTTCGACCTCGCTCGAAACGGCCAACGCATCCTGAATCTATGTAAGGAAGCCCTTCGCACTTAACTGTTTACTTGATAATTACCTAAATTTTTGTAACTATGCAGCCTGTCACGCCCTGCGGGTGTGAGCAAAGCGAAGAATCTTCTTGAAAGAGCAAAATCGGGCCAAATCAAGAAGATTCTTCGCTTTGCTCAGAATGACGTACCGAACCAGCCCAGCAAATAAAGACCCCCGGCAACGCTGCCGAGGGTCTTTATTTGCTGGTTCAGGCTGGATTACGGAGCGTAACCGAAAACCTGAATGTCGCCGTAACCGCCTACATTGTAGGAGTGAGCCGCGCTATTGTTGAGGACAAAGCGAAGCTTCCCGGTCGTGATGGCGGAGAAGGACGGTAGCGACTGCAAACCCTGGCCGCCGGTGCT
>JBBRBE010000148.1:0-15015 GCA_038206175.1 Chloroflexia bacterium
GATTATAAAACACAATTTGGCTTTGGGCAATAGTTTTATGTAATTTACCCAGCGCGTGTGCAATGTCCGGCTTCTGACCTGCCCTCCCACCTTTGGTCTCTATGTGTAATTCTGAGCTTAGCGAATAATCTTCTTGAATGAGCAAAAAGGGGCCTTGCCAAGAAGATTCTCCGCTACGCACAGAATGACACTTCGACTTTGCACTCGCCCCGATAATTTACCCAGGGCGATAACAAAGTCAGGTTCTGGCTCTCTATCACGCCGGTGGGTGGGGCACGGGAAAACCGAGCGAGGAAGGACAGGACGAGGCCAGGCTCGAACTTTGTTATCGCCCTTAGAGAATCGTGTAACGCGGGTAAGAGTAGAGCGAAAAAGCAGTTTTGAGATTCAGCCTGGGGGTAAAACAAGAGCCGCCGCCCCAACGATACCGGAAGTTGGGCCGAGGGCTGCCGGGCGCACTTCAAGATCGCGCACGAAAGCAAGAGTGGCCCGGCGTTTGAGTTCCTGGCGAAGCGGGCCGAACAGCAGTTCACCCGCGCCGGTCACGCCGCCACCGATCACCACCCGGTCGAGGTCGAACAGGTTGGCGGCACTGGCAATGCCCCGGCCCAAAGCCTGGGCTGCATCCCGCATCAGCCGAACTGACAGAGCATCGCCGTTACGGGCGGCGGCGGCAATTCGTTCGGCAGTGAGGTCGGCCTGAGGTAGCAGGCCAAGTTCGCTCTGCATTCCGCGCCCTAAAGCCAATCTCGCCCGTGCCGCCAACCCAGTCCCCGCCGCGTAAACTGTCAGGCAGCCAATCGCTCCGCACTCGCAGCGCGGCCCACCTTTCGCCACAATCACATGCCCGATATGCCCGGCATTACCGCTCGCACCGTGATACAGGCGTCCCTCGGTGACGATCCCGCCACCGACCCCGGTCGAGACAACCATCCCAAGCATGTTTCGCGCCCCCTGACCCGCCCCAAAGCGGGCTTCGCCGAGAGCCAGAGCTTTTGCATCGTTATCTACCAGCGTTGGCAAGTCCAGAACGCGTTCGAGCCTTTCGCGCAGGGGGAAATTCCGCCAGCCAGGGATATGTAGGGTTGAGACGACCCCCGCCGGGTACTCCATCGGCCCACCGCAACCTACCCCGACCGCCCCGATTGCTCTGGCCTCGCCGCCGCTCTCAACCTCGCGCACTCGCTCGATCAAGCGTAGCACGAAAGCCAGCAATTCTTCCGCTCCGGCCTTCTGAGGCGTCGGTTCGCGCAAAGAGTAGACCACTTCCCCGGTCTGGCTGACCAGGCCAACGGCAGTTTTAGTACCGCCGATGTCAACGCCCAGGATCAAGGAGCCAGGTTGGACATCCCAAAACGTGAAGGAGCTAGGCCGGTCGGAAATCATGATGAAACCTCAATATTGGTTCGCTCGGCCTTTTTCAGGTCGAGTTTTAGGGGTAGCTGACCCGTGGCCGGATGCACCCCCAGCAAGACATCCACGACCGCCGCGATTGACTGGGATTGATCGCCAAAAGTCAGGAGAACCGTACCAGGTTGCTCATAAATAGTAGCGTCGTAAGGGCTACGCAGGGCCAGATGCACCGTCGGCAGACCAGCGGCAGCGACCTGACCAAGTAGCTCCGCCTGGGCCGGGTCGTAAATCGCATTGCGGCTGGCAACCAGCACGCGGGTGCAACCAGCCAGAAAAGCCGCCAGCGTTTCGGTTGCGCCGGGAGTCTGGCCGTGGAGGACTAAAAAGCGCATCTGAGGCAGCCGTCCGCCCAGCAGCAAAGCCAGGATCGAAGCTCCTAGCGGTTCGTTGCGCGACCCTTCTACCGGCGAAACCGAACCGGAGGCAAACTCGACTACGCCCCATTCCTCGTAGTCCGGCACGAGCGGCAACATCGGCGGCGCGTCTCGCAGCAGCGTAACGGCCTGACGAGCCAGTTGCCGCGCTAAATTCTGGTGGGCGTTATCCGGCCAGGCCGGTTGTACCTGCGGTTGAGGAAGCTTTACGCGCTGCCTCAAGGCGGCTACCCGTGCCACCGCTTCATCCAACCGATCCTCACTAATTAAACCTGTCTCGACCGCCGCTACCAGCGCATCGTAGCAGCGACGTTGCGATTGCAGACTGCCCAGCACCATCAGGCAATCTACGCCCGCCTGGACTGCCTGGATTGCCACGACGGGTACTCTGGCATCCTGGCCCTGTGAAACAGCCTCCATTACCAGGGCGTCGCTAAACAGCACGCCCTTAAAACCAAGCTCACCTCGCAAAAGATCGGTCATAATCGGGCGAGAGAGGGTAGCCGGTAAGCCCGAAGCATCCAGGGCCGGATAAACTACGTGAGCCGAGCAAAGAGCCTCAACCCCGGCCTCGATTGCTGCCCGGAAAGGAACCAGTTCAACTTCCCACAACTGGGAGCGGCTACGCTTTACGGTTGGCAAAGCCAGGTGCGAGTCGGTGCTGGTGGCTCCGTGACCGGGGAAATGCTTTGCCAGGCTCAACATTCCGGCCTGCCGCAAAGCTTCGACCGTCGCCACTCCGCAAGCGGCAACGGTCGCCGGATCGTCCGAAAAAGCCCGCACTCCGATCACCGGGTTGAGCGGGTTGGTGTTAACATCTAAAACCGGAGCCAGAGCCAGGTTAAAGCCGAGCCGAGCCATTTCGAGACCTAGCGCAAGAGCGGCTTCGCCGGGAGCAGACGGCCCGCCCGCCGCCCGCGCCATTGCACCGGGCATTTCGACGCAGGGATAGCGCAGGTGAGATACGTTGCCGCCTTCCTGGTCAATTCCCATTAGCAAGGGAGCATCTCCAACCTGAGCGGCCAGGCTTTGCAGATCGTCTATTAGCCGAGCAGTCTCCCACGGCCCGCTCAGGTTTCGCCCGAACAAGATCACGCCTGCCGGGTGACATTCCTCGATAAAAGCGGCAGTTTCGGGAGTCAGGCGAGTACCGGGAATCTCAATAGCCAGCAAATGGCCGACCTTCTGGCGTAAGTTCATATTTATAACCATGACAAAAGCCAGCTAGGGGATGATGAGTCCGGCAACTGACCGCTAATTTTGTTGTGGAAAGGCAAGGTCGGTCTATCCACCGACAAAGAATGAAATTAATATAAAGCGGACCGAACAGGCTGTCAAGCGGTAATCGGGCCATTTTGATTGATTGCTTATTAAACTTTTTTGCCCTATAATCGAGCCATTATCAACCTGAAGTTCACTTAGAGAGATCCTGACTACGAATAATCCAATGCCAGCTATTACCACCTTCGATCTAAGACCCGAAACATTACCGGCTTCCCGCTGGAAAGCTTTGTTTAAGGATCGCTTGCGGTTGGCCCTTCTTGCTGTGATCGTCTTCCGCACAGCTTTGTTGCTGGGGTTAGGCTTGCGGCCTTTCGACGATTCTTTTATCACCTTTCGCTACGTGCTAAACCTCGTTCACGGCCAGGGTTTTGTCTTTAATCCGGGCGAACACGTGCTGGGAACGACTACGCCGCTCTGGACGCTCCTGCTGACCTTGCCGGGTCTGGCCGGTCTGTCTATTCCGGGGTCGGCTCTAGTTATTTCGGTGCTGGCCGACGCTCTGACGGCCCTTTTGCTGCTGGATTTGCTGCTTCGGCTAAAATTCTCGCGGGCCGTCGCCTATGGATCGAGCCTTCTTTTTCTGAGTCTGGTAGATTACGCAAACCTGGCCCGCTCCGGCCTCGAAACCGCCTTTGCGGTCTGCTTGATCTTCGCAACGCTGCACGCCTTGAGCTACCGGCGGTTGGCTCTGGCTGGATTTCTAAGCGGCCTCACCACACTTACCCGGCCCGAAGGAATAATTTTGCTCGCCGTGGTGGGGGCTTATGTGCTGGTGACAACCGAGAGCCTGCAAGCTTTGCCGCGCCGGGCGGCCCTGGCCCTGCTGCCTTATGGAGCAACCCTTGCGCCCTGGCTTATCTTTGCCACCGCTTATTTCGGGTCGCCCCTGCCGCAATCGGTGCTGGCGAAAGCAAAACAATCCAATGCGGACTTTAATGAGCTTAGTAACAGGAATATCCAGCAGTTTTTCGTACAGGGGCAGTTTGGCGAAAGTCTCTTTTCCCGTACACTCTTACAGGCTAACTGGGCCTTGAGCGGGTTGGCTATGGTCGCTATCGTCAGCCTGGTGTGGCAAGCTCTGCGCTACCGCAAAGAGAAGTTTATTCCGGCTGTAATCCTGGTGTCCTTCCCGGTTGGATTTGTGGGTCTGTTAACCCTGACCCATGCTTTCACCTGGTTTCCCTGGTACTACGGCCCGATCTACCCGTTCCTGGCCCTGCTCAGTCTAATCGGAGTAGCCCGGTTGCTGGATTTTTGGCCCCGGCTAACCTTAACCGGGCGCGAATGGGCTTTGGGAGGGCTGGTCGCTCTGTTGATAGCCGGTCAGTTTGCAGCCCTTTTGGTGGTCAAAATTCCCGCCGCCGGGCGCGATTATCTGGTTCAGGGTTTAGAAGAAAGCGTAGCGGGCCTGCCCAAAGACCCGGCGGTAAAGCTGGCAAGCGGCGAGATCGGCATTATTGGTTATAAGCTCTACCCGACTTATATTGACGACCTGGCCGGGCTGACTAACCCTGCCACGGCCCTGGTAAATCGGCTGGATTATCTCAAAGCCACTCGTCCCGAATATCTGGCTCTCCGCACCGACGAAGGAGCATTCTTCCTGCAAGACCCCTTAGCCCAGACCTGGCTGAGCCAGAATTACGAGATCGTCCGAACCCTGCTCGACCCTTACAGCCCGCGTCAGTTTGTAGTCTACCATCGGCGAACCGCTTGATGCTTTCAAGAAGCCTGTCTACAGGGACAGCGCGGTTCGTTCCCAGCCTTAACAGGGTGTTTACGAAGGTAAGCAGTGATAGGTTCTAAGCTTAGTGAGGTGAAAAGATGCAAAATTTACTGGATGAATTCGCCCAGATTATCGCCAGTGTACCCCCTCGGTTGCGCCATCTCAGTCAGGCCCACACGGAAGAGCAAGCTACACCGGGAGCCTGGACAAAAAAGAAATGCTCGGCCATCTGATAGACTCCGCAGCGAATAATCACCTGCGCTTTGTGGGTACTCAGGTTCAAAACGGCTTGCACCTGCCGAGTTACGAGCAAGATAACTGGGTGAAAGTTCAGCATTATGAGGCGGTTGAATGGGAGTTGTTGGTGAGCCTGTGGGAAAGTTATAACCGGCATCTTCTAAACGTTATGACACACGTACCGACCGACAAACTTAATAACAAATGTGTGGTCGAGGACAATCCGCCTCAAACCCTTCAATATTTGATGCAAGATTACCTCGTTCATCTCAAGCATCATCTGGCCCAACTGGTTTAGAAATTATCGATAGTGTGGAAAAATTCAGGGTTGGAGCGAAAGAATTTATAGCCCGCTAGAGCGAAGCTAAGTTAAGAGGTGCTGCAAGATTAGCCGCGCCCCTTCTTTGCTCACGCCATCGTTAGCTTCCCGGCAACGAGCCGATTGGACGCAAGCCGGACAACCCGATTGGCATCGGCAGCTTTTGATTGTGCTGTAGGCCAGTTGCAAAAGTTCTTCGATCCGCTCGTAGCAGCCGTGAGCGAAGCCTGCTCCACCCTCGCACGAGTCGTAGAAATAAATCGCCGGACGCGACTCGTTGAAAAGATTTGCCCCGAAGGAAGCCGAACCGATGTCGGTCGGGTCGCACATTACTTCGAGCGGAAAAAGGCCCAGCAGAAGATGTTCGAGGCCGTGCAAACCTGAATCAAACGCTCCAATAGTAGCAAATCGGTCGCGTGGCGGCAGCACCAGCCAGAGTAATTCTGTCCGCATCTGGTTGGTCAGGGGACGTTCCAGGTTGATTACATCCGGGGCACGCCGCCCTCGTTGGAAAAGCGGCACTTCGCGGTAGCCGTAAATTTGCTCGATCACTTCACCTGCGCCACGGGCTACCTCTAGCTCTAACTTACCCGGCTTGATCATCCGTCGCTCAATCGGACTCTTATCGAGCGGCCTGACTTCGGTGCGGGCGACCGAACTGGTCATATGGTTGGTCGAAATCGGCAACACCAGCACTTTATTAGCCGCCTCGTCAATACTCTCTACTCGGAAAGTTTCGCCAGAATGAGTGTAGATCGCGCCCGGATGAGTTTCGGAATAAAGGTTAGGCGGCTCGATTACGCCGATGTCGCGGCCCGTGCTGTGGTTCACAATCGAGAATTTGCGGGTTGTGCTGGTGCGGAGCGACAACCGCCCGTGGGGGTTATCCTCGCCCGGATAATAGCTCACGCCGTCCTGCCGCAAACCCAGCAACCCCTCGGCAATCATCCGCCTGACCAGTTTGGAAAGTGACGGCGGATAATATTTTTCTAACTCGGCCCGATTGAAGGGCAATTCCTGCGCCATACAGACGAGGTGCTGCCGGGCGATATTTTCGTTTTCAACGTTTAACAGGGCACTCTCGGCCCGACGACTGAACAGGTCGAGTGGGTTTGCCAGGAAGTACTGGTCAATCGGGTTCTGGGATGTAACCATAAAAACTGCGGCGTCTTTATCGCCCCGCCCGGCCCGCCCCGCTTGCTGCCAGACGGCCATCTGGCTGCCCGGATACCCGGCGATAATTACAGCGTCCAGCCCGCCAATATCAATCCCTAATTCCAGGGCGTTCGTGCTAAAAACGCCCTCAATTTCGCCCCCTTTAAGACCTTGCTCGATGGCCGTCCGCTCGTCCGCCCGCAATCCGGCCCGGTAGACCCGCACACTCTGCATCTGGGCCGAACTGGATGATTCGCTGCACATGCGGTGCATATTTTCAGCGTAGCGGCGCAAACGACTAAAGCAAAGCGTACTATACTGAAAACCGATCAACTGCTTGAACAAGTCAACTGTTTCTTCCAGGTACGAGCGGGTAACAGGCTCCGGGCGCAGCTTGTCGGCGGCAAAAGTAGGCGGCTTCCAGATCACAAAATAGCGTTCGTTCTTACGCGCTCCATCGTCGGTAATCGCCACGAAATCAGCCAGCCCGGTTAATTTCTCGACCAGTTCGAGCGGATTGCCGATAGTGGCCGAGCAACACACAAATTGCGGCGTGGCTCCGTAGTAGGCACACACCCGGCGCAACCGGCGCAAAAGATGGGCGATGTGCGAACCAAACACGCCCCGGTAAGTATGCACCTCGTCCACCACGATATAGCGCAAATTCTTGAGGAAACCAGGCCAGGCTTTGTGCCAGGCGGTCAGCGATAGATGCACCAGTTCAGGGTTAGTCAGGAGGATATTGGGCCGGGAACGGCGGGCTAATTTTTTCTCGTCGTCGTTCATCGCCCCGTTGTATTTGAAAGCTCGGATGTTTTGCCCGGCCTCGCCCAGGTCGGCTATCAGGTTTTGCAAAGTAGCAAGCTGGTCGTTCATCAGGGCATTAGTCGGAAAAAGATAAAGCGCGGTCGCGTCGGGGTCGGCCAGGATCGTTTCGAGGACAGGCAGATTGAAACCCAGTGTTTTGCCGCTGGCCGTAGGCGTGACGAGGGCGATATGCCGCCCGTCGCGCAAGCCTTCGATTGCCTGAGCCTGATGACGATATAGCCGGGTAATTCCGCGTCCGGCCAGGGCTGCCGCCAGCGAGACGGGCAAGGGAGTGCTTAATTCTTCAAAGATCGGGTCGCGGGCTTCTAATTTCTGGATATGCACAAGCGACTCGTCCGGTCGGCCATCGGGTCGGACAGTGCCGGTGCGTCCGTTGTAAGCCAGTTTAAGTTCTTCGAGCAAGGCCGGAGCCGATAGGCGCGACTTTGCGCCCGGCCCCGTTCCGGCCCGCTTTAACTCGTCTGGATGGGGAAGATTAGAGTTAGTTAGCTTCGGTAATCCACTTGTCGCTGGCCCGTTCCCAGCTTTGGGGTGCTTGGTCGCCAAAGAACAGTTTTACCTCGTGGTCGGCACTTTCTGCCGAGTCAGAACCGTGGATCAAGTTGCGCCCGATCTCCACCGACAGGTCGCCCCGGATTGTCCCAGGAGCAGCCCCGACGGGGTTGGTTGCGCCCATCGTGGTACGGACAGTCTCGATGGCTTTCTTGCCTTCTAAAACAAACATCACGACCGGGCCACTGCTGATGTAGCTGACCAGACCCTCGAAGAAAGGCTTGCCTTCGTGGACAGCGTAGTGCTGACGGGCGGTCTCCTGAGAGATCGTCATCATCTTCATCGCAATAATCTTCAAGCCGCGCCGTTCTAGCCGCCCGATAATTTCACCGATCAAGCCGCGCTGTACGCCATCAGGCTTGATAATAACCAGAGTTTGTTCCACTCCGCTCATTCTCCTTGCATTTTAGCACTCAAAATACCCAAATACGGCTGGCCGCATTTGGGCATCACACCATTTTAATTCAATTACAGGATAATACTTTTGAAGCAAAAGAGCAAACGCCCGGATCAGGCTCCGAATTCGTCTTCGACCGCACGAGCGGCTTTGCTCATTGCCAGGCGCACCTCGCCCAGGTTAATCGGATGCTGGCAGATCACCACCAGCACGAGTTCGCCCGCGCCGCGCATCTGCAACGAACCGTCCCGCGCCCCGACAATCGCATCGTTGAGCGGGCCGATACCCAGCCGTTGAGTGGTTTTAGCGATAGTGTCGAACACATTCGCAGCCAGTGCGCCCAACACTTCGGCGTCTTCTTCTTCTACCATCAAGCGGTCTACTACCAAACCGTCCCTGCTTACCAGCAGGCCCCCGATTACACCTTCGGTTTTAACTAACTGGTCAAAAATTCTAGGCATGTGTGTTCCTTTTAAGGTGTCATCCTACACTGACAAGGCTAAACAAAGTACCAAAAGGCCAAACAATTGACCTATCCGGGTAAAACCTGGCTTAGAAAGAACACCCCAAAATTACTCGGCTTCTTCCTCTAGCTTCCCAAATCCTAAACTAAAATCAAGCTATCCGAGGTCGTCGGAGCGGCAAAAAAGCGTTCGCAGCTTATTTACGAAGGCCAACTGGCGCCAACGCTTTGCTGTACTCGGCCAGAGCCGCCTGGTAAAGACCTTGCTTTTTGTAAGCGTCGCCCAGCACCCGGTGATAGCGAGTCGGGGCCGCCGGGTTTGTCACAATCTCTTTAAGTTGAGCCACGATAGCATCCAGATTATTACCCGTTTTAATAGCCGTATTAAAGCCTGTAATAGATTGATTGTAATCGCCCTGGCGGTACAAATCGTAAGCCATCGCTACCCCGTCCGTAGGAGGAGCCGAACGCGGCGCAGGAGCCGAAACCTCAGCCCTGGCTTCTTGAGCAGAGCGATTTTCCTCGCGGTTGGATGGTTCTGGCCTGACCGACGACGACGGCGGCGGCTTAACCGGCTCACGTAACGGCTCGGTGGGCGATTTACTACCGTTAACCGGGCCGCTTGCTGGACGGCTAATCTCCGGTACAGGCGGCGAGTAAGCCCCTTCGAGAAAAGCGGACGGCGTGGGTGGGAGCGGTTCCAGGCTCAGATCAAAAGGCGCAGGCGGCACTACGGGTTCAGGTTTGAACTGGAAAGGAGCCGGGGCCGGTTGAGCTGTTTCAGAAGTTGGCGCAAAATCAAACGGCCTGGCGGCATCAGACGGCGGCGGAGTGGTAGGCTCCGCTTCCGTAGGCCGCGAGAAGAATGGTTTCACCGGCGCAGGTGGCTCCACCTCCGGCAACGCGGAGGAGGCTCCATCTTCAAAGCTAAAATCAGGTAGAGTGGGACGGGCCGGAGGCTCAAAACTAAAATTAGCCGGGGCAGGTCTGGCGGCGTCCTCAAAGTTAAAGTCTGGCTGGTCAGGCCGGGCTAGTTCTTCTAAATTGAAGTCTGGCAAAGCCGGTGCGTTGGAAGAAAGCGGTACGCTCTCGGTCTGCTCTGCCGGGCTGGAAGTTCGGTCTTCGTAAAGGAAGCTAAAATCATCGTCGGCAGGTGCCCCCTCGAAGCGGAAATCTGGTATAGCGTCGCTAGTATTTTGGGGCAAAGACGGCTCCGAAACCTGTTCCGGCACTTCATAATTACCTCGCGGCTGACCTAAATCGGCAGCAGGGTTTTGTGGTTTGGGTTGCGGCGAAGCGGGCGGCGGATTAGGCGGATTAAAGAAGGGCTGAACTAGTTCGATCTTAAGACTATCCTGAGCCGACTGGTTAAAATCGAAAGTCGGGGTCGGTGGCTCCGGCGAACGGCGCGGCGGTTCGGGCTGAAGGCGCGGGGAAGGAGTAGGTTGTACGGCCTCCTCCGCTCCAATGTCGATCAGATTGAACGGCTCGAAATCAAAATTGGGTTGCGGCGTTTCAAATTCGTTGGCCCGGAACTGCGGCACATTCTCCTGGAAAGAAGGCGAACTCGGTAACGTCTCCTCTAGCGACTGGTTAAAAGCCTCGTCGTCTAAATCTTGATTCAGTCCGAGCGTGCTAAGGTCGAAAGCTCCCGTGCGCAAATCGCGCTCGTTGGTACTGAACGGCAAGCTGGGCGCCGGCACCGGAGTAAAGCCTGACCTGCTGGCCTGCTGCTCTACTTCGTCAAACGATAAGATGTCGCCATATTCAGGGTCGGTTTTCTGGCCCGCCTGGGCCGGGTCGGACGAAACTGGGCGAGTGCGCTCTACATCTTGCTCCTGGCGACGGCGGCGTAATCGGTCGAATAGCGAACCAGTATCGGGAAGCTGTGGTTCTTTACCTTGAGTCTCTTTGCGGCGTTTGATCCAGTCATATTCCCGCAAAGGTGTTTCGGTGCCTGTTTCGGTTTCCGGTTCAGGATCGGGCTGGCGAGACCGTCCACGGCCCGGCCCGAAAGGTTGGTCGCTTAACGAGTCGAGCGGGTTCATTGCTCCCAGACCTAGCTGAGTTGTACCTCTGACGCGAGAGTTGCGCGGTTCTTCGAGCAGGTTGCCCAGATCGCCATCGTCAAAACTAAACGGTTCGATGTCACCCAGTTCATCGTCTGACGATGGGGTGAACGGCGACGGGCCACCAGTCAGGCCGCGTGCGTTGCCCTGGCTACCGCTCAGGCGGGGCGGCTCGAAAGGCGATTGAGCAGAAGCAGGTGTAGCCCGGCCCGGTGCGGAAGCAGGGCCAGACGGCTCATCGTCGAAGCTAAAAGGCTTGAGTGCATCCAGCTCTGCTTCCTGAAAGCCGGACAAATCAGCACCAGGGTCGAAAGGGCTTCGCGGCGCAGCCACAGGTGGCAACGGACGCGGAGGCGCGGCGGGAGGTGGCGTCTGACGGGCCGGTGGCGGAGGAGCAGCCTGGGCCGGTTCGTCATCAAAGGCAAACGGCTGCAAATCACCCAGATCATCGCTCGGTACAAAAGACGGCTGCGGCATTGGCGGAATGTAATCCCGTGTCTCACGAGGAGCGGGCGGAGGTGTCTGTCGTGGGAGCGGTGGCGGCGGACTCTGGCGGGTCGGCGGCGGGGTAGTCGCAGTGTCGTCGTCAAAAGCGAAAGGTTGCAAGCCTTCCATATCCAGGCCCAGGTCGAAAGGCACCGGGCCAGACTTAGCCGGAGGCGGCGGGGCAGAACGAGCAGGCGGGGTAGCTGGTTCGCCGCCTCCAAAAGGACTGCGAAGCGGTACGGTTGGCTGAAACTGAGACGAAGAAGGCGGAGGCGGCGTGAAACCAGCCATGCCATCATCCATATTAAAAGGCTGAAGATCGTCCAGGCCGCTAAAAGTTGGGTTAGACCGGGCCGGGTTCATAAAATCATTGACGGGCGGCATTGGCTGGGGTTGAGCCTGGCCTGGCGGTTGGCTCTGAGCCGAACGCGGCGCGGGGTCGGGTACTGGTCCGCCAAACCCGTCATCATCGCTCAAGCTGAACGGTTGCAAACTGCCAAAATCAGATGCTCCAAAAGCATTGGGTGGAGTGCTGGGCTGACCGGGCAACTGGCCGGAAGAGTCCAGGTCAGTCTGGTCGAGCCAGTTAGGAAGCGAACCGCCACCGGGCCGGGTGCTTCCGCTCAGGTCAATTTGTTCACCTCTGGCTCCAAAAGCCCGCGTGCTACCGCCGGGAGAGCTTAACCAGTCGGGCAAATCACCGGGTGCGCCGGTATCGTCGCGGGGGCGAATACGGGCCGGGGGGGTGTTAACCTCGGTGATGGCCGGATTAGGCGCGGCCAACCCGGAGCGGGCTACCTCGTCCTCATCCATCGCAAATGCCCGCAAATAATCGGGTAATTCCTCTCGCTCCCAATCGAAGACTTCGTTATCGTCTTCGGGGCCACGTTTGATCGGCATGGCTTCGTTCTCCTGCTCTTGGTATGACTGCGGCTGCTGAGGCAGAGCGCCAGGCGTAGATTCGGTCATCGGTTCCAAATTGGCAGCCGAGACCACGGCTTCATCGAAAGTTGGCCCCGACGAAGCGAGGAAAGAGTCCGCAGATGGGTCCTGTGTTTCAGTTTGAGGGGCTGCATCCTGCACAAAATCAGGCCGCGGCCCCTGTTCGTCTCGCCGTTTGAACGGGCTACTGGCTGGTTCAACGAGGCTGTCCGGCACAAAATCAGGCCGCGGCCCCTGCTCGTCCCGGCGGTGGAAAGCCTGGGGCAGTTGAGCAGAGGAAGGGCTGGCTTCGCCCGGTTCAGGCGCAGCCGTCAGAACCGTTTCAACCCCGGATGGGGCCACCGAAGGCAAAACCGCCGCATCTTGCAACAGGAAGTTTAGATAGCTATCGTCCGATGGCGGCATTTCAACCGGCCCTTCAGCTTCGGGCGTTTCATTCCCTTCCGGCCTGGCAGACTGTGGGCCGACAGCCTGAGAGACCATCGGCAAAGGGGTAGCGGGTTCGGCCATCGGGTCAGTTTCGGGCAGGCCCGGCGGCTCGAAGCCGGGGATAGGCCGGAAGGTTTCTTCCGCCTGCGTGTCCGGTTCGTCGGCGTGGGCGGGCGGGGTGTCCACCTGGGGCTGAGGGATCGGAATCGGGGTCGGGAAAGGTTCTTTTTCCGGCTCCAACGGCAAACTCGGCCCATCATCACGTTGCACCGTCTCGAAAGTCAGCGTTTCAGAGGTAGCCTGGGTCGCGGCATCCTCACTGGAGAAACGGTAAGGAACCGTGGCAGCGTCGTCCAAACCGACCGAAGGGAGTAGCTCGTCGTCCTCGAATAGCTCGAACACCGGCACCTGACCGCCCGGCTTGTCAGCCTCGACCGCATCCAGGTCGAACGGGGCCGGAGGAAGTTCGTCGTCTTTGAATAGATCGAAGGAAGCCGAACCGTAATCCGGCTCGTCTTTGTTGCTCTCCAAATTATCCAGGCGAAATGGCGCGGTCAGCGGTTTACCTTCCATCTCTCGGAGCGTTTTCTCGTCGGAAGGCGAGGCATTACTTCCCGCCCCCGGCCCGTCTACTTCTTCAAACAGGCTCAGGTCGCCTGTGTCTGCCGCCCCAAAATCAAAGTCGAAAGCTCCGGTCGAAGCGGGTGCAACCTGGCCCGGTGCGAGTGTCGCGAAATTCGGGGCGGGGCTGGCTTCGACTTCTTCAAAGAAGTTGAAAACCGAGTCGTCTTTCGCGTCCGCTGCTTTGCGTAACTCGTCCAGCCCGGCCAGAGCTTCCTGGCGGTCTTGCCGTTCGACTTCCTGGGCTAAAGCCTCCTGTTGCGAGGTCATGTGCTGCTCGGTATCGGCCAGGAGCGCAAACATATCAAAGCCCAAATTTTCGTCCGGCGCATCCTGGTCTGCCGGGGCGGGTGGTTCGGGGCGCAAACCCAGTTTCACATCCGTATCACTGCCGGAATTTACCCAGTCTGGCACGAGCGGGTCATCCGAGTCGGCGGCCCGCTCGTCAAAAGCCGGAATCGCCGGAACGCCCAGCATCGAGATATAGCGCATCGCGTCGTTGGAAACCAGGGCATCCTCGAAGAGTCGTTCGGCCAGTAAATTAAGAGGATCGAGCGCGTGAGCTTTATCCAGGTAAGGCGCGGCCCGGTCCTGATTGCGGCGCACTCCGTAGATGTGCCACAGGATCAAATTGGCCTTGACCAGATTAGGGTGAGTTTCAAGGAGCGTACTTGCCAGTTTTTCGGCCCGCGGATAATCCCGGTTACGCCAGTAGGCTTCCATCAAACCTACTTCGACATCCAACCGATGCGGAGTTTCGCGCAGCACGGCGTTATATTCTTCAATAGCCTGGCCGTAAAAACCATCCCGCAACCGGGCGTTTGCCAGCCCGATCTTGGTCAGGCGGATTTTAGCCCGGCCACTGCCGTAGCGTTCGCGGTACAGCCGCAGTAGTTCTTCGCGCAACTGCTCGATGCTGGGGTCGAGTTCAAGGGCGCGTTCGTAGTAAACAATCGCTTCGTCTACCTGACCGCGCTCGTAAGCGATAAAACCACGGTCTACGTAACCCAGCACATCCTGGGGGTCTGCCGAAAGCACGAACACGAAAAGTTGGTCAGCCTCGTCTAGCAGCCGCTTTTCAGTATAAGCTTCGCCCAGCACCCGGCTTCCTTCCAGGCAACGCGGATAGAATTTGAAGACGTGGCGGCACAAGGCAATCGCCCGGTCTGCTCCACCGGACTCCAAAGACTGCTTAGCTTCGTTGATAACGTCTTCTAACTTCACGCGGTTTATTGACATGTTGTGTTCCTGGCTGATGGCTAAGTTTGGCGCGGTTAGTCTTATTATTTACATAATAAAAAGTTTCGACCTCATTATAAAACAAAGAAATTAGAATAGCAATAGTTTCTATTTCTTGGGTGTTATTGGTATAGGGAAAATTGATTATTCCGCAGGGATCAGCGTGGTCTGCACTATTTCAGGAGTTGGCTCGGTCGGACCGCCGGCCTCAAGACCTTCCGGGGCCGCACCGTGCATCAGACCCTGGGCATGCTTGAGCAAAAGTTCGATGCGGTCGGGCCGGACATTCTTGGTTTCAAGATATTTTTCAAGGAGTTGGAGCGGTGTTAGCCCTTCCACGCTACCTTCCCCGGCCAGTCGAACACGCCTCGGACGGTCAATCTCACGGCCAATCCCGGCAATGTAATAAACGCCCCATTCGTTGAGGGCGCGGCGTAACTCTTCCTCGCGCAAAGCGGCTTGCTGCTCGGCCCGTAATTTGAGC
>JBBRBE010000149.1:0-14965 GCA_038206175.1 Chloroflexia bacterium
AATGGGTACAGGGCCGAACGATCAGGGACTATCGCGCCAGCACATTCTGAACGGTGTGGAGGCTTCGCTGCGCCGCCTCGGAACCGACTATATTGACCTCTTCCAGACCCACTTCCCGGACGAAGAGACGCCGATAGACGAGACTCTGCGAACTCTGGACGATCTGCAACGAGCGGGGAAAATACGTTACCTGGGGGCTTCCAACTACAAAGCCTGGCAATTGATGGAGTCTCTTTGGAGCGCGGACAAACAGGCGACGGCCCGTTACGACTCGCTTCAACCCAAGTATAATCTGGTGACGCGCCGCGAATTTGACCAGGAGCTAAAAGCCGTTTGCCAGAAATACGGCGTGGGCGTAGTACCCTATAGTCCACTGGCTGCCGGGTTTCTAACCGGCAAATATACCCGCGAGAACACTACCGACAGCAAACGAGCCGAGGGAGTGCAAACTCAGTTTGCGACCGAGCAAGGCTGGAAAATTCTGGACACCGTGCGCCAGATTGCCGCCGAAACCTCCGCCACGCCGACAGCCGTATCGCTGGCCTGGTTACTGGCCCAACCTGTTATTACCGCCCCGATCATCGGCGCGAACAGTCCAGCCCAGCTAGAAGAAAGCCTGCGGGCGGAACAGCTTACGCTTAGCGAGGAGCAAGTCACCCGCCTGAACGAAGTCTCGGATTGGTCTAAAACTTAGTAACCATAATCTAAGTAGCAATCGTTTAGTTGTAATCAGAACAAAGTTAGGAAGGCAGGTAGGAATTTTTACCGGCTGTTCACCCTTTTAACCGGCCTGTTCACTTTTGCCTGGTATAATTTAGCGACAACCAAAACGGTGTTTGGGAAATAAACAGGTAGCTAGAAGGAATAATGCTAATGGCGAAAGTAAGTGTAGTCGGTACGGGAATGGTGGGAGCAAGTTTTGCCTATAAATTGCTCGGTTCTGGCCTGGCTTCTGAAATGGTGCTGATTGATGCGAATACACGGCGGGCCGAGGGCGAGGTGATGGATTTGCAACACGCCATGCCCTTCGACCGGCCCTGTACTATCCGCGTGGGCGATTACGCCGAGGCTGCCGACAGCGATATTGTGGTAATCAGTGCCGGGGTAGCCCAGAAACCAGGTGAAACCCGGCTCGAACTGGTTAAACGCAATGCCGAAATCTTCCGCCAGATAATCCCGCAAGTCGCTCAGGCTGCGCCTCAGGCTATCCTGGTTATCGCTACAAACCCGGTAGATATTATGACCGAAGCAACTATTCGTTACTCCGGTTTTCAGCCGGGGCGCGTGGTTGGAAGCGGGACGCTACTGGATACCGCCCGGTTTCGTTATTTGCTGGGCCAGTATTATGGGGTCGATCCGCGCAGCGTCCACGCTTACATTATCGGGGAACACGGAGACAGCGAAGTGCCGGTTTTCAGCACGGCCTCGATTGCCGGGATCAGTCTGGGCGAGATTTGTCGGCAAGAAGGCCGCTCTTACAATCAGGCCGATATGGACAACCTGTTCGAGCAAGTGCGGGGCGCGGCTTACCAGATTATCGAGCGCAAAGGAGCAACTTACTACGCGATTGCTTCCGGGCTATTACGTATAGTCGAGGCTATTTTGCGCGATCAGAACACGGTCTTTTCAGTTTCCAACCTCATGAGCGGCCAGTATGGGGTAAAGGATGTTTGTCTGAGCTTGCCTGCCGTAGTCAACCGGACTGGTATCAGCCGAATTTTAAGCTTGCCGCTCAACGAGAGCGAGGAGGCGGGTTTTGTACGCAGTGGTACTTTGCTCAAAACTCTGGCGGAGCAAGCTCTATAGACACGAGCAACCCAAGCGAAATAGTTAAGGATAAAACAAGTCTACCCTTATGGCAGATAAAGCACGCAAAAAGCTAGGCGATCTGGGTGAACGCATGGCTTTGGCTCACCTGACTGAACTCGGTTATGGCCTGGTCGAAACTAACTGGCACTGTGAAATTGGTGAGCTAGACATCGTAGCGTGGCACGGTCAATGCTTGTGCTTTATTGAAGTGCGTACTCGGCGGGGTAACGGGGCGGGTACGCCCGAAGATTCGGTGAGCCTGGTAAAACAACGCCGCTTGCAAAACCTGGCTGAAGCTTACTTACAGGCTCACGAAAACCTTTTCCTGCCCGGTGGCGAAGCTCCGCCTTGCCGGATTGACCTGGTGGCAATCCAATTCGACCCAAGCGGACGACTGATGAGGCTCCAAGTTTACCCGAACGCGGTAGAGGCCGAATAGTGGGTGAAATAGAGCCGAGCGAATGAAGGTTGGGTAAATACAAGACGGTGGACTATTTACATTTGGGGACAAGTGGACTAAAATGAGAGTGCGCGGAAATAATCAAGTCGGCAAGGAGAGTTTGCTGAGTTTATTTAGCCCAGAATGGCCGGTTGGGGGGTTTTAGCCACCGACCGTTTTGAATTTGTTGAGGTGACCTGGCAAACCAAAACATTTTCCGCTTATTCTTATTTAAGTCTAAATCAACAAGATAAACATATGTAATGGGATCGGCCTTCGCCATTATAAAAAGACCTTATCTTAGATACTAAGAGCATTTAGTGCCAGGGCAATGTGGCCTAGCCTAGCGGAGATGGTGATGTATGAAGAAGTATGAGCGAGAAATTCGAGACCTTCTCGATAAGATGGATACTTTCGTACCGGAAACCCCCACCCCGGACAAAGAACGTAGCCGTGACCGTGAACCAGAACGTGAACCGCGTAAACGCTCGGTTGGCGTTATGCCCCCTCAACCAATCCCAATCCGCCCTCGCCGCTCTGCTTCATCGCGCTTCGGGCAGTGGCTGGCCGATCATCAAGTTAGTATCGCTCTCCGCTATATGCTCGGCGGAGTTGGACTGGTTATTGCCGCCCTTATAATCGCTCAAAACTTCAAAGATTTACTCTGGTTATCCCAACTACTTGGCGCGGTGGGTGGGTTGCTCTTCCTGGCTCCCGTGCTGATCCGCTTTTTCAAAGGCAAAGACCTGGACGAAGGCCCGCAACACTGGCGCGGTGAAACCGTTGGAAATGAACATTTTAGCTGGTCGAGCATGAAAAAATGGTTCGGAGGCCGCCGCAAACGCAACAAAGGCACGAACGATCCCTGGAACGACCGCAACCGGGGTGGACGCTGGTAAATTATAAGCTAGTAAATTATAATTTGAAGAGAACAAAAAGGGAACCGTGCGGTTCCCTTTTTGTTCTCTGCCTGCTTTGTGATTTCGAGAAATCTCCTGAAATCTCTCGAATCAACTTCTAGCTATTTCTCAGACTGACTTAGCCAGAGCTTGATCCAAATCCCACAAAATGTCTTCGATGTCTTCGAGGCCGATAGAAAGGCGAATCATGTCAGGACTGATGCCCCCGGCAAGCTGTTCTTCTTCGGTAAGCTGCGCGTGGGTAGTGCTGGCCGGGTGGATCACCAGCGATTTAGCGTCCCCAACGTTTGCCACGTGGCTCAAGAGTTGGCTACCCTCGATAAAGCGTTGCCCGGCCTGTAGACCGCCCTGGATGCCAAAAGTAAAGATCGCGCCCGCCCCTTTAGGCAGATACTTTTTGGCAAGCTCGTAATAGGGGCTATCCGGCAGGGAAGGGTAATTGACCCAGGCCACCCGCGGATGCTCTTTGAGGAAATCGGCGACCTGCCGGGCGTTGGCAACGTGCCGTTCCATCCGAAGCCCTAGCGTTTCCAGGCCTTGCAAAAACAGGAACGAGTTAAAGGGACTGAGGGCAGGCCCCATATCCCGCAAACTCTCTACCCGCGCCTTCATGATAAAGCCAAAATCGCCAAAGGTTTCGTAGAAGCGGATACCGTGATAGCCCTTGCTCGGTTCGGTCATACCGGGAAACTTGCCGTTATCCCAGGGGAACTTGCCACCGTCTACGATGATACCGCCAATGCTCGTGCCGTGTCCGCCGATAAACTTGGTGGCCGAATGAACCACCAGGTCGGCTCCCCATTCGATAGGACGGCATAAATAAGGTGAGGCGAAAGTGTTATCTACTACCAGAGGTAGTCCGGCTTCGTGGGCTATCGCCGCCAGTGCTTCGATGTTCAGTACGTCAATTTTTGGGTTGCCGATTGTCTCGGCGTAGATAGCGCGGGTTTGCGGTGTAATAGCCTTGCGGAAGTTTTCCAGATCGCGGGCATCCACGAAAGTGGTGTTGATGCCCATCCTGCGAAAGCTGATGTCGAGCTGAGTATAGGTCCCGCCGTAAAGCGTGTTGCTGGCGACAATCTCATCTCCTGCACTTAGCAGGGTAAAGAGCGTAATAAACTGAGCCGATTGCCCGCTCGAAACGGCCAACGCGCCTACGCCGCCTTCCAGCGAGGCGACCCGCTCCTCGAAAGCGGAAGTAGTCGGGTTCATGATCCGGGTGTAGATGTTGCCGAAGCGTTGGAGGGCGAAGAGGTTTGCGGCGTGTTCGGGATCGTCAAAGACAAACGAAGTCGTCTGGTAGATCGGCATTGCCCGCGCTCCGGTAGTGGGATCGGGCCGTTGCCCGGCGTGCAGAGCGCGAGTGTTAAAGCCAAATTTGCGATCTTCTGTCATCGAATAAAGGTTCCTTCCATATTATCAACAAAGTATCGAAAGTATCGAAACATCAATTTCAAAAGTAGCAAAATATCAAAAAGCTACTTCGTGGCCCATGACGACGGATCACCACAGGCCGCCGCTTGATGCCGCCAGTGATCCTATTATAACCCTTTCTGCCTACCTTTTGCAGAACCAATCGTTGTTTTATTTAGGGTTTACGGGTAAGGTGTAAGTATTCAGACTTGACCTGGCGGTTAAAATAGGATTATGGAAAACCAATTTGTGTAAAGGGTTGATAAAACAAACGGTCTATGTCCTTATTATGCTCCTTTTTACCCTGATCTACTCACCTGCGTTTTTCACACAATAATTGGGATGGTATCCGTAAAAGGACGAAATGGCAACTTTTGTATTAGCGCATGGGAGCCTGGCACGGTGGGTGATGCTGGCGTAAGGAGATTTTAAGGTGGTTGCGAAAGAGGTTATTTCGACTGTTGAGGAAGTTATGAGTAACTCGGTAGTAATTTCCAGCCGAGAGCAGAATTGGCTTGGTCTCGAAGTTATGCAGGCTCATCTCGGCTTTAACGAAATGAGCGTACCTCCTCTAGGGAGTCATACTGTCGTAATTAACCTGGGTCAACCCTTTGATATAAGGGCTAAAGTTGATGGCCGTAAGCGCAAAGGAGTAATGGCTCAAAATCACCTCAAAATCATCCCGGCCTACCTGCCAAGCGACTGGCAATGGAAGGAAGGGGTAGCCCTCAACGTGCTTCATCTAAGTCTTAATCATTCTTTTATGCGCGACATTATGTTAGAAACAAATCTAAATCCTGACCGAATCGAAATGGTTGAAAGATTAGGCGTTGTTGATACCCAACTCGAACAACTTGGCCGGTCGCTCCTGGGCGAATTACGCTCTAAAGGGCTGGCTGGCCCGCTTTACGTGGATGCCTTGACCAATATGTTAGCGGTTCATCTTTTGCGCCATCATTCGTCGGTGGAACAGCCACGGGCCATCCAGGAATATAACGGGCCGCTGGCCCAACTTGAGTTACGCCGACTGCTGGATTATATCAATACCAACCTGACCAGTTCTTTACGCCTGAGCGAACTTGCTAATCTGGTAAACCTTAGCCCTTATTATTTCGCCCGTCAGTTCAAGCAATCTATGGGGATTAGTCCGCATCAATATATCATTCAATGCCGGGTTCAGAAGGCTAAATTATTGCTTGCAACCACTAAACTTTCTCTACCACAAATTGCTCAGGCCGTCGGGTTTACCGATCAAAGTCACATGGCGCGTCATTTCAGGCAATTGCTCGGTGTTAGTCCCACCTACTTGCGTAAAGGTTAGCTTTCCAGCTAAAATCGGGCAAGAATCTACCTGAAATAGCAAGAATGTCAAAGACCAGCCACCCTATCTTGTTGTACTCTCTTCCAGTCCGGTAGAACGCACGCAACCGGCAAATTCTGAAAGAAGTAATAGGAGAAAGGAAACAACCATGCGATTTTTAGCAATCAATAAATTAACCGCCAAAGCCACCCCTGAAGCTTTGACAAGCAGTATGGGTGCCGAGATTGCCCAGGGCAAGCAATTTTTTGAACAGGGCTTTATTCTCGAAGGTTATATGGACCCCACCTATACTACGGCCTATCTTATCGTCGAAAGCCCCAGTTTAGAGGAAGCGCAAGATACCATTAACCAGTATCCCGACGTAATAGCCGGGTTGAACACCTGGGAACTTCTTCCCCTGATCGGTTTACCAGCCATTTCTCAATCGCTCCAGGAGCGCAACCTGCCCCTCCCGGCCTGGTGGCCCTCGTAAGCGCAGGCTAAAGATATTCCAAAACTTGCTCTGGCTTAAGTTAATCCATCTCACCAGAATTAAAATCCAATAGCGAAGCGAAGCATCTTCTTGACCAGGCACAATTGTGCCTGGTCAAGAAGATGCTTCGCTTAAATTACTTTTAGTCCAGACCTGGCCTAATCGTCGCTTACACCAGCAAGGCGTGACAACCCTACTGTTTCAACTTTGCAACTGCCCTGCGATCACCATAACCCATTTTTGCCTATTGACAAAGAGTTCGATCTGGGTTATAACTGTTTCACGATACAAAATTAGATTTCGCATTGTGAAAAACTGTTATCAAACCAGGATGCATTTAGCAGAGGAGGTCAGCTATGCGGATGAAAGTTATGGACGCGGTGGTGCATATCATGGCGGACGAAGGCGTGGATTACATCTTTGGTGTGCCGGGCGCGGCGATCTTGCCGCTCTACAAAGCGTTGGAGAAGACCGACCGGATCAAGCATCTGACGGTGCGGCACGAAGAGGGCGGCACTCACGCTGCCGACGGCTACGCCCGTGCGACCGGCAAGGTCGGCGTTTCGATTGGCACTTCCGGCCCTGCCGGGACGAATATGATCACCGGCCTTTACACCGCTATCGCCGACTCGATCCCGATTATCTGCATCACCGGCCAGGCCCCCCTGCCGGTTCTGCACAAAGAAGCGTTTCAGGCGGTGGATATTGTCGAGATTGCCAAGCCCGTCACCAAATGGGCAGTCCAGGCCAAAGAAGCGGCCCAGATTCCCTGGATTTTTCGCAAAGCCTTCCAGATTGCCCGCAGTGGTCGGCCTGGCCCGGTCTTGATTGACCTGCCGGTAGATGTCGCCCGGCAAGAGATCGAGTACGAACCCGAACTGGACGAAGCGTTGCCAATCGAGCAGCCCAGAGCCAACCGCGCCCGCATCCGCCGCGCCGTCGAAATGCTGCTGCAAGCCGAACGGCCCATGCTAATGCCAGGTGGTGGCGTGATCGGAGCCGAAGCCAGCCGCGAGTTGATGGCCTTCGCCGAGTACATGCAAATCCCGGTGACACCGACCTTGATGGGCAAAGGTGTGATCGCCGAAGACCACCCGCTTTACGCCGGAACGGTCGGTATTCAGACCCAGCAGCGTTTCGCCAATGCGCTATTTCTGGAATCAGATTGCATCCTGGCGATTGGAGCGCGTTTCGCCGACCGCCATACCGGGACGCTGGACGTATACCGGGGCCAGCGCAAGTTCATCCATATTGACATCGAGCCGACTCAGCTTGGCCGGGTTTTCGAGCCAGACCTGGGCATGGTCGGACACGCCCGCTTAGCCCTGGAAGATTTGCTGGAAGTGGCGCGGGAGATGATGCCCGCCCAGAAGCCCGGAGCCTGGGTCGAGCGCGTAGCCGAACTGCGCTACAGCTTGCGTCGTAAGATGGATTTCGACAATGTGCCGATCAAGCCGCAACGGGTTTTCAAAGAGGTTAACGACTTCTTTCCCCGCGATACCATCTTTGTGACGGCTATCGGGCTGTACCAAATCTGGTCGGGCCAGTTGCAAAACTCCTACGAGCCGCGCTCGTACCTGATCTGCGGCCAGGCCGGGCCGCTGGGCTGGGAAGTTTCGGCCTGTACGGGGGTCAAGCTGGCCCGCCCGGATAAACTGGTCGTGGGCATTGTAGGCGACTACTCGTTCCAGTTCTTGATGGAAGAAGTAGCCGTCGCCGCGCAGTACCGGGTGCCGTTCGTCCTGGTGATGCTCAACAATTCCTACCTGGGCTTGATCCGGCAGGCCGAACTCGGTTACGAGATGAATTACGCCGTGGACATCGGTTTTGACAACGCAACCGGCCACGAAGTCGGCATTGATCACGTCAAGGCGATGGAAGCGATGGGCGGGATCGGGCGGCGCGTGACCGAACCGGGCGACCTGGCGGCGGCCCTGGCCTGGGCGGTCGAGGAAGCCAATACCAAGAGTTTGCCCGTGCTGGTCGAAGTGATCACCGAGCGCGAAACAAACGCTCCGATGGGCGCGGCGATCAACTCGATCAAGGAATGGGAAGAAATCGAGGATCGGCCCTACACCAAAGCTGCCGAAAGAGCTATGGCCTAAATCTACATCCTAAGCGAAGAATCTTCTTGAGCTACCTCGATCTTGCTTAGTCAAGAAGATTCTTCGTAAAACCCGAACTCAGGGCTACTTTTTGACGCCTGCACGTAAGAGCCGCACCAGCCAGCGACTGACCCAGCCTCCGGCGGACAGCTTATCCAGCCACTGACGGTCTAGCTCGGCTCTGCCTGCCGGGTAATCGAGGTCTTGCGCCCCGATCAAGGTCGCAAGCTGAGGTTCCTCGTGCAGTCGGTAGAAGGTGGCCGGGCGAGCCGTCGAGAGAAACCGCCAGAGGGAAGCGCGTTCGTGTAGCACCGTTTCGAGAGGAGACGAAGCCGGAATACTGAGCCGTTCCAGGCCGGTATAACAACTGGCAAAACCCAGGATACGTTCGCGCCAGACCGGGCGTTCTCGAAACTGAAAAAACCAGACTGGCACCAGCAACTCGCTGGCTACCGGCACAAACCGGCCCGGCAACACACTTTCCTCAAAATCGTGGACAATCCCGGCCAGATTGTTTTCCAGGCCCCGGTAAAGCTGGCGAGCTTCCCCGGTCAGGCGGTCGGCCCGGTTGATATGCTTATAGAGAATTTTGTCGGCGGTACTCGAAACTTCGCTTAACTCGGTGGCTCCGTTCTTTAGCAATTTCAGAACGCCCTTTTCTTCCTGAGCCAACTCGTCAATATGAGTCCGCATGCGGGCGATCCGGGAAATTTTGAATTCATCGAGTTTAGCCAGGAGTTGTTTGAGCTTCTGGGAGATTTCGTACAACCGCACCGAAGCGTCCGTCCGCATCCGCTCGGTTTCTTCCTTGTTCTGGCCGATCTGAGTGTGTAACTCGGCTAACTCATCGTCCAGCACTGACAATCGTTCCTGGGTGCGCGTGATCGAACCGGCTAACGCGCCCAGTTCTTCCAGTTCCCGTTGCAAGCCCGCCGCCTGGTCGTAGATATTCTGAAAAGTAGCAGGTCGGGCCATTTCGGGGCTATGCGGTGCCGACATCAGGCTGCTATGCAAAGACTCTGCCGCCTGGCTCAGGCTCAACAGGTACTCCTGGGCCTCCTGCAAGCGGTTCGAGTAGGCCACCAGGCCCAGGTTGCGGATTGAGACTTCCAGGCCACACCAGCGGCGGTTGAGCCGCTCGAACTCGCCCACAGCATCCAGATAGACTCCGGCACTATCGCTGACTTCCCCGGCCAGAGCCAGGAGTTGCCCGCTCTGCTTAAAATTCACCAGATTGACGAGGTAACTGGTAGCTTGCCACTTGGTGCCGCCGGTAATTTGGGTCTCCAACCGGGCCAACTCGTCCAACGGCTCAAAGCGCAAGCGGGCGAAGCGGTTGAGCGAATTGTTGGCCGCGCTAGTCGCCAGACGGGTCTCAGCCCGCAATTCGGCCAACTGTTGCAAAGTCTCTTCGCTGGTAGCCGCCGAAGGTTCTTCGGGGTAGTCCGAACGGAAATGTGGCACAGGCGGCAATTGATAGGTACGGCGCACCAGATCACCAAGCTGAGTTTTGAGGCTGGCAAAACGGCTATCGGTCGAGTTTTCCAGCCGCAACCGTTGCTCGTTCAAGCCTTTGAATTCGGCTTGCAAAAGAGCCTGTTCGTCGGCCCGCTCGTCCAGCACCGCCTCAAGCTCTTGCCGTTCGCGCTCAAGTTTGCCCAGCACCGCATCCCGCCGCGATTCGATCACCACTCGCTGCGCCTGGTAAAATCCTTCGATGCCTTCGCGGTAGAACTCCGAGTTGGCTTCAAGTTGAGCCAGGGTCGGGGCGATTTCCTCTTCCAGGCTCAGGGTTGTGCGTTCGTAATTAAGTTTCACGCCATCCTCGGCCTCTTTGTAGCGGGCCAGCAAGCCGGTATGAAAAGCCTTTTCTTTCGTAGCCCGTTCCCGCCAGCGATCAATCTCGGCATTTACCAGCGAAAGATTCTCGCTCACGCGGGCGGCAATCTGCCGATGTAGGGGCGTCGTGCGGTTGCCTTCGGAGGCCGGAACCAGGGCAGTCTCGGCCCGCTCGGCCTTCATATGCACGTAAGTCTCGACATCGTGAGCCAACCGTTGCAATTCGAGCGGTGTATTATAACGCTGCATTTCTACCGGCAACGAACGAGAGTTTAGCTCGGCTACCTCGTTCCAGGTTAAAGCTTCAAGCTCGACCCGATCCAGAATGCCGGTGCGGTCGCGTGAAATAAACGGTGTAGGAGTAGTTTCCGACTGCGACGAATTAACCGGCTTGATCAAAGTTTTAAGGTCGTTAATCGCTTGCTTTTTGCGCTCGGTATCTTCGGCGTTAGTCGGCTCCTCGCGATTTGAAATATCGGCACTACTTTGATAGAGCGTAAAAAACGAGTCGCGCAGAGCCGGGAAATCGGGCGGCACAATCGCCGCATCACACCAGGCGATGCCGCCACGGGCCAATGGAACCGAAGCCAACCGGCGGTAGGCCCGGCCAAACGACAGCACCCGCGGCATAGTTAGCCAGCAGTAGAGACCAAAAGCCAGCCCTAGAACCAGCAAGATCAAAGTTAGAGCAAAGAAAGTTCCAGCCCAACTCGCATTCAGCACCAGCCCAAAAACCCAGACTACCAGGCAAATTAAGGCCAGTGAGGGTAGGCCCAGAATACCAAACCGCCGCCGCCGCCACCAATCGGTACGTCGCCGGTCGTACTCGTAAGCCAGCACCGCCGCGTCCTGTTGAGCCGCCCCGCTGGGCATATCACCGGTCAGGGCGATGCGGTAGCCTAACGGCGCGTCCGGTTGTTCCACCGTTACGAGAGCCATTGTCGGCGCGGACGAAGGAGAAGCCGCAGGGATCGTACCTTCGCTGCGGCCCGGTCTACTCGCCTGAGACGTATTAAAAGCCTGGGTCGGGGAATTCCAACCTTCGGCTGAAACTGAGGCCGTTGCCGGAGCCACCTCTGGCTGCTCAGGACGGGCGTCGGGGGTTCCTGGCAAGCGTTCGGTAGCATTTCCAGCCCGGCCAAACTCTTCGTCGCGCCGAGGCGGGTTCAATTCGCTTTCGCGTGGATCAGTAGGTGGCATAATTCACCTGCCGTTTCGTCTCTATCAAAACTTAACTCTCCATCCCGGCCAAATCTGCAACCAGTTTTTCTAAATCGGCATCGGTCAGGCTTGTTACAACGGTTGATTGACCCGGCGTGGATTTACCATAAGCCCGTTCCATCACCAGTTCGCCGTTGTCACTCCGGCTGACGTAAAATTTTTGCTTGTCCAGTCGCACCTCGACTTCAGCCAGCACTAGCGGCACCTCGACCACCAGTTCGCCTGCTCTCGCCATAACCAAACCGGCCTCGATCCGCACTGTATCGTGGGTCGGGTCGCCCCCCAGCCGAATGCTATCGCTGGCGTACAAAATTTGAGCTTCCAGGCGTCCCTGGCTAACCAGACTGGCCCGGCTGTAAACCGGCCCCTCGATATAGAGTGGCCCGCTTAGCCGCACTTCGCCGCCGATTACGGCCCCTTCGATCCGGCTGCCAGTACCGATTTCGACGCCGCCTCCGCTTACCACGCTGCCTTCGACCACGCAACTCGGCCCGATCTTAACCTCGCTCCGGCCATACACATTGCCCTTGACTCGTACTTCGCCTTCCAGCAACACCTGGTCCGAAACGATGTCGCCACTCACTACCTTTGGGCCAGTCAGTCGCAGGGGAAGATTCAACTCCTCCTTAGTAGTAGGGTGCCAGACCTCGCCGAGATCATTTTTAGGAGGCATCTCTACCAGAGGAGCCGGATTTGCGTAAAGCAATTTCAGGTCGAAACTTGGATCGGTCTGAGCCACAAAATCGAAGAATTCGGTCTGGAATTGACTCAGATTGTCCTCGAAATCCGGGGGTGAAGTCGGGCGACCCGGCCCGACTCCACCCCCATTTTCAGTTGAGGAAAACGGTTTGGAGGGAAAAGTCATCAGGCAAAACTTTCTGCTAGGTTCGATTAGTTTGCATCAGGGCTAACTATGAACTGCGAACTGCTTTATACACCACTTCACCAAAAAAGCCGGTTATGCGCGGCGGGCTGCTGTTGTTTGTGAATACAATAAAAAGAAAATTGAATTTTTCTTATTGTTATAAACATCTGACTCCGCCTGGTTGTTGATGAAGTTGTGTTTTTTCCTTGCGAAAGCGAAATGATACTTAGAAAGAAGCCGGAAAACCCGCCAGAGCGACCCGCAGCCAGGCAAAAAGGCCCATTTGCCCCAGGCTGACCAGGAAAACCAGCGTAAACGGTAGCACTAAATCCTGAGCTACACTTGCCCGGTTCTCGCGCCGCAACACCACCAGAGCGATCAAAGTGTTGAACATCATCAGCATCACGATCACGCCCGCTACGGCTAACAAACTGAGCGGCCAGAAAAGGAAGCCCCAGCCCGAAAGCGTACCTAGCCCGACCAGTACCGCCGCACCAACGGCCAACCCAACTTCCCAACTGCGCCGGAAAGTGGGGGTAAGATAACCTCGCCGCCAGACCGTCAGGTTGAAAACCGGCAAAAGCAACCCGGCCATGCCCACTCCGCTAACGGTCCCGGTCAGCACGCGCAACCAGTTTTGCGGTTCGTAAAGAGTAGGGCCGTGCAGATCGTAGCTGGTAGAATTTAGACCGTCCAGCACCATCAGCCCAACCAGACTCATCAGAAGCAGTGTAACCTCCCGGCGCGGCCATTGCAATGCCCGTCCGCGCCCGATCAGCCATAAACCAAAAATGGTTAGAGCGTATCCGGCGAAAATACCAACCATCCGAGCTTCGAGGGGCATCTGGCGGCCCTCGAAAAAGAAAGAATGAGCGGGCCTTTGGGGGCAAACACCCGAATTGAGCAAGGTTAGTTTACTTAGCAGGTCGCCCGGCAATGCAAGCAAAGCGATCAGCACCGCGACCGCCACCAGACCTAATAATGCCCAGGCCGGGCTGGGTCGGCGGTCATACTCAACCCCCGCGCCTTCGGTTCCGCGCCGTCCGACCGTCACAATCGGCGTTATAGACGGCTTAGAGCGACCCTTTTCTACATCCATAGTCGAAATAGCTCTTTGCCTTTAGAAATACCGCTTGACGAGCAGACCTAACCGCTCAACTGTAGCGGGCGGCACGGCCTGTTTGGTCGTCATCAGAGCCGTCGCCAGGGCGTCGGCGCAACCGCACGACAGAGATTGCCCGGCCAATGCTGCCGCTTTTGGCACAAACTGCCGGATAATTTCTTTGGAACGAGCGACATTCTTTAGTAAATTTGCCACTACCAGATCAACCGTGACGCTTTCGTGGCTATCGTGCCAGCAGTCGTAATCGGTAGCACAGGCCAGGACGGTATAGTGCATTTCGGCTTCGCGGGCGAGCTTCGCTTCGGGGATCGCGGTCATACCGATTATATCAACTCCCCAGCCCCGGTAAATGTTGCTTTCGGCCCGCGTCGAAAACTGCGGCCCTTCAATGCAGATGTAGGTTCCGCCGTAATGAATTTTAGCGTCCCCGCTCTCGGCAGCTTCGCGCAAAAGCGGTCGCAAGCTCTGGCAAAACGGCTCGGCAAAGGCGATATGGCCGACTAACCCGTTTCCTTCGCTGAAAAAAGAGCGCGGACGCGCCACCGTGCGGTCGAAAAGCCCATCCGGGATCACCAGATCGAGCGGGGCGATCTCTTCTTTCATCGAACCGACCGCACTGACCGATAGGACACTCTCGACGCCCAACATTTTGAGTGCGTAAATGTTCGCCTGCACTGGCAAATCGGTTGGCGAAATGCGGTGGCCGCGCCCGTGCCGGGGCAGAAAAGCGACCGGCACACCCTCAAGTTGTCCTACGATCAAGGCATCGCTGGGCTTACCCCAGGGCGTATCGGGGTAAAATTCTTCGGTAGCGGTCAAGCCATCCATCGCATAGAGGCCGCTCCCGCCAATTATGCCAACTTTCGCTTCCGGCATTTAAAGCTCCTACTCGTCGTTCTATAGACTAGATTTAACTATTTTTCTTGTTGTGGGGCTTCACTTACCTCGGCGGACGGGGCCGGTTGGCCGCTCGGCCTGAATGCAGCCCGTTCGCGTTCTTCTTGTTCTAGTTGCAGCAAGAGCCGCTGGATTTTGTCGCCGTGTTCCATTGCTACATCGAACTCGAATTGCAATTCGGGCATGTAGCGGAACGTAAGCTTATGCGACAACTCACGCCGCAAATAGCTGCTGGCTCGCTTTAGAACCTGAAGCGACTCCTTTTTGGCGGCTTCTTCGCCCAGCACACTGAAAAATACTTTAGCATATTTTAAATCAGGGCTGACTTCTACGCGAGTAACCGTCACGAAGCCCAACCGGGGGTCTTTCAGTTCGCGCTGGATCGTCTGGCTGACTTCTTCTTTAATAGCTTCTGCTACCTGTTCTGTTCGCCTGCTCATTCCTTACTTCTTGCCTTCCGTTTCCCATTTTTTGCTACTTTTTACTTATGTCATTATAGCATAATTGAGCTACCCAACCAGCCCGCTTGACCGCTTGTTAC
>JBBRBE010000150.1:0-14819 GCA_038206175.1 Chloroflexia bacterium
ATCGAGCTGAGCCGCCGCCCGCACCGCCAGGTCTATTCGTTTATAAGGAGCCAACCGAGAGACAACCAGAAAATAATCCTCCGGCCCGGACGCAGGCCAGAACCTGGCGGCGTCAATCGGCGAATGAATGACGGTCGCCTCTCGCCGGTAATACTTCTCGACCCGGCGGCGGCAGTTCTCCGACCCGGCTATAAAGTAATCCACTCGTTGGGCCGCCGCAAAATCCCAACTCCGCAAAAAAGGCAAGACGCTTTCCAGGGCCAACCGCTTCACCCCCCGAAAATTCTCCTGGGCCAGATAATCCTGGGAACGCCAGGCCCAGCGCGAAGGCGTATTGATGTAGCAAAAATGGCAGGTGCGGTCGCCCGTAATGACGCCTTTGGCAAACGCGGTCGTGCTGCTTAGGACGATCTCGTATGGAGAGAGGTCAAAACTCTCGAAGGCCAGAGGGTAAAGCGGCAAGAGCCACTTGTACCAGCGTTTGGTCGGGCGGAGACGTTGGAGGAAGGAAGTCTGGATGTTTTTAGAACCGAAAGAAGCCAGGGTCGTCGCCGGGTTATAAACCGAAGTGTAGAGCGGCGCGGCAGGGAAAAGCTCCTGGAAAATCTCGACCACCCGCTCCGCCCCGCCATTGTCCATCAGGTAATCGTGGACGAGCGCGAGATTAGCCCGCGTCAGGGCCGGGGCCAGGTGATCTAGCTTCGGGCCGGTCATCGGGCAGCCGTCCCAAAATCAAATCGTCGGTCGCCATCGAGGGCTAACGACCACTGGCGGTTTTGTCCGGCCAGCAGTTCTTCCACCTGCAAAGGCGTGGTTGCGGCGAGACCGGCTTGCTTCTGCACCAGCAGGTGATAGTCCCCCGGTTCGCTCAGGCGGTAGGGCAGCACGTAATTTAACGTGACTGAAAGCGACCCGCCGGGCGGCAATACCACCTGCGAGGCAAAGACCGTCCGGCCATTCTCAGTGCCAGTCTGGGGGAGGCTATCAGCAGGAAAGCCGCTCGTATCGAGCAGACGACTGCCGCTCGGCACGTACACCCGCAAATAGTTCCAGTAGCAGCCGTTGGTCATACTGTCGTAGTTCGAGTCGTACTTGGCAACCTTCACACATTCCCCGGCAGAGGTGCCTTCGCGCACCCCGGCCCGGCTGGTATAAGTAATCGTCAGGCTGCCGAACAGGTCGGCTCCTTTGCTGCCGCCGCTCACCCGGTAGCTCATAGTGCGGTCAATCTTCGGGTTGACTTTGTTAAAGCCGACGTTCGTTTCGGCCACCATCAGGTAATCGTTCAGACCAGTGGCCGTTTGGTTGGGCTGAGCTTGCGCCCCATCCAGACCGCGCCGGGTCAACTGCGCTTCCAGTTCGGCCCGGCTGAAATTCACCTGCAAATGCCGCGTCGCCAGCGACCGGCCCAGGGCATCGGCTACCTTCAGGTAATCCCGCGCTCCCGCTCCATCCAGCCGACCGAGCAAGCCGTGCAATACCACGCCGATAAATTCTTTGCGCTTGAGCCACCAATCGTCGCCCAGAGCCGTACCGGGTGGCAGGTAGTAATGGCGCAGCCGTTCCTCGAAATTTTCGGCGGTCAGCCGCTCGTTGTAAGCCGGAAGATCGAGCGGGCCGAGAGCTTCAAACAAACCGGCCACGGCCTGACTATCCAGGGCGATTACGCCGTCTACACTCAAGCCCTGGTGCTGGCGGTAGAAATCCGCCACCTGCCGGGCCGAAGTCGGGAAATCAGGCCACCAGTTAGCATCCCGCAGGAGGAAATTACTCGCCAGCATGTAACGGGCCAGGGCTTCGGGCGGTGCGCCTATCGGCACCTGGGGATTATCCACGGCGTAGCTATCCTGAAAGCGCGATACACTCAGGCGTCCCCGGTCGAACGTGATCAGGGCGACCGCGCTGATAAAGCCGCCGGTAGGCCGCAGTTCGTCGCTATTCTGGATCAGAGCCAGGTAACTTACCGGGCGATTCTGGCCCAGCACATCCGGCAGCAGGGGCGGCAATTCGCGGGCCAGGCCCATCGCCTCGCGCAGGGCCGGAAGCTGTCCGTCAAGCTGATCAACCGCTTTGCGGGTCTGACTCAGGCTCAACCGCGCCGGGTCGAGGTCGGCCCGGCGGCGGGCGACTTCATCTAGCAGGGCGGCAGCCTGGCTAAAGCGGGCCTGGGCGGTCGGGTCGGCCAGAGCCTGAGCCGCCAGCACGATTTTGCTGGGCGAGTCCGACCCGAAAGTGCGGCCCGGCTCGAACAGACCCAGAGCTTCTTTCGCGCCCTCGATTGCCACCCAGCCAGCCTGAGCCGATTTTTGGGCCATTTCCAAAAGCGGGCCAAGCCGCGAAGCATCGTAAGCCGGACCGGGCAGCCAGCCGACCAGGGGCAACGCCAGACCCCACGGCCCGACCGCTTCTCCAGCCCGCTTAAAATCGCTTTCTGCCGCCCGCAGTTCGGTCTTGATCCGGTCGAAAGTAGCCGCATTAAAAGTGCCGGAGCCGGAAGCTCCCTTGAGGCTATCTATGGCCGTCTGGAGGTGAGCCGCGCCGCTATTGGCCCGTTCTTGCACCGTGCGGAAAGTGAAAAAGGCCCACAGGCCCAGGGCCAGCACGAGAGCCGCCAGCGCAAGCAAGATATAGCGCAGACGCAAACGCCGCAAACGGCGTAGAGGCCGGGTTGTAGGACTGGTTTCGGGTGCGTTTTTAGAGGTTTCGAGCATCATTTTACCTGATGAGAATTTAAGAGTTTGTTGATAAGTTGAATGTGCCTCATCAAGAAGGCCGCTAACAGGCTGATTATAGCATTGGAGGCCCAAAATTGCTAACCCAGCTTGAAATTTTTTAAGGTCAATAGACGCCGGGGCTAGATAGTGTATAATAATTAGAAAGGACTATCGCTAGATAAAAAGATAGAGCTTATGACCATCTTAAACGAGCTAGAAACCGCTACGCTGCTTAATAAAGCCTACCGTATCGAAGCCCAGGCGCAAGCCGAAGGAACCGGGCCGGTTTATACCGCTACCAACATCTGGTCGGGCCACCTTGTGCTTATCCAGACCCTGCCCAGGGGAGCCGAGGACGAAACCTTGCGAGCCGCTAAACGCCAGGTCACAGTTGGTTCGCTGCTGGCCGATTGCCCCCAACTCGTGCCGGTCAGCAGCTTCGAGTACGACCGCAAGCAAGCTCTGTATTTCCTGGTGCTGGAAGATTTGCCGCCCCGGACGCTGGCCGGACTGGTGCAACGCGAAGGAGCCTTGTCAGTCGAACATAGCAGCCGTCTTGCCCTCGACCTATGCCAGAGCCTGAGCCAGTTGCACGAGCGCGGAGTGAGCCACGGCGCAGTGCAGACCGAAATTGTGCGGCTGGACGAGCAGGGCCAGGCCCACCTGTCCGACCTGAGCCAGGCCCAACTCGACCGCGCCGCGCATACCAGGTTGACCCAGAGTATTACCGGGGAGGAAGTCGGGCTAAGGCTGGCTCCCGCCGAAATTCAACCAGTCGAGAAACTCGACCGGACGGGCGACCTGGGCGGGTTAGGAAAGGTGCTTTACGAAATGCTGACCGGCTCACCTTTTAAACAAGGCAGCAAGCCTTCACCTGGCCTCCTTAACCCGCAAATCCCAGCCTGGTTGAATGAACTGGTAAGCCGTTTGCTGGAGCCGAGAGAGAGTAAGGCTTTTTCCTCCGCCCAGGCCGTTGCTCAGTCTATGCAAGAGGGCTTGACTTCCCAGAACCGGGCGCAAGCAGAGCCAGCCGAAAGACCCGCCCTGATTGGTTCGAGGTCAACCGGCCCAACTTCTAAGGCAGGCCAGAAGGCGACTTCCTCGAACTCAAAGCGAGGCTCTAAAACCAGGACCAAAACGAAACGATCTGAACCGGACAAAAGACCAGCCACGGAAAATTTGATGGTCGAGCGTATCCTGGCGGGAGCCGAACTTGCGCCCGCCTCTCGCCCGCTCAAACAACCGATCAACGATTACCCGACGCATTCCAACCCGCCGTCCAAAACGGGTTCCCATTCGGCCCGGCCCGACCAGACCACACCGCCGCAGGAGTTGCCCGCACCCAACCTACCATCAGCCGCACCGGGGCCAGGGTTAGTCAACAATTCAAAAGCTGTAAATGGTCGGGCCAGGCCCGTAACGCTAAAATGAGCCTGCTTTTAGATTTTGTAGAGCTAAAAGAACTAACGACCTTGCAAGGCTATAGCGCGGTGAACTGGTGGCTGACTTACAGCTCTAAAGATCGCGCCTTTGCCAGCATCCGTAACGATAAAACCACTCACCTATGGCAGTTAAACGGCTAAATCCAGCCTCGGTCGAGGTATCCGCTCCCACTCCCCCTGTGGCTCGCGCCTGGCTCATTGCGGTGGGCGTTTTTAGCCTGACTTTTTTGCTGGTCGGGCTACTTTACGCCCAAACGGCGGCGGCAGGGCTTAGCTGGCGGTCGGGAGGCGAAGACGGTGGCGACCTGGCGACGGCCCTGGCTCTGGGAGGCGTGCCGCATCCGACCGGCTACCCGCTTTATCTACTGGCCGGGCGGTTCCTCCTGGGCCTGAGCGACGATCCAGCCCGCGTCCTCAATCTGGCCTCGGCTCTATGGGGTGCTATCGCTGCCGGGCTGTTCGGCTCCCTGACCTACCGCCTGAGCCGTCTGCTCTTACCGGCCTGGCTTCCACCTGACTCTCCAAAACTTCCACCTTCTTATATACCTGTTTTAGCCGCAATCGCGGGCCTGGCAACCGGGTTAGGGCTGGCCGTGGCTCCCCTGGTCTGGTCGCAAGCGGTGATAGCCGAAGTTTACAGCTTTAATTTGATGCTGATGGGAGCAACCCTGCTGGCTCTGGTCGGCCTCTGGCAGGCTCCAGCGTCCCGGAGGGGTGGGCGTTTAGCTCTGCTGGGAGCCGTGGGCGGGTTGGCAGTCGGCCATCACCGCACGGCTCTTTTTACTCTGATGGCCGGAGGAGTTTTAATCCTGGTCGTCTGGCGGCAAGAGCGGGTCAGACCTTTTCGCCTTCTGCATCTGCCCCTGGCGATGCTCCTTATGGGCCTGGGTATCTTTTTGCCCTACCTGTACCTCGTCTTACGGGGCGGAGCAACCCCCGCCTCGAACTGGTCGGATGTCGGCCCAACTAACCTGGCTGGACTGCAACGGCATTTCCTGGGCAGCGATTATGGCTACCTGGTGCTGGCCGCTCCGCTCGGTCAAAGTCTGGCACGACTGGCGGCGGCGGTCGGAATGCTGGTGGGGCAATTCGGCCCGGTCGGGTTAGGGCTGGGCTGGCTGGGTCTGGTCGTCCTGGGCCTGAACCGGGCGGGCCGACCCTGGCTGGCTCTGAGCCTGAGCGGTCTAGGCCTACATACCTTCTGGGCGGCGATTTACGCGGCAGAAAACAGCGAAATCTACCTGCTGCCCGTTTTCGGCCTGTGGGCGGTCTTGATCGGTTTGGGCCTGGGCTGGTTGAGCCTGCTCCTCCTGTCCGGGCTACCGGGCTTCTTTCAGGCGGGCCTTTTTCAAAAGAATAGCCCGCTAGTGACGCTAGTGCTAACCCTGGTCGTCGGGCTGGGGCTTCCTTTGCTCGGCCTTTTGAGTCATTATGCCGAACTCGACGCCAGCCGCGACCGGGGAGCCGAGACCTGGGCCAGGGCGACTCTCGACGCCGCGCCACCCGCCGCGCTGGTGCTAAGTTCGAGCGACGCCACCAGCTTTGCCCTCTGGTATGTCCATTACGCCCGTGGCTCCCGGCCCGACCTGGCGGTGGTCGAGACCCGCCTTTTAGGGCAGGAATGGTACCGGCGCAACCTGCACCGCCTCTACCCTGATTTGCAGTTCGACCCGACCCGCACTCTGAGTGCCGACGAACTGCAAAAGGCCAACCCGACCCGGCCCGCGCTGCTAATTCCCAACCCTCGTCGGGTCGCCCGGAGGCAATTATGAGCCGCGCCGCCGTAATCGTTCCGGCCTACAACGCCGCCCGCACCTTACGGGCTTGCCTGGAAGGTCTGCTGGCCCAGACTGCCCCTGGCCTGGAATTTATCGTGGTAGACGATGGTTCGACCGACGCCACGGCAGGGCTGGTCGAAGAATATAGCGAGCGAGGCTTTCGTCTGGTCAAAACGGTTCACCGGGGAGCCTCCGCCGCCCGGAACGCGGGCGTGCGGGCCGCGACCGGCTGCGAAACGATCCTCTTTACCGACGCCGATTGCGTCCCGGCCCC
Organism: Chloroflexia bacterium; assembly: GCA_038206175.1. Lineage (GTDB taxonomy): Bacteria > Chloroflexota > Chloroflexia > Chloroheliales > Chloroheliaceae > 54-19. Next base: position 6,209 of record JBBRBE010000150.1, read on the forward strand.
CGATTGGGCGTCCCGGCTACTCACCCGGCTGAGTGGCGAAGAAGCCGAAGTGGCCGGACTAAAAGGCATCTACCGTTCGAGCCAGAAATCGCCGGTGGCCCGCTTCGTCCAGGCCGAGTTCGAGGAGCGATACGACCGCTTCCGACGGCGCGGGGTTGAGCCGGATTTTGCCGATACCTATTCGGCAGCCTTCCGGCGCGAAGTGCTGCTGGCCCACCCTTTCGACGAAACTCTGCCCGGCGCAATCGTCGAGGACGCCGAGTTAGGCTGGCGATTGCGGGCGGCGGGCTACCGTTTCCGCTTCGCCCCGGACGCTATTGTTTATCACTCACACCCCATTGGCCCCTGGCACTACTTCCGGCGCAAATTTCGGATCGGTCGCTGGCGGGTGGTGATCTACCGCCAGTATCCCGGCCAAATTTCGTCCGACTCTCACACTTCGCAGACGGCCAAGCTGCAAATGGTGTTGCTGGCCCTGGTGCTGGCTCTGCTGGGGCTTCGGCTGGTGGGTCGAATGCTGGGATGGCCCGGTTGGTCACTTCGGTGGGCCGGACGCGGGGCTGGACTGGTGGGGATAGGCTTGCAAATCAGCTTTGGCAGCTTTGTAAAACGCTTAGGCCGGGTCGAACCGGGCGCACGGCTGGTGGCCTGGCCCATGCTAAATGTGCGGACGGCGGCTTACACCGGGGGAGCTATCGTCGGGCTGATCCAGGTGGTCTGGCAGAAATTGAGGGGTCGTGGCAAGAAGTTCAACCAAAAATAATGTTAAAAAGGGCGGGCCGGGAAGCTGGTTTGGGCTGGCTTTAGTGCTGCTGCTTGGGGTTGCCCTGGGGTTAGGGGTGCTTTTGTGGCCCGGCCCGGCTACGCCTGGGCTGCAAACGGCGGGTTCGGCTGGCTCTACTGCGACTGCTCCGGCCTCGGCCCTGGCCCTCCGGCCTGATCCGACGGCTCCCCCAACCCGCCGACCAACGGCGACGCCGACGGCCAAACCAACTATCGGCTATGCCCCGGTTCAGCCCGCGACTGCTTCGGCCAGCCTTCCAACCTCCAGTCCGGCCATCCTCGCGGCCAGCCCGCCGCCTCCCCCTTTCAGCCCGACCGCGACGGCCCAGGCCAACCTCCCCGCTATGTCTCCGACCGTGAACTTGCCGACACTGCCTGTTGGCTCCCAACCGCCGACTGCTAATGCCGACCGCTACGGCTTGATCGTGACCGGGCTGGAAAAAGAGCCAGACCCGACGGCCAGCCTGAACCACGCTTTGAGCCTGAGCAACCTGGGCTGGTGGTATCAATACGGGCCGGGCAGCCCGCCCGTCTCGGTCAAGACCACCCGCCAGATTTACCTGATCCGCACCTGGCACGGCGGGGCGGCTAACGGCGGCTTTGAAGCCTGGCTTGATTTTGTACGAGCCGGGAAGTTTACCCGGCCCAGTTTCTGGCTGATCGGCAACGAGCCAAACGTACCGGGCCAGGACAATACCTCGCCGGAAGTTTACGCCGAAGCCCTGCACCGAGCGGCGGAGACAATCCGGGCGGCAGACCCGCAAGCAACTTTGATCGGGCCAAACGTCCTCAACTGGAGCGTCACCTGCCAGGCTTGTCCTGGTTTTCCTTCCGGGCTGGATTGGACGAACAGCATGCGGGCGGCTTACCGGGCCAGATTTGGCACGGAGCCACCCCTGGACGCCTGGAGTCTGCACGCCTACGACCTGAACTGGAACCGCCTGCCCCTGATCGATCAGGGGCAGGACGCCGCCCAGATCGAAGCGTTGCGGCGTTACCTCGACGCCGTGCCAGCCCTGACTGCTAAACCGATCTGGTTAACTGAATTTGGCGTAGTCTGGGGCTACGACGATCTCAAATGGGAGCAAAATGGAGCGGGCGAGTGGATTGCCCAACCGCGCGGCACTTACCGGCAGGATTTGCTCGAAGCTTATCTGCGCGGTAGCCTTGATTGGCTAGAAAGCAACGCCGGACGGCTGCGGCTAGGTCGCTGGTTTCTTTTTACCAGTCGCGGCGAGGCAGAGAGTTTTAGTCCGGTTTTTGGCGGCATTTCACTCTTTGACGCTTCTTCGCCCCAGGCCCACCTGACTTCGTTCGGGCGGCTCTATACCGAACGTCTTAAAACAACATCCAAACCTACCGGGAGGAGACCGCTTGAAATCTCATAACGAGGGCGCGTTACCGAACCGCACCCGGCCCTTTCTTCCTGTCCGTTCCTGGCAAGGGCGGCGTGTGATCAAGTTCCTGCGCTGGGCGGTGATAGCGGGGCTGATCGGGCTGATCCTGTATGCTTTTTACCAGAATCGAGTTGAATTTGGGGAAGCTCTAACCGAAGGAGCCTGGGGTTGGCTGGCTTTCTCGCTGGCCCTGAACCTGGTCGGTTCGCTGGTGTACGTGATGGTCTGGCAGCAATGCGCCCAGCAGCTAGGAGCCACCGGCGGCGGGCGGGGCGCGTTGATCGCTCTCTCGATGGCCGGAGCCGCCCGGTACGTGCCGGGCGGCATCTGGCCTGTCGCTGGCCTGGTCTACTTTGCACCCCAGGTCGGCCTCTCGCGGCGGCTCATGCCCCTGTTAGCGGCTCTAGCCCAGTTGTTGCATCTGCTGGCGGCGGGCCTGGTGGCGGTGCTAAGTTTTGCGGTCGTCGCCACAACTTTGCCAGGGGTGGCCCTCCTACCGCTCCTGGCGGCGGCGAGCCTGGCTTTCGGGCTGGGCCTGGTCGTGCTATGGCAGTTGCCCGCGCTACTGGCCCGCCTCCTCAAGCCAGTTGCCGACCGGCTCAAAGGGCTTAAACTGGGACGGCCCGCTCTGCTGTCGGCCTCGTTCTGGCTGCTCAACGGCTTGCGGCTGTGGGTGATGGCTCTGACTTTCGGCCCGACCCAGCCAAGCCTACTGCCCTACTTCGTGTGGGTCGGGGCCGTCACAACCTTGCTTTCGGCTCTTTTCTTTTTCGTGCCGCTCGGCCTGGGGGTAGTCGAGCTAAGTCTGGGCTGGTGGCTGGGCCTGGTCTTGCCCTGGCATCAAGCCCTCGTAATCGTCGCGCTCAACCGTCTTCTTCGTACCGCCAACGATGCCGGGTTCTTCGGCCTGGCCCTTTTCCTGGCTCGCCGCAAGTCGCCGGAAAGCCAGTCGAACCCTTCTCAACCAAAAGATTTGGGTTAGCTCCGCGCCCGCAAGAGTGAAACGCTCTCCATATGATAAGTATGCGGGAAAAGATCAACTGCCCGGCAACGCACCAGTTCGTAGCCCGCCGCGAGAATTTTCAGGTCGCGGGCCAGCGTGCTAGGGTCGCAGGAAACGTAGACCAGGACGGGCGGGCGAGTCTTGAGCAGGCTTTCCAGCAGGGCCGGGTCGCAACCGCGCCGGGGCGGATCGAGCAAAGCCGCCTCGAAACGTTCTCCACTCTCTTCCAAACGCAAAATATGTTCTTCAGCCTTCGCCGCCACAAACTCGCACCGGCCTTCCAGATTGTTTAGCCGGGCGTTCTCGGTGGCCGCCCGCACCGCCCCTTCGTATTCTTCGATGCCCAGCACTCGCGCTCCACGTCGGGCCAGTTGGAGGGCAAACGTCCCCACCCCGCAATAAATATCCAGAACCCGCGCCCCCGCTAATTTTACCTCTGCCACGTCCAGACATTCCATCGCTTCATCAATCAGGGTCAGAGCCATCGGCGAATTAGACTGGAAGAAGGCCAGAGGCGGAATACGGTAAGTCACGCCGTGCAAGACTTCGGTCAGGTAGGAGCTGCCGGTAACGGTCTCCAACCGCCGCTTGCGCCCTTCCCCGATGATGCACAGTTCGGCGTAACGGTCGAGGCTGGTCTGCAAATCTTCCACAAAAGGCCGCAGGTCGGCAGCTTCCCACTGACCCAACATTCGCAGCACCATCATGAGCGAAGGCCGCTCTTGCAGGGCCATTTCAAGTGGCGAGACGGCCAGAAACCGTTCCAGGGCGGCAAGCCGGGCCGGATTCATTTCTACCTCTCCCTCGCCTGTTCCGGCTCCGTCCTCGTTGCCATACTGCGCGAGAGCGGTAATTTCCTCGGCGGCAATTGGAGCGTCCCTTGAAACTGGCCCGACCCTTAGCGTGACCTGATGTACCTTCCGGGGCAGGTGCTTTTGCAACGCGGCGGCTAACGGCTCGATTGCCAGCGTAATCAGGGGGTGCGAAATATGGCAGGACTGTACCGGCACGAGCCGGATCGAGTTCTGGCGGTGGAAGCAGGGCCGTCCGGTGGCCTGGTCTACCTGAAATTCGACGTTGTTGCGGTAAGCCCACACACTCCGGGCCGGAAGCGGCGGTAGAAGGGGCAACGCGGCCTCCTGAAATCCGCCCAGCCGTACCAGTTGGTCGCGGAAAATGCCGTGTTTGTACCCAAGTTGCGCTTCATAGGAAGCGTGTTGCCACTGGCATCCGCCACAATTCGGCCATTTATCTACCCCGAAATACGGACAAGCCGGTTGGCTGCGTTCGGGCGCGGGCTGCACCACTCTCAGAACGTTCGCCTTGACAAAGCTTTTCTTGCGCCGGTACAACTGCACGTCCACGACTTCACCCGGCAGCCCACCCGTCACGAACACGACCTGCTGCGGCGCGGCGGTCGGGGCTTGAGCTTCAGGAGTTAATACAGGTTCGTGGAGAGGTTGGAAATCGCCTTCCTCCCCGGCAGGGTCGGCTTCTTCCGTATCGGCGGGTTCGGGCGGGACAGTGAGAATGGGCGGCAGGGAAGGAGAACCGTCCAGCCGCGCCACGACTTCACCGCCGTAAGCCATCTCTAACAGGCGCAGGCCTTCGACAATTTCAGGAGCCGGTTTTTCTTTGAATTTCTTTGCCATTCGCTAATTTAATCACCTCGTTTGAATATTGATATTACAAATTGGATCACTGGAATTATAACTATTGTGGCGGTAGGCTTAATCAAATTATACAAACCAGATGAATAAGCAATATAGGAGAAAATAGCACCTAGAGCAGCTCCAAAAATGTAACTTAATTTTTTAGCACTCCCTCCTTTACCCTTAATTTTCTTACCTCCCACAATACCAACCGCAGTGTATGGACGTATTTTAAGAAGAATGAACCGCCCAACAAAAGCACCCAATACCAATGATAGTAATGCTCGAAACCATTCTACCTCAATTAAAGAACAAAGTAGAAGCCAAAAAATCAAAACTAATACCAACAAAACTACAAACGAATGACGAGCTAGAGATTTAGGTATTGCCACAATTGCTGTCGCAATTCCTCCTATTACTGAAACGTTTCTGCGACGCATTTTTATGATCACCTTATCGGCTACAACTCAGGTAAGAATATGGGGTCGAAAATTACATTAAGACCTTACACGTAGCAAGACCGCCCGGCCACACCCGTAGGGCGAAGACCGGGCGGTCTTCGCCAACGCCCGGTCTTCGCTTCTATAACACATCTTACTTACCGGGCGGTCTTCACCCGCACCCGCTCTTCACCTCAAGCCCACTGTCTATTGGGACGCATCTGGCGCAGCGATTGCCGCCCGGTAACGGCTATGCTCGATTTTGATGCAGCGGTCTACCACTACTTCCAGCCCGGCGGCAGTGGCCCTGGTGATAGCCTCCTGGTTTATCACGCCCAGTTGTAGCCAGAGGGCCGGGGCAGTGATAGCAATAGCGTCCTCGACCACCGGCAGCAAAAAGCGCGGGTTGCGAAAGACATCCACAAGATCAACCTTGCCCGGCACGTCCCGTAGCGAGGGATAACATCGCTGGCCTAGCACCTCGGTATAGTTCGGATTAACCGGGATAATCTCGTAACCAGCCCCCTGCAAGTAACGGCTGACACTCAGGCTGGCTCGGTACGGATCGGGCGAGAGGCCGACTACCGCGATCCGTTGGCTCTGGCGCAGAAGGCGAACGATGTCCGTTTCGGTCGGTTCAGTCATAACTTCTTCCTAAATCCACTAAACCCTTTTATCATTTTATCTATTTCTATTCTACCGCAAACACTTTAGCAGAGCTGTCAATCAGCCCGAATCAGGCTTTTTTTGCAGACGCTTTGCGGCTGTGTTAATATTCCAATTACTCACCCTTATCACGAATTTCAAGGAGGACAGCACTGCTATGGCAGCAGAAACAACCGAAGGGCTGGCCCGTAAATACCAGCAAGAGCTAGACGGAGCCATCAAGCGATATTCAAAGGCGATGGGCTTTATTGATCGGCCCCCGGACGTGCCGGTTGGTCAATCGGCCAGAGAGGTTATCTGGTCGCGCAACAAAGCCCGCCTCTATCACTACTTGCCCACCACTCCCCGGCGTTACCGCGAACCCCTGCTGATCATCTACTCGCTGATGAACAAAGCTTTCATCGTAGATTTGCGGCCCGGTTCAAGCATGGTCGAATTTCTGGTGGGGCAAGGTTACGACCTCTACCTGCTCGACTGGGGCGTTCCCGGCCAGGAGGACGCAGGGATGCGGCTGGACGACTACGTGATGGATTACATGCCCAGAGCGGTCAAACGCACCCTGCAACACGCCGGAACCGAGCAACTTAACATGCTGGGCTACTGCCTGGGCGGGGTTTTGTCCTTCTGCTACACCGCGACCCACCCCGACGTCCCGGTGAAAAACTTGATCACCCTGGCAATTCCGCTCGATTTCAAGGCTCAGCAACTCTTTAACGACTGGCTCAACCCCAAACATATGAACCTCGACCGGCTGCTGGAATCTTACGGCAACATTCCAGGCCAGTTTCTTGATTTTGGCATGCGGATGCAAGACCCGGTAGCCGGGTTCCTGACGAGTTATACCAGCTTTTTCGATACGGTGCTGGACGACCGCGCCGTCGAGTCGTGGATTAGTATGCAGAAGTGGATGAACGACCCGATTCCTTTTGCCGGAGCCGCTTTCAAGCAGGTAGCCGAGGAAGCCTGGCTTAAAAACAAACTGGTCAACAGCCAGCTAGTCTTGCGCGGGCAACGGGTAGACCTCTCCCAGATTAAGATGAGCTTTCTCAACGTCCTGGCCGAACGAGATACGATTGTGCTGGCTTCGCAGAGCAATATGGCCCTGGATTTGGTAGGTAGCCAGGATAAAGAGCAGGTGGTAATGCCGGGCGGGCATATCGGCCTGGCGGTCGGGCGGTCGGCGGTCAAAGGCTTGTGGCCGACCCTGGACAAGTGGCTCAGTAAACGCTCAACAAGCTTGTAATTTTCTTAACAACAAGAAAGGAGCCAGGTAAAATCCATGAACATCCAACAAATGTTTGACTTGAGCGGCCAGGTAGCTCTCATTACCGGCGGTGGACGCGGCATCGGCAAAACTATCGCCGAGATATACGGCGAGGCCGGGGCAAAACTGGTCATCACCGGGCGACGGGCCGAATGGCTCGACCCGACCGTGGAAGAACTGCGCGGCAAAGGCTACGACGCAATTTCGATCACCGCCGATGTCTCCAAACCCGAAGAAGTCGAGCGCACCGTAACCACCGCCCTCGAAAAATACGGCAAGATTGATATTCTGGTCAACAACGCCGGGCAAACCTGGGGCCAGGCTACCGAAGATTTGCCTATCGCCAAATGGGAACAGATTATGTCGGTCAACCTGACCGGGATTTTTCTCATGTCGCAACAGGTCGGGCGGCATATGCTCGAACGGGGCGGCGGCGGGCGAATTATTAATATTAGCTCGGTGGCCGGGATCAGCAGCGACCCGGAGGCGGGTAAAATGATCGCCTACAACACCAGCAAGGCCGGAGTAATCAGCTTCACCCGCGCCCTCGCCAGAGAATGGGGGCGGCAGGGCATTCTGGTTAACGCCATCGCGCCCGGTTGGTTCCCGACCCGCATGGCTTCCGGCACGATCAACGCCAACAAAGAACGCTTCGAGTCGCAAATTCCCATCGGGCGCGTCGGCAATCTGGAAGAGCTAAAAGGAGCGGCCCTCTATCTGGCCTCGCCCGCTGCCAGCTATGTCACCGGCCAACTTATGGTAGTGGACGGCGGCATGTCAATCTAAAGCTGAGCTTAAATGCGGTTGCCGAAATTCAACCCATCTTTTTGCATAGTAAAAGCCTGAGCTGAAGTCTTTGTTTACTTAAAAACGCCAGACTACTCATCCAGGTCTATATTTAACTCTTTGAGCCGTGCCGCCAGGCGGTCGGCTCTTTGCCGCTCCTGCTCCGCTCTTTGCCGCTCTTGCTCGGCTCTTTGCCGTTCTTGCTCGGCCTTGTGCCGCTCTTGCCCGGCCATAAGCTCGGCTTGCTGTCGCTGGTCGCGCTCCTGGCCCACCCTGAGTTCGGCCTGGTCAGCCCGTTGCTGGGCTTGCTGGCGTTGCCGCACTTCCTCGGAGTAGCTCAGAAATGGCTCGCCGTCCGGCTTGTACAGCTTCAACTCTGGCCCCATCTCGAAGCGTATCCCCAACCGAGGACTGACCCAGCCCTGCAAATTAGCAATTGGCTCCAATCGCTCGTTCTGTCTCCAGTAACCCTGCAACCGCACACGGTCGGGGTCGTAAATATAAAATTCTTCTACCCCATACCGCTCGTACCAGGCCCGCTTGCCTTCCATCTCTGGCCCCGTATTGCTGGGAGAAAGCACTTCAAAGACCACCTGGGCCGGGATACCCCCTTCTTTCCA
>JBBRBE010000151.1:0-14769 GCA_038206175.1 Chloroflexia bacterium
AGGCTTTACAGTGGTGCTACTTGTTTCAGTGGTCGAAGTTGACACTTCCAAACTCTTTTCCTTCTTCTTTTTCTTCTATCAGATTTAGAGATTAATCTTATTCGGTTGGGCAGAGCCTGTCAACTTGTGGGCGGTGGGGCCAGCCGGAACAGCCAGGTCTGGCCGCGCTGGTAAAGTAGACCGTAATCCGGGCGGGCCAGGAAGCGAGCCACCTCTCCTTGCAACCGGGCGCGTTCGGTCTCGTCGCGTTCGATTTCGAGCGAGATAACGATATACTCGGCCTTCAGTTCGGGGTGAGATGGTTCGGGTGAAAGCAGTTCATCAATCTTCTCGCGGTGTGCCAGGTGCGGCACAAGCCGACTGCTGGCCGTCACTGCCGCGCCAGGCGGAATCTGACCCAGGGCTTGCCAGATGGCCGTCCGATCCTGGTTCAAGGCTTGCCAGTTTTTGACGCCATTGAGAAAGAACTGGCCGTAAACAAAAGCATTCAGCCCTAGCACCAGGCCCAGCCACAAGCCCAGAACGCCGCCTTTCCAGGCGGACTTGATCCAACCATCCACAAATTTAGCCCGCCCTGGTGCGCGGTTGGGCGTATGATTAGGCCGGGGTTGTAGCCATTTTTCGCACTGAACCAGAGCCAACACGACGGCATAAGTGAAAAAGGGAGCCAGGATCACACTGTAATGAAAGTAAAGCGTCCAACGGGGCGATTGAGGATTTAGAAACCGTTCTATCACGTTGGGGATCAGCAGTAGCAAGAAGGCCGGACGCAGCAAGATTGCCCCACCACACGAAACAAAGTAGACCAGCCAGGTTTGCACTTTGATCGCCTGCCCGAAAAGAGCGCGGAACAATCGGTCGGGATGCCAGAGCGAGTTCAGCACCGCCTCGCTCATGCTCTGGCCGAGTTCGCCGTAGTCGGTGTAATAATAAGGCCGTCCGGCGAAGAAAGGGATCACCAGATTTAGTTCGAGCAGAAAGAGGATCAGCCCGCCGACGGCCAGACCTGCGTGCAAACGGCGTTGTCGTCCGGTAGTCAGGACGTAGACGGCCCAGAAGCTGAGGTAAACCGGCACAGTCTCTTTGCACAGCAGAGCCAGCCCTAAAAAAACCAGGTATCGCCTGGTGTAATCGCGCTCGAAAGCCCAGACCGCCCACAGGAAAAGAGCCGCCGCCAGGCTGTCGGTATGAAAGTCGAAATCGAGGGCCGCCCCGACCCCGAAAAACAAAGCGTAAAAAAGCGGCGGATAAACTTGCAGCCAGCCGCTTTTGAGATGTTGCCGAGCCAAAGCGTAAGCTGGAAAAAGGCCGGACAGCAGGGTTAGGGTTTGCAAAACCAGCAGCGTTTCCGGCCCGTTCCACAGCCAGTAAAAGGGCGCGGCCCAGGCCAGGATCGGCGTGAAATGGTCGCCCAGCAAATTGTAACCTTTGAGCGAGGAAAAAGGAGCCAGCCCCTGGCTCCAGTGCCAGGCTCCCTGGTCGAAAATCCCCAGATCATGCCCGTGTGTCTCGAAAGAGTAGTGCCGCAAGAGGACTAGCAAACTGTAAAAGAGGGCTGTTAGAAGAAAGAAGCTAAAAAGCAGAGGGCCATTCTTAGTTTCCAGGCGTTCGGGGTTGTTTGTAACTTTAACCTCGTTGACTTGCTCTTCTGGGTTTGAAGGTTTCAAGGTCAGGAGCCGGGAGCAGGCGTAGCAGTAGTTGTAGGCGGCGATGAAGGCGTGCCGATATAACCGCCGATGAGGGGGGCAGGTGGCCCGACCAGTTGCCATAACCGCACGACGCCATCGTTGCCCGCGCTGACCAGCAGCCCCTCTCGCGGCCAGACCAGGGTGCGGAGAATACCGGAGCTAGCCTCGAAAGTCAGGACGGGTTGGCCCGCTTTATCCCACAGGCTGATTTTGCCTGCTTCCGGCACGTTAGCCGCCGCCACCCATCGGCTATCGGGTGTCCAGGCTACCCGCCGCCCTTCTTTGAGATGCGGCATTGATTGAGCTTGAGGGCCGGAACTGCTGGAAGGGTTTTGCGGGCCAGCCGAGCGCACCGGCACGCGGGCCAGGATTTTGGCGGCGGACGGATTTGGCCCTTCGGCCTGGCCGGGGCGGGGGGCCGCCACCAGCAGCAATTCAAAGGCATCGCCACTGGCCGCCAGGAGAGTACCGTCGGGCGACCAGCCAATGCCCTGTGGCCCATCTGCGCCGATTGCTACCGCTTCGTCTGGTAGGGTGGTGGCGTTGGAGGTGATCGAGTGAAGCAAAAAGAACTCGTCGGCTAGCCGCTTGCTGTCGGGCGACCAGCTAAGGTAGCCCGCATACTCCGACTGAAAGACGGCTTGCCTGGCTCCGCTATCGGTGCGGTAGACCGTGATGTAACCGTCCGAGCCAAACCCGGCCAGGTATTTGTTGTCCGGCGAGAAAGCCACCTCGACCGAATCGCCAAAAGCCTCGGCAGTCGGCGTGGAAGAAAGACGTTGCGGCCCGGCTCGGAAGCGATTATTGGCCGCCTCCCATCGCCAGACCGAAATAATTCCGCTCAGTCCGCCCGCCGCCAGCAGCTTGCTATCGGCAGACCAGGCCAGGCTATGCGCCCCACGCTCGTCTTCGTTGGCGGCTCCCGATAGTAGCCGCTGGGTCAGCTTGCCGGTCGCTATTTCGAGCAGCCAGATTTGGGATCGCTCGGCCAAAGCCAGGAGCTTGCCGTCCGGGGAAAGTGCCAGAGCCAGGATCGGGGCGGGTTGGCCCTCGGCAGTCTTGCCTTGCCCCTTGATCTCGGCCAGTAGCCGGGCCGTGAGCGGGGTGGAATAAGGCACGGGCAGATTTGTCAGTGTGGGCGGTGAACCTTGCAGAATGGGAGCCAGGGGCGTGCTGAGTGGGCCGGATGTGGTCGGTAGGGCCGGGACGGTATAAGGCAGCGAAGGCTCGTCAGGGATGGGCGGTGGGTCGGTGGGGGTTGGGGTCGGCAAAGCCGGGCCGGGGGTCGAAGGAAACGGCAAGCCCTCCTGGGCCGGAGTCGGTGGAGCTTTTGCAGGCGAACTATCGCTACAGGCTGTCAAAAACAGGCTACCGACAATCAGAATTATGAGCAGATTACGAATGCGAATTTTTTTCATCAAGTAGTTAGCGATTAGCTCCACTTCGCCGCCCGCAGTTGGAGCTATTCTTCGTCCGGGGGCCGGACAACTGCCACTCCCATTTTGACCAGTTCGACCGTAATGCCAATTATATCCATCAAATCGCGCTCTAGCTCGGCGGCAAGCTCGGTTACACTCATAGTGCGCGAGACAATCTTGGTCAGGATCGCCCACTGATGCGGCTCGATCACTACTTCGCTACGCGGTTCTTCGGCAATCGAAATAAGGTAGCCAGGGTTGGGAATGACTGAGCTATATTTGTTCATCGAATCGAGCCAGAGGGTCGCCCGCACCTGCAAGACCGGCAGCGAAGCCGAGATCGAGCGTCGGGGGGGGGCACCGGAAGCCAGTTCAAAGCTAAAATCGCCCTGCCGCCAACCGAAAAGTTGGAAGAAGGCTAAAGCTCCTTGCGAGGTTCGGCTCAACCCGGCGTCCCAGACCTCACCCTTTTCTACATAAATGTAACCTTCGACCCGTTGACTACTCATGCGCAACCAGCCATTTTGCTTCTGAATATTGAGCAGCGATAGAAGCGAACTGGGCGAAAAAGCCGTCAGCGAACCGCTAAGCACAGTCTGGCCGGTAGCAGGGTTGGTGAGCGGTGGGTCGGCGGGTATTCCAACCGGACCAGTAGCGCGGGGTCGGCCACTCAAAGAGCCAGTTTCACGCAACCGTGGCGGTTCCGGTTCACTGCCCTTGGCCTCGCGGTCAGGCTGAGGCGGGCCGTTGTGTCCGTTGCCATTGGAACTATAACGCCCGTTTACAAACTGGCTGCGGCCTGGCCCGTTGCTGCTGCCGTTGGAATAGGTACTATTTTGCGCGTCAGCCTTACCTTCACCGTTAGGGTACAGATGAAATCTTTCGTTCATACCCAGTTTCTCCACGATTGTCCCGGCCCGAATAAAGTGTTGCCAGGCCAGCCACGCCTGGTTTTTTAGACTCGAAAAGCCTCTTTGGGTCTATCTACCTGCAAAGGGGTAAAAGTAAAGAATACTTTATTTTGCTATTGCCATAATACTATATGCCGCCCGAAAATGCTAGACATAACGATTTGCCGCCCCGAAAGTAGTACCTTTGGCGGCAAGTTTAGAAAAAATCTAAAGGCTTTGCTTTTTAAGCCACTGCTGCGCTTCCAGCACCCGGCCATTAGCCGGATCGAGGGTGGCGGCGCGGGCAATCAGAGCCTGGCTCTCGGCTAGATCGTGGCTGAGGAAAGCCGTCCACAAAATCAGATCAACGTTGGTGGGGTTGGTTCTTGCCAATGTTTTGAGGCGGCTATACCCGCCGGGTTTGTCGCCCGCCTGAGCCAGTTGCACCGCTTGCTGGAAGATTGCCATGTCGCTACTATTGAGGGGAAGCGGGGCCGGAGGAGACTGCAAGTTAATCGAAGGTGGCAGGGAGGATATTGCCGGGTTGACGGAGAGTGTCGGGGCCGGAGTTGAGGCTAAAGCAGGCGAAGTCGTGGCGGAGGCCGGGTTGAGGCGGGCCTGTCGGGGCGCAAAGAGGGTCAGAAAGCCACAAATCAGCAGTAGCAGGCTGGCACTCAGCCCAAGCAAGTTGAAGTTCAAAGCCACCGTTGAAACCAGACCGCAGGCCAATCCTCCGGCCAGCCAGATCAGCCCGGCCAGGCGCGGTTCCTCTTCGACCCGAAAAGCGGCCCAGATCGCCAGCCCTCCAACAATTATAGCTAGAGCAATTATAAATAGATTGCCCGGTGTGAAGGTCAGGCTGGAGCGAAAGCTTTTGAAAACCTCGCTTACCAGTATGTAGAACAGATTTATCAGGGCCAATCCAGCCAGCAACGCCCCGCCGGTAAGAGCCAGATACTTGGCAGTTTTAAGTATGACCATATCTAGTACGCCACCATCTCCTGGCCGGCCTCGCTCTCGGCTTCCTGGCCGTACACGCTGTTGAATATAATTGTAGCTGTCGCCCAACCGTTAATGTTTTCGACCCTGAAAATACCCTGCAAATCTTTGGTGACAAGCGTTTTTACAATCTGGATACCCAGGCCGGTTTTAGAGGTTTCCAGGTTGAAGCCCGGCGGATAGCCGCGCCCATTGTCGCGCACCTCGATTTGCGTCCGGCCTTCGTCCACAAAAGCACTGATCCGAATTTCACCGTCGTTGCGCTCATCCAGGCCGTGGAAGATCGCGTTTGAGACCAGTTCCATGATCAGGATTGCCAGAAGGGTCGCTTCTTTGCTGGCAACCGGCACGTTATTTTCGTCAATCTTGAAGCGAATGCGCCGGTCGGCAGGGACAAGGCTGACACTGGCAATATCGGTGATCTCTTTGGCGACGGCTTCCACGGTCGTAACTCCGATGTCCTCCCGCGAGAGCAGGTCGTGGATCGCTGCGATAGACTGGATACGCGCCACGCTTTCGGCCAGTGGGATCGCCACTTCCAGGTTCTGGGTGCGCCGCATTTGCATCGAAAGCAAAGCCGCCACGGTTTGAAGGTTGTTGCGTACCCGGTGGTGCATTTCCTGCAACAGAGCCGACTTGATGCTCAAGCCTCGTTTGGCTTCCTCGTACAGCCGGGCATTTTCGATAGCAATCGCCGCCATATCTGCGAAGGCTGAAATAATCTGCAATTGCTCGTCGTTGAAATGGCGTTGCTGCCGGGTGTAAAGGCAGATTACGCCTAGCGCACCCCGCGCCCCGGTCAACGGTACGCACATCGCCGAGCGGTACTGGTCTTTGAAGTAGAAATGTTCATTTTCGTGCAGTTCAAAATGAGCGTCCCAGACGTTGACGGGCCGGTTCAGTTCCGCCGCCCGGCCTACCGGCCCCCCGCCTAGCTTGACCCGCATGTTCCGCACGTAGTCTTCGCTCAGGCCGTGGTTGGCCACAATCGTCAGGTATTGGCTTTCTTCTTTTAGCTCGTAGATGGCCGACATATCGGCTTTGACCAGTTCGCTGGCCTGTTCCACGATCAGTTGCAGCACGCGGCCCAGGTCAAGCGTAGCCGCGATCATGTTCGAGACGTTTTGGAGGGTGGTTAACTCCTGAACTTTCTGGCGCAACCGTTCGTCGGTCTGCTGGTAAAGCCGGGCGTTCTCGATTGCCATCGCAATTTCGCCTGCAACCATTTCCAGGAAGCGAATTTCTTCGGTCGTCCAGCTTCGATAGGTTCGGGACTGCACGTTGATCACCCCGACCAGCTTTTCGCGGGTGAACAAAATCACCGGCACACTGAGCATCGAGCGACTGGTATCTTCGTGCAGGGCCGGAACGTAGCGGAAGCGGCTATCGGCCCAGATGTCGTAGACCGAAATAGGTTTACCTTCTTTGGCCGAGGCTCCCGTCACGCCCTCGCCGACCTGTACCCGAACTGTGCCGATGGCGCGTGGGTTGAGACCTTTAGCGGCCCGTAGCACCATTGACTCCTGATTTTCCTGCTCTTTGTCGAAAACGTAAATCGCGCAGACATCTACATTGGTCACTTCGGCCACAGCCTGTACGGTCAGGTTCAACACCGAATCAAGGTCGAGACTGCTGTTTACCGCGCTGTTGACTTTATGCAGGGCTTCCAGTTCGTCCAGCGACCGGCGCACCTGTTCGCCAAAGCCGCCCATCACCGTCCCCTTCACAATAGGGCTGAGGCCGGTGTTTTCGTCGTTCGGGCGGTTCGAGGTCAAGGCTCTCATCAGCAGTCGGTCGCGCCCGTCCACGTAACCTTTGATTATGGCGGCACTGGCCCGCCGTCCCAGGCCGTCCAACGCCCGCACGATCTGCCGCCGCTCGTCCGGGTTCAATTCTAATTCCTGGGCCGCGTAAATAGCGTCCACAATTTCCTGGCAATAGGCCATCGTCTGCGCCACCAGTTCGTCTACCGGTACTTCGACTAAAGCCCACTTCGTGCCTTCCACGGTCATGAAATCGCAAAAGCTGCTCAGGTCGTTCCGCCGGATACTTTCGAGCATTTTGGCGTAATATTCGGGGAAAATATTGTGGGCGCTGATCGCCATGGGCGAACGTAGCGAAGGAGTTTCGGTCAGGCTCAACTCATCGCCCGCTCCTTCGCCGGTCGTCACTCCCGGTTCACGGCACAGATCGTCGTCCTGGGCGGCAGCCTGGGCGGGCGATTCGGTCAGGGCAGGCGGCAAGTCGTCGGTTTCGTCCGGGTAGGGGTTATAAACGGTGCGGCCTCCCGCCTGCGCGGTTTGCACCTGGGTTTCCCAACTGGCCCGCCACTGCTCTTTAACTCGCGCACTGACCTTTTCCAAAATATCGGCTAACTTATACCGATCCATTGCTTGTTCCGCTTACCCTGTTTCTAATCGTGAGTGGAAGCGAAGAAAGGAAAGGGGTTTTTCTTTCTTTCTTAAACTCACTCGGATTTTGACCTGATCTTATTGTCTAACCTTTACTATTATACTACATTACCCTGCGCCCAGGTAGACCGCTCTGAAAAAACCAAGACTGACGCTGCCGCGCCACAAAGATTCAGCTACCAGGCAATGAGGCAGGGCTGTTAAATTATCTGTCCACACTGCAATTATTAGTCAGGATTTGATAACATCACCTGCTGCTACTCAGCTCTTAATCTTAGAACGGCTGGAAGCATCAGTCCAATCATTGATCGAAGGGTTAACTGGATGTGGGTAAAATAGGGCGCGACACTATTAGCATAGGCTTTTGAGAAAGAAAGATAAACCCTTGTATAATGTCATTCTCGGTGTCAGCTGATTTATGGAGTAGTGGAGTAGTGGTGAGTTGGCTCTGCCAGTCTTCGGGCAAAGCTACTTTAGAGCTTTGTTCCAGGTGCATAGCGGTGCCGTAAGAGATAGTGTCACAACTCTTTCTTTAACCGAGGCCTTTCTATTGGTCTGGACTTGTTTTTACCCAATAATTTGAGTGGAGGTAAAATGTTGTCGGTCGCCCCGCGTTGTTCACAGATCGCAAAAGCAATTTTCTGGGTCTTCACTCTTGTAGTATACAAAATAATCATTACAGGCATCCTTACTTTGTGAAGTTAATTACTGAGTTTGGATAACCCGATGCTAAAGTGCAAGATAAAACGCTTTGCGGCGAATTAAGTATGGGACGAGTAGAGAGAAGCACCGACCGGGTAAGCAACCTTCCCAGTGCAGGTCTGGTGTTAGTGAAAAATATTGGTGTAGGCGGCATAAAGTTAAAAGTTTGATTAATCCGTAGCCTTGATTACTGACTAGGGCCGGTTTTAGGAGTAAAAATTCTAGGTAGAGACTACTTTTGCCCCCGAAAAGCGTATAATACAGGCCGAAGGTATTTAAGGCTATTTTAGCCTGTTTCAATAGCCTATCTAAAGCCTATCTAAAAAGTCTGAACCCGTGACAGGCAGACAAGACAGCCAAAAGAAGATAAGAGGGAGAAGTCGAATGGACGACCGCACTTCAAACGGTAACGCAGCCGTGGCTTACCACAACCCGGCCACCATCATCACGCCCGGTGAGCAAGCTATGAAGGAAAAGCTCGGCATTCAGGGCGGACGGGCGATGGAGGAAGACCCCAACCTTAAAGTCGAATTTAAACATAATATTTCCACTCAGCAATTCGTCAAGTACGGCTTTTACAAGCTCGATCCGGCTTTCCGCCGTCTGCCCAAAGCCGAGCGCGAGCAGGGTGTGCAGGAATTTTTACAGGCGATGGAAGGGTTGTATCCCCGTGGCGAACTGCTGCGGCCCTATAGCCTGACCGGTGTGCGGGGCGACGTGGACTTTATGTTGTGGCACGTCGTGCCGGTCAACAAAGATGGCGAATCTCCTAGCGGGCTTGAGCGTTATCAGGAAGTTCACTCGACCATCCTGGCGACCGGCCTGGGGGCTTACCTCAGTCAGCCTTATCATTATCTGGCAATGACCAAGCGTTCGCTCTACACCGACGACCATCACCATGTCGGGAGCGAGAACGAGCGGTTGCGGGTCGAGCCGTGGGGTGCGAAGTACCTGTTTGTCTATCCTTTCGTCAAAAACCGCCCCTGGTACATTCTACCTCCCGCCGAGCGCAAACGAATTATGGACGAGCATATCCGGGTCGGTCATCAGTATCCGACCGTCAAGCTTAATACGGCTTATTCGTTTGGCCTGGACGACCAGGATTTTGTGGTAGCCTTCGAGACGGATTATCCCTCGGACTTCCTCGATCTGGTGCATCAGTTGCGCGAGACCGAGAGTAGCCTTTTCACCATTCGAGATGTGCCGATTTTCTCTTGCGTCTCGGCTACGGTAGAGCAAGTGATCCAAAATATGGGCCTGTAAGCCTGAGCCAACCTAACAACAAAGGCACACAGAACACAAAGAGTTATCCAACAAGTGCTTTGTGTCCTGTGTGCCTTTGTTGTTAGGGCTATTTGTTTTTAAGAGCGAAATAACGAAATAACGAAAGAAGGTGAGAGCGTGGGATTGAAAATAGCTCAAATTGACGCTTTTACGGCCCAGCCTTTCCGAGGTAATCCGGCGGCGGTGTGTGTGCTGGACGCGCCGGGCGACCCGGCCTGGATGCAAAATGTCGCGGCGGAAATGAACCTGGCCGAAACTGCTTTCCTCTACCGGCAGGACGATGGTTTTAATTTGCGCTGGTTCACCCCTGTCGCCGAGGTTGACCTGTGCGGCCACGCGACCCTCGCCAGTTCGCACTACCTGTGGCAAGAAGGCTACCTGGCGGCAGGACAACAAGCCCGCTTCTATACCCGAAGCGGTCTGCTGACTGCCGACCAGCAGGGCGATAGTATCGAGATGGATTTTCCGGCCAGGGCTGTCGAGACTGTCGAATTGCCCGCCGTGATTGCTCAGGCTCTCGAAGTGACGCTCGTGTACACCGGCAAGAACAATTCTGACTACTTGATCGAAGTTGCTTCGGAAGAGATTTTGCGGAGTTTAAAGCCGGATTTTGGGCTGTTAGGCACGGCTCCAGTGCGCGGCACGATTGTCACCAGCCGTTCGTCCGACCCTGCCTTTGATTTCGTTTCGCGTTTTTTCGCTCCGGCGATGGGTATCAACGAAGACCCGGTGACAGGTTCGGCTCACTGTGCCTTGACGCCCTACTGGGCCGCTAAACTGGGCAAAACCGAGATGGTCGGCTACCAGGCTTCCCGGCGTGGCGGAGTAGTGCGGGTACGGCTAAATGGCGACCGCGTGGGCCTGGGCGGGCAGGCTGTGACAGTCTTAAAAGGCGAATTGGTCTAGGTCTAGGAAAAAAACTAACCCCAAAGGTTAATAGTTTGCGAGGATGAAACAGTGAATTTTGAGAAATCGCGGATTTTGCACGAACAGGCCAGTCGGCTAATACCCGGTGGGGTGAACAGCCCGGTGCGGGCCTTTCGAGGGGTGGGCGGCAATCCGCTCTTTATCGAGCGCGGCGAAGGGCCGTACATGTACGACGCCGACGGCAACCGCTTTATTGATTATGTACTGAGCTGGGGGCCGTTGCTCCTCGGCCACGCCCACCCGGATGTCGTCGCGGCGATCACGCGCCAGGCCGGGCGGGGTAGTTCCTTTGGTGCGCCGACCGCTCTGGAAACCCAACTGGCCGAACTGATTATTGGCGCGATGCCCAGCCTCGAAATGATCCGCTTTGTTTCGAGCGGAACCGAGGCGACCATGAGCGCGTTGCGGGTAGCCCGCGCTTACACGAAGCGTAACAAAATCCTCAAGTTCGAGGGTTGTTACCACGGCCACGCCGATTTCCTCCTGGTGCAGGCCGGAAGCGGTGTCGCTACGCTGGGTCTGCCGGATAGCCCTGGTGTGACGCCCGCGAATACGGCGGACACCCTGACCGCTCCGTACAACGACCTGGCGGCGGTCGAAAAGCTCTTTGCCGCTCATCCCGGCCAGATCGCCGCGATCATCGTCGAGCCAGTGGCGGCCAATATGGGTCTTGTACTGCCCAGACCGGGCTTCTTGCAAGGTTTGCGCGACATTACCGAGCGCGAGGGCGCGGTGCTGATCTTCGACGAAGTGATGAGCGGGTTCCGTATCGGCGGGGTCGGCGGGGTGCAGGGTTTGACCGGCATCCGGCCCGATATGACCACGCTGGGCAAGGTTATCGGCGGCGGGTTGCCGGTCGGGGCTTACGGCGGCAAGCGGGAAATTATGTCGCTGGTGGCTCCTAGTGGCCCGGTCTATCAGGCTGGTACTCTGAGTGGTAATCCATTGGCGATGGCTGCCGGGATCGCGACGGTCAAGAAACTTCTGGAACCGGGTTTTTACGAAAATCTCGAACGGAAGATGCTTCGCCTGGAACAGGGGATGACCGCCGCTTGCCAGGAGAGTCCCGTGCCGGTCTACTTCAAGTCTATTGGCACGAAGTTCGGCCTGTTCTTTACCGCCCAGGAAGTTTACGATTACACCAGTGCCAAAACCGCCGATACCAAAGCTTATGCCCGCTTCTTCTGGAGCATGATCGAGCAGGGAGTTTATTTTGCGCCGAGCCAGTTCGAGGCTGGATTTATCTCCAACGCACACCAGGACGAACACCTCGATGCGACGATTGAAGCGGCTCGTCAGAGTTTTGCGTCCCTGGCGGCCCCCGCTCTGGCCTAGAAAGTAGAAAGATCGGGGATTTACGAGCCTGTGCTATAATTTGCTCAGGCTCGTAAATCCTTATCAGAAAGCGGAGTAGGCTTATTATGCTACAACTAGAAATCAATATCGGGTGGCTCGACCAGTACGAAATCAAGGGCGATAAAGACGCGCTTCTGGATTTTCTCAAACTTAACCCGTTTATTATTTTTGTCCTGGAAAAAGCTCCTGCTTTAATTAAGGAAGCTTTTCCAAAATTAGAAAAGCTTGCTCTTACCTGGCGAGCCGATCCAGAAGATGGTTCGGAGTATATTGTAATCTCGATCTGGACTGGTCTTGAGCTTGATGAGGCGATTGATCGGCTGATCGAATTTGAAGTGGAAGCGTGGACACGTTTTGGATATATAGCTGGCGATAAGATTATGCTAGATGTGGAGTAGCTCTCGTTGAGATTTAATTGGAAAGAATACTACAGCATTGCAGAGCAACTTTTCAACAATCCAGGTCAAGTGTCAAGTAGCCCCGAAGCGGTTTATCGCCTGGTTATAAGCCGAGCTTATTATTCTGTTTTTGTGCAAAGTAGGAACTACCTGCGTGATGTTATAGGCCTTAAAATTCCTAAAAGAGATGTACACCGTTATGTGAGTCAAACTTTTACGGACAGTCAGAATCAGACTTCTATTAAGACCGGTATCAGATTGATAAAGCTAAGTGCTTACCGAAACCTGGCCGATTACGAAGATAATCTGTTTGAAGCTAAAAGCGTGGCTCAGAAAGCTTTGAGGTTAGCTTTGCAAGTAGCAACCGACCTGGACAAATTGTAAG
Source organism: Chloroflexia bacterium (assembly GCA_038206175.1). Classification (GTDB taxonomy): domain Bacteria; phylum Chloroflexota; class Chloroflexia; order Chloroheliales; family Chloroheliaceae; genus 54-19. The sequence continues at coordinate 12,459 of JBBRBE010000151.1, forward strand.
AGTGAGAGATTTAGAGAGGAAGGAAAGAGCAGCGATGACGATTGCAGAGCGACAAACCGAACAAACGAGCCGCCGCGCCGACCTGACCGTGCGCCCCCGGCGCACCCGGCGTACCGATGCCCTGCGGCGGATGGTGCGCGAAACTCGCCTTTCGGTGGACAATTTTATCTATCCGCTTTTTATTGCAGAAAGTATTAAAGAAGAAGTTGAAATCGGCTCGATGCCGGGCGTTTATCGCTGGCCGGTCGAGCGGGTGGCACGGGAAGCCGAAGCGGTTGCAAAGCTAGGAATTCCAGCAGTGCTACTTTTTGGCATCCCCGATTTCAAAGATAACCAGGGGTCGGAAGCCTACAACCCGAATGGTGTCGTGCAGGCTGCCGTGCGGGAGATCAAGCGGAACGTGCCGGAGATGGTCGTCATTACCGATGTCTGCCTGTGCGAATATACCGACCACGGCCATTGCGGAGTGCTGGATGCCCACGGTTATGTCCAGAACGACCCGACCTTGAAACTTTTGGAACAGATGGCTCTTTCTCACGCCGAGGCCGGAGCCGACATCATCGCTCCTTCGGATATGATGGACGGGCGCGTAAGAGCCTTGCGGGAGGCTCTGGACGGCGGCGGCTTCGATAACACCCCTATTATGGCTTATTCCGCCAAATACGCCAGTGGTTTTTACGGCCCCTTCCGAGAGGCTGCCGATAGCACTCCGGCCTTTGGCGACCGCCGCAGCTATCAGATGGACCCGCCTAACGTCCGCGAGGCTTTGCGCGAAGTCGAACTGGATGTTGCCGAAGGAGCCGATATGATTATGGTCAAACCAGCCCTGGCTTATTTAGACATTATCTCGAAGGTGCGGGAGCGGTTCGACCTGCCCCTGGCGGCTTACAATGTTAGCGGCGAATACTCGATGCTCAAAGCCGCCGCCCGCATGGGCTGGCTGGACGAGGAACGGGTGATTCGGGAGAGCCTGACGGCCATTAAGCGGGCCGGAGCCGATATGATCATTACTTATCACGCCAAAGAAGCGGCTCCCTGGCTAGACCGCTAGAGCCTGTTGAGTCAGTTCGGGGCTGGTGTGAGGGGGTAATTGAGTAACTGCGTTAGATGAGACCAGGAATTTAGTAGCTGGCTGCCGATTTGGTCGAGTTCCTCCAAGAAAGTTTGGTGAACAGTGCTGGTGTGGAACCTGACCTGGCTGGTCTCGTCAGTCCAATCGTAGCGCACAAGATAAAGAAGGGTTTCCTCTTCACTACGGGCTAACATTGTGCCTACGTTACCCTCGGCCAGATAAGAGTTAGTACGCAAGTAGTGCTGGAGAAATCTCGAAGCCGTAGCCTCAGCAGGTGGAGCAAAGCGAATAAGTTCAAGTTTTGAAGCCAGCCCGATAAGATGCATTCGGCGTAAATCCATAATGAGTTTAAACGACTGATGCTCTACTCCGCTGATCCCAAACCGCTGGCGGAGCATCTCGTGATGATCAGTATTACCTATTTCAGAAGCCTAGTAGTGCTGTGGGGTTTGCCAAATTCCCAGGATACAACATTGGAGCTTACTGGTGTAGTACAACCCTTCAATATATCCGGCGGGTCGGTTTTTAGTCACGAAGAGTTTGCGCTCGGCCAGAAAGGCCGCTTGCTTGTCTGCTTCTAGCTGAAAGGTCAACAATCTGATATACATATGCTGCTACCCTTGACCTGGTAAGACGTGCAATCGCTAGCTTTCGTTTGGGAAGTGAAATACTTGCTCGAATTATAATTTTAACTGCATCAATTAGTTGTTATATCATAGTGTGATGACTCCGTTTTGTCGAGTAGTTGAGTCGAAGAGTCACATTTGCAAGCTCAGTTAGCACAGGAAGACAGGAAGGAACGGGGAGATTGCAACTAATCGAAACTGTGGGTGAAATGATTGTTCAGCGTGACCAGTGGCGACAGGCCGGACGGCAGATCGGCCTGGTGCCAACGATGGGTTATTTGCACGAAGGCCATCTTTCTCTGGTGCGGCAAGCTTTAGCTCAGAACGACGTCGTTGTACTCAGCATATTTGTAAATCCTTTGCAGTTTGGCCCGAAAGATGATTTTAGCCGTTACCCCCGCGATCTGAACCGCGACCTGGCTCTGGTCGCAGAAGCAGGAGTAACGGCGGTCTATCATCCAGGCGTCGAAGAGATGTACCCGGCAGGCTTTGATGCTCGTGTGGAAGTCGGCGGTATTACCGGCGTGCTGGAAGGTCTGGCCCGGCCCGGTCATTTCGCGGGTGTCACTACCGTCGTTACCAAGCTTTTACACGCGGTAGGGCCGTCACGGGT
>JBBRBE010000152.1:0-14690 GCA_038206175.1 Chloroflexia bacterium
GCGCCCTCGACCGCGCCCGCGACCGCGCCCTCGCCCTCGACCGCGCCCGCGACCGCGCCCTAGCCCTCGACCGCGCCCTCGACCGCGCCCTCGCCCTCGACCTCGCCCTCGCCCTCGACCGCGCCCTCGCCCTCGACCGCGCCCTCGCCCGCGACCTCGCCCGCGCCCGCGACCTCGCCCTCGCCCTCGCCAGGATATTCAATTATACCGAGGTGGCAGAGGCTTTACAAAGAAAAGAGTGGCAGCTTGCTCGCCAGGGTCTACTCAAGCTTGAGCAAACCCGACCGGACGAGCTAACCCGACGGCGGGTGGGGTTCGTCGAACATACGGTCAACCTGGCGGCGGCGGAGAATATAGAAGAATATCGCCAGGCCCAGCGCGGCTACGCGGCCTTCTATGCCCTGCTGGTCTACCCGACCCTGGAAGAATTAGAACGGCAGTATAAACAAGATTACGGCGAGGAGAAAGAAGCCCTTGCCCGGCTTTACTGGGCACAAAAGCTAACCGAAGCGCGGCGGGCCGACCCGAACTTCCCGGTCTGGGAAAGCTTGCGCCTGGTTTGCGCCCGGCGGCAACCCGAAGAGGATGATGAGGAAGAGTAATTACAGGGGTGTTGCAAAGTCAGTATGTCATTCTGAGCGAAAACTAAGCCAGGTTTTGATTAAAAGCAATTCTAAGCGAAGAATCTTCTTGACCTACCTCGATCTTGCATAGTCAAGAAGATTCTTCGCTCCGCTCACGCCCTGCGGGTGTGACAGCTCGTGTCAGGGTACGACAGGGCCGGGTAAAGCGTGATTGGACCTGAAAGGTGTGATAGAGCGCAACCGGGCCTGGCACAAGGCCAAACTCGAACTTTGCACTCGCTCTGGTTTTTTGGTAGGTTGTACAAAAACCAGTGATATGTTATAGTAAAGCTAGACGTTAGAGAGATGTTTTAGCTTTCTCGAACAGGTTGCGCGAAAGGAATAAGTGAAATAAGTCGGGTGTAAGCATGCCGCCGCAACAAGGGCCGCGTCTTACACCTTTTCGATTTGTTCACCCTAGTTGAGGAGTTACAAGAAAGATGGGAAAAGTAGTTCTGGCCTATTCTGGCGGGCTGGATACAAGCGTGGCGATCCGCTGGATCAAAGAAAAATACGACCTGGACGTAGTAACGCTAACCGTAGATGTCGGGGCTAACGACCGCGACCTGGAAGCAATCCGCGAACGTGCCCTTGAGATCGGGGCAGTCAAGGCTCTGGTGCGAGATGTTAAAGAGGATTTCGTCAAATTCTTCATCTGGCCCGCCCTGCAAGCCGGGGCAATTTACGAAGGGCAATATCCCCTGGCAACCGCCCTGGCCCGGCCTCTGATCGCCTGGAACCTGGTGCAGGTGGCCCGCGAGGAAGGTTGCACAGCAGTCGCCCACGGCTGCACCGGCAAAGGCAACGACCAGGTGCGGTTCGATATTTCGGTAAATGTGCTGGCTCCTGAACTCAAAATTATCGCGCCCGTCCGGGAATGGCGCATGACCCGCGACGATGAAATCGAGTACGCACGGGCCAACAATATCCCGCTCTCGGCGGTCAGCCAGAAACGCTTTAGCGTGGACCAAAACCTGTGGGGCCGTTCGGTCGAAGCCGGGCCACTCGAAGACCCCTGGAACGAACCACCCGAAGAAGCATACGAATGGACGAGTAGCCCGGCCCAGTGGCCTAACGAGCCGGAAGAAATTAGCCTTGATTTCGAGCGCGGTCTGCCCATCGCCCTTAACGGCGACCGTCTGGACGGCGTAACCTTGATCACACGCTTGAACGAGATGGCCGGACGGCACGGGGTTGGCAGAGTTGACCATATCGAGAACCGCCTGGTGGGAATTAAAAGCCGGGAAGTTTACGAGGCTCCGGCGGGCGTACTGCTGCACAAAGCGCATCGCTGGCTGGAAGACCTGACCCTCACTCGCGAGTCAGCCCGTTTCAAGGACAAAGTAGCGGCGGAATATGCCGATATGGTCTACAACGGGCTGTGGTTTAGCCCTTTGCACCAGGATTTAGCCGCCTACGTCGCCAGCAGCCAGCGTTACGTGAGCGGCACAGTCCGGCTTAAACTCTACAAAGGCACTGTCACCAAGAGCGGTACACGTTCGCCTCAGTCGCTCTACAATTTTTCGCTGGCGACTTACGACAAAGGCGACCAGTACAACCACGATGCGGCGGTAGGCTTTATCAATATTTACGGCCTCTCATTGCGGAACCAGTCTCAGATTCAACTCAAAGGCAATACGCCCGACGAGATGCTTTCCCTGGCGGCCTCGGAGCCGAAGGAGGAAAGCAACACCGGGAAAGCCGGAGCGGAGTAAGGCCGGACAGTTGTAACAGGACGGGCAGTGGCGGCCTTTAGCCGCCACTACGCGCCAGCATCCAGGGGACAAAAAAATAGAAAGTCTGGGTTTTCTATTTTGATTGTCCCTTTCAGCTTCACTACTGGCAAAATGTACTTCGGGGATAAACATGAGTAACGAGACAGACAACCAAAAGCAGGAAATTGACGGGCCTGAGACCGACCCGACCAGGGAAGCAGGAGCGGAGGCCGCCGATAGCGGTCAGCCTCTTCCGCCGCCGGTCAAGCGGGTCAAACCTTCCGAACCGGGCCGGGTCGTCACTTCGGCCACGATCAGGCGGGCGGCCCCGGCCAGCCTTAATAGCCGGACGCGGATTGTCAGGAAGGGTGGCAAAGCGGCTTTTGGTAAGGTCGAGCTGATAATGGTGCTGGTTTTGGGCGGTCTGCTGCTGGCAAGCTTGATCGTCTGGATTGCTTTTTCGGCTAATTCTACCTCCTCCGGGCCAACCGCCCAGAAAGGCCGAACCGGAGCGGACGAAGCGAATCGCTATAACCCGCTTACGCCGCTCAATGCGGCTACGGCGCGGGCTAACCTGACCTCGCTGGCGCAGGGCGAATTTGCTACAGCTATCCCGCTACCGCCCACCCCGGTCGGCACACCCCTGAGCAGCACCAGCGACCCGCAAGGGTTAGGCTGGGCAATGGCCGGAGGCAACCCGGCCCGCACTCGGCTAAGCTCTTCTAAAGTAACCCTGCCTTTGCAAAAACTATGGGCCACCGAAGTCGGCGGCGAATTGCAATCGTCCCCGGCTATTGCTAACAACCTGGCCTATTTTGGCAGTTCCAACGGTAATTTCTACGCGGTAGACCTCGCATCGGGCGAAATACGCTGGCAACGCAAGTATACCGCCATTGCCAGCAGCCCGGCAGTCGCGGGCCAGCTAGTTTACTTTGGCACGACCGGGGGGCAAGTCTACGCCCTGGATGCCAAAACCGGCCAGGAACGCTGGAGTTTTCCCTCGATTGAACAAATCATAAGCTCGCCGGTAGTAGTTAACGGCACGGTTTACATCGGCAGCAACCTGGGAACTCTCTGGGCGATTGACGCTTATACCGGCAAGCAAAAAGGCTTTATCCTGGCCGGAAACGCCAACGGCGCGGGCATCAACACTTCCCCGGCGGTCGGCAGTGGTATGATCTTCTTCGGGGCCAACAACGGCTACTTTTACGCCCACGACCTGGCGACCCGCGAAAAGAAGTGGAATGTCCAGGTTCCGGGCGGGATGGGGGTGCTATCGTCTCCGGCGGTGGCCGACGATACCGTTTATTTTTCGAGTGAAGGCGGGCTGCTGCTGGCCTATGACGCGCTGACGGGCCTCAAAAAGTGGGAAGCCAACCTGGAAGGGCCAAGCCGCTCGTCGCCCGCCGTAGCAAACGGAGTGGTTTATGTCGGGAGCAGCAGCAAAAAGGTTTATGCTTTCGATGCCCGCACGGGAGCCAAAAAATGGGAGTTTGCCAGCGACGACATTGTAGCCTCGTCCCCGACAATTGCAGGCGACGTGTTGATAGTCGGCTCGACCGACACAAAGCTGTACGCGCTCGACCTGGCAACCGGCAGCAAACGCTGGGAGTTCGCCACGGAGGACCAGATCGGCTCATCGCCCGCCGTGGCGGATGGCCGGGTCTACGTCACTTCGTATGATGGGCGCATCTACGCCTTTGGCAGCAAGTAATCTTCTAGGTTAACAATTGCCTAAAAATTTCACAAAAATGAAGACCTGTTTGGCCGGGCGGTCTTTGCTATCACCCGGTTTTTGCTTACTGAAATATCTCTGACCAGGTGGATTAGCCGCTCAAGGAGCTTTCTATACTTTGTGAAATATTCAGGCAATTCTTGAGCTTCTAAGTTAAATTTGAGCGAATTTGCCCCAAAAATGCTAATAATAAGTCACTCGATCCAACCAGAAGAGGATCGCTCCTAGTAATTGGAATCCGAACAGTCCGGCTACGAGCATCTGACCGGCCCAACCACTCCGCCAGACCCGGCCCAGGAAAGAGCCTGCCGCAATCGCCACAAAGGTTATGAAGTAAAGCTGATAGCGCGTTTCCAGCCCGCGCACCGCCTCGGCCAGGGCAAAACCGAGTCCGGTCAAACCCAGAGCCAGGATCGCCCCGCCAACCGGCCCTATTCGCCAGGCCGGAAAACCCTTCGCCCGCGCCGTTTGCAGCCGCCCGACCAGCCACAGAGCGATCCCTCCGCCCGCCGCGATTAGCACAACCAGCCCAAAATAATCCCGTAAGTCGCTGTAAGTGCGGCGAAAAGCTTTAGACAGGTCGAATGGCGGCGCGACTTTGCCCTCCGGCACCGGCGCACCGCTCAGGAAATTCCCGATCAGATCGAAGAAATTGTGGTAGTAGAGCAAAATCGCCAGCACCAGGGCGCAGACCCAGCAAAAGAGCAAATAAGCTCCTTCGGGTCGAGCCGCCCGGCTGCCCAGACCCAACAAAATGACGATGTAAACCAGCATAAAGACGTTGGCAAACAAAAAAGTACCGTAGTGAGACAACAAAACTACCAGCAAGAGAGCCAGCGGCAGTAAATACCGCCCGGCTACTTCCAGGCGAGGCCAAAGCGGACGCCACCAGCCCGCCAGTGTCCGGCTCACTAGCCGACTGTTGACTTTAGGCGAACGCCGCCGCCCATTCTCAAGCTTTAGCACGCCTTCCAGTCCTTCCAGGTCGGCGTAAGGTGAGCCGGGCGGCAGATCGGGGTCGGCGGGCGGTTGGCTGACCGCGTGGCTAATTTCGACCGACTTCAGGGGGCGGGCGGGTAAAATCTGTCGCTCGGCCAGAGCCAGGGCTGACTGTGACCGGGCCAGGCGGCGCAAATAGTGCAAAGTCCCCACCACTACGGCCAGGAACAACAGAAAAGCCCAGGCTCCGAACAGGTTAGCGTGGTTGCCCTGCGAGAAAATCAAAAACTGGTAGCGATTGATCGCGTAAAAGCCCGCCGCGATCACGGCTGCCGGATTGGTCGTCAGGAAAGGCCGGGTGTTGCGCGATTTGCGGACGTCACTTTGCCAGGCCGAAGGCCGCACCAGGCTGGCAAGATAGTAAACCAAAAAAACCCCCGACGCCGCCAGCGCCGAATTTGCCAGCACAATCAGGTTTTCGATAGCGACCCGACTTTCTCCGCTCAGGCCGGTGAAAGGCAAGAGAAACAGATAAAAAACCGGGGGATAGGGCGCAGGTTGGCCGGTAGGCAAAGGGGAGGTAAACACCAGTTGACCGGCCCTGACCTTGTAGAGGTGATTTATGCTCAAACCGACATCGCTGGAAGCAAACTGCGGGTGAAGCTGAAAGAAATAAAGCAGCACAAATTGCAAAAGGGCAAACCCGGCCAACCAGCCACCCTCGGCCCGCGTGGTGGGCAGGCCCAGCCAGCGATACAGGCGTGGCCCGTATTCCGCCGCCAGATAAACTACCACCCACAAAAAGAACATGATCCGAATAAAATCGCGCTCGATCAAAGTCGTCAGGCTCAGGCGGTCGTTGATCAGCCAGTAGGCAAAGGCTCCCACGACCGCACAGCCTCCCGCCAAAGCTCCCGCCGTGGGCAGACCAATCGCAATAAAGATCAGCACCGCCAGCACCGCCGTAAACACGAGCGGCAGATATTCGCCGTCGGGCGGGCGAATAAAATTGACGGTTTCAAGCTGGGCCGGTTCGACCTTGATCCAATCGAAGTTGAGGCCCAGCGTGCGAACGTCGCCCTCTGGCTTGAAAGTGTTAGATTTGAGCTTGAGATGAAGATGGCCGTCGGGGAACCAGTTAGCCGGAACCAAAAAGCTCGCCTCGATCCATTGACTCACCGGAAGGGGTGAGGGCGAAATTGCCACCTGATTTTTGTCGTTGATAATCACGGTCAGGGTCGAAGTCGGGTTGCTGGCGGCGGTAAAGCGGAGCGTGACGGTCAAAGGTTGGGAACCGAGGCCGGGTATATCAACGTGTCCTTCACCCAGGCTCCACCTGTAGTCCGTGCCGTCCCACGGCGTGACGGTGGACTCGCGCTGAGGCTGACCCGGTTCGCGTTCGCTAAAACCACTGACAAAAGGGCGGTCGAGCCGGTTGCCCAGGTCAATTTTATAAGAAGGCCGAGTTTGATAAGCTCCGCCAAAAGCCGTGACTGCCACGAAAAAGATTGCCACAAGCGTAATACAACCCAGCCCGGCACTACGCACACGCTGAGCCGAAGTGACTACCGGGGGCGGCAAAACGAGCGAACCGGGCTGTGAAATCGGCTCGTCGGCCAGGAGGGTATTAACTTGGGGGGCTTTGTTCAGGTCAGGTTCGCTCATGGGGTTCTTTTTTAATGTTTATCCGGCTCCGCGCAAATAATAAAAGATGCGGTCGAAGTACAGGGTCAGCGTACCTAACCCCAGCCAGGCGCACAGAGCCAGCACGAAAAGCGTTCCGGCCCAACCCGCCTGGGCCGTTTCCAATCGCCGCCACAACCGCCCTAAAAAAAGACCAGCTCCAACCGCGACAATCGGCAGCAGGAAAAGCCAGAACCGCACGTAGAGATTTAGCACCAGGCTTGCCAGGGCAAACAGCGCCACCGTCCCAAGCCAGGCTACCGCCACCCAGAACATGCGCCGCCGGGCCGCTCGACGGGTTTCTAGCAGAGGGTCGGCCTCGGCCAGGGCCAGTTTGGAACCTGAACGGCCCGAAGTCCGCCAGAGCCACCACAGACCCCAGGGCATCATCAGGAGCGGAAAGACGTTGTAATAGACGCGAGCCTCGCGCCCGAACCCTTTCGCCCCTTCGACAATAAGCTCCGGCACCGTTTTGACGTAAGAAATTACCAGACCCATGCGGGCATCGCGCACCTGTCCGCCAACCCGAAAGCCGGTATCCTTGACCTCATCGCTGACCGAACCGCCCCGCAGCTTCGATTCAAGGGTGGCGATAGCTTGCGGAACCATCTCCTGAATCGTCACGTAATGATAGACCGCAATGCCCAGACCAATCGCCAGAAAGTAGGCCGCAAAGAAAAGCCAGGCTCCCCGGCGGCTACCCCGACTGCGCCACAACAACAACCCGGCCAGCCCAAACCCGATCCCCGCCAACAACACCACGCCGGGATGCATGATAAAAGCCAGCAGGAGCGAGGCGGACAGCAGGGCGAAGTAAGGGAGGCGGCGCAACTCGTCCCATTTGACCACCACCAGGCATAGCGTCACCAGGATTACCCATTCGCCAAACAGGTTCGAGACCTGCCCCCAGGCCAACGACAGCATATTGATCGGCAGAGCGGCCATCAAAAATCCGGCCAGCAAAGCCGAACGCCCGTCGCCGCTCAATCGCTTGACGAGGTAAAAAACCAGCAGCACCCGACTGCTTTCGAGCGTGACCATCCACACCAGCAGTAACAGCTTGCGGTCGGGGATCAGCCATTGAAACAGGCCGATCAGGAGATAGCCGGTGGCGGGGTAGTAGGTCTGGCGGTTGCCCCACTCGGTCGAGGTAATCTTTTGCCACCAGCGACCCCGATCCCACAACTCGAACATACGGTTGACGTGGAAATTGATGTCTACTACCGCCGGACCAAGTTGCGAGGGGGTCAGCCCTTGCGGGTGCAAAATTCCGGCCAGGCGCACGGCCAGCACGAGGCCGAAAATGCTCAAAGCCCAGCGTCGCTCCCAGCCGAACTGCCAGACCCGCCGGGCAGGAATATCGGCCAGCACTACCATCAGCACGGCCCAACCAAAAGCCAGCGTGACCCGGCTTGAAAAGATCGTCAGCCAGACCCGCGCACCGGGCGTCGCCACCACATACGCCAGCACCAGGGCCAACCCGAAAGCTCCCCCTGCCGCCCGCCAGTTCCGAAATCCGGCCCGCGCCAGCAGCGCATAGGCCAGCATGATCGCGCCGAGCAGCCAGCCTAATTGGGTTGGTGGCGGAACGACCGGCCCGCCTCCGCCTGGATCAAGTTTAGCCGAGAAGAAAACGAAACCCAGTTCACGCGGGTCTTTCCCGGCAGGAATAAATGCTTGCACCTGCACGTAGACCCGCAGATTGCCATCCCGGTTAGAAATAGCCTGGGCCGGTATCTGAAAAACATAAGTTTTCTGAGCCGGGTCAAGCTGCCCTCTGGCAATCTCGGTCGAGTTCGCCCGCACCACGTAATCCAGGCCAGGGTTGATGCTGGCGGCCAGGTTCATTTGCAGTCGGTAGTCGCGCTTGCCGACGCCCTGAAAATCCAGCGACCCTTCGCCTTTGGACCAGCGAAACCATTCGCCTTTAGCTCCTGGCCCGGTATTTTCTACCTCGTTAAAATTTCGCATGAAAGGCTGGTCGAGCTTGAGTTCGTTCGCAGAGTCGAGGGTGTAGCCAAACGGAACCTGCCAGGCTAAGGTCAGCAGCAAAAGAGCCGCCGCCAGCAGCGCGAAAGGAGCCGGGCCGCGAAAAGCTCTTTGCCACTGCCGCCCTTCGTCCTTTCCCCAACCGCCCACTGCCATCAAGAAGCGGCGGCCTAACCCGACCGTGCGGGCCTGACCAGGCGGCCGAGAAGCCTGGTTCGGGGCTGCGCTTGCACCGGGTGGAGCTATTCTTTTGGCGAGGGTTCTTTCGTTGGCCTGACTCAAATTCACTTTCCTGCTAAAAGTCTGAATAAATTCCGAACTGAGCCTGGCTCAGTAGCTCACTCATTAGCTTACTCAATTGAAGGTCTGATACACCCTAAAAAACTTCGTTTCCGGCAGGTTATTATACAATAAACCCGGCAGAGCCGCAGAAACCCGGCAAAAGGCGCAGAATTGGCAGAGCCGGATTAGAAATAGTACAATTTACCTTTAGCCACAGCAAATGAGAAAAAATGAAGGGATTTAAAAGGGATAAAAGATGAGTGCTAACCACCAACCGACCACCAAGCCGGACGAGCTACAACTCAACGGCAACCTCGCCGACCACGTGCGGCTCGACCCGCGGATTTTTGACCTGCCTGTGGAAAAGATGCGGGCCGGTTATTATTCCGACAAATATTTCTTACGCGCCCAACAAATTATGCTGGCCGACCGGCATCATCCGCGGGTATTGATGCAAGTCTTCCAGAAGAATCAGTCGGTCGTCGGTGGGATTGACGAAGCGATTGCTATCGTCAAGCTGTGCGCGGGCTACACCGACCCAACCGGGCGGTGGGTGCCGGGGTGGGAAGAACTGGACGTACAGGCTCTTTATGACGGCGACGAAATCGCCCCGTATGAAACGGTAATGACCATCGAAGGCGATTACGCTTTGTTCGCTCACCTCGAAACCGATTACCTGGGGGTGCTGGCCCGCCGCACGAAAGTTGCCACGAATACCAAGCGAGTGGTGCAGGCGGCGAACGGCAAAGGCGTGATGTTTTTCCCGGCCCGCTTCGACCATCACCTGGTGCAAACCGGCGATGGCTATGCCGCCTACAAAAGTGGAGCTTTAGGAGTCAGCACGGACGCACAGGGCGCGTGGTGGGGTCAGGAAGGTCTGGGGACGGTTCCACACGGCTTGATTGCGGCTTACAACGGCGACACGGTGCTGGCAACCCAAAAATTTGCCGAGTACATTGACCCGGCGGTAAACGTGATCTCGCTGGTAGATTTCGAGAACGATTGCGTCCGCACGAGCCTCGAAGTCGCTCGCGCTCTGGGGCCACGACTGTGGGGCGTTCGGTTGGATACCTCGAATACGGTCGTAGATAAGTCAATTCAGCCGATGATGGGCCAGTTTCAGCCGACTGGGGTTATTCCCGAACTGGTCTGGAACGTGCGGCGTGGGTTGGATAACGAGGGTTTCCAGGAAGTCAAGATCGTCGTTTCGGGCGGCTTTAACGCTGAAAAGATCGAGCGGTTCGAGCGGTTGGGGGTGCCGGTAGACCTTTATGCGGTCGGCAGCAGCCTGTTCGAGGGGTCTTACGATTATACGGCAGACATCGTACTCAACAACGGCCAGCCCACCAGCAAAGTCGGGCGGCACTACCTGCCTAATCCAAGATTAGAGAAAGTGCTTTAACTCTCCGATTGCCCTGAATCCTGTAGTCCAGATAACGGGTCGCTCAAGAAGGCAAGCTTATAATAAAACCGAGAGCGGCCAGACTGCGGCCTCGCAATTTCTAGCACTTTTCGCTGTGACGGCGCACAATAGAGAGGACTACAGGGTAAATAAGATGAACTTTTGGGCAGATGTTTTGCCGCCGGTAGCCGGGGCGTTACTGATCTGGTGGGCTTCGACCGGCATAATTATTTATGTGTGCGGACGAGCAGCCTGGCGGCCCTGGGTCTTTGGGGTTGTCACGGCTTTGCAACCACTGGCCTGGTGGCGGTTATGGGCCGAGAAGAGCAGTAGTGAAGTCGGCGGGGTTTTTGCTTCTTTCTTCTGGGCGGTGGTTATCTGGGCCTGGATCGAAACGAGCTATTACAGCGGGATGATCGTGGGCCGTCGCTTGCCCGAACTGGAACCGGATGCTCCGACCGGGCTACGTCTGCGCCGGGCGATTGCCGCCAATCTTTACCACGAGTTGAGCATCCTGGCTCTCAGTGTGGTCGTGGTTGCCCTCGGTTGGGGCGGGCAGAACGAAACTGGCCTGTGGGCTTTTATGATCTTGCACTGGACGCATCAATCGGCCAAAATTAACATCTTCCTGGGCGTCAGCAACCTTACCACCGAGTACCTGCCCGATAATCTCAGGTACATGGCCCAATATTTCAGCCAGAAGCCGCTCAACATGTTCTTTCCTTTCTCGGCCACCATTACAACTGTCCTGGCAACCTTTCTTTTCGCCTCTACCGCCAGTGCTACCAGTGCCGGGCAGCAGGTGGGGCAAGCTCTCCTGTTTGTAATGATGTGCGCGGCGGTACTGGAACACTGGTGGTTGGTCACGCCCGTTCCTAGCCGAGCCTGGGCCTGGGCCTTGAAATCGAGAAAAGAAGCCAGCGTCGAAAGTATCGAAACGCTTTCGGCCAGCCCTGCCACGGCCTCTTCCTTAACCCTGGCTCCTGTCACCAAAACCACCGAAATTTCTGCGGGCCAACCCGCCGCCCTGACACTGGCTCCTTCGACTCCTGCCGCCCGCCTAGCGGCCCCGGATGTTTACGTCATCTGCGGCTACCTGGGAAGCGGCAAAACAACCCTGATCCGGCATTTGTTGCCGCAACTGGATGGCCGGGTGGCGGTGGTAGTCAACGATTTTGGGGCAGTCGGGGTAGATGCCGAGCTTTTGCGGACGGATGGCTCTGCCGGGGCGGTGCTGGAACTGCCCGGTGGTTGCGTGTGCTGCACGCTGCAAAAAAACCTGAGCGGCCAACTCCTGAGCCTGTTGGACGAATACAAACCCGAACGAGTGCTGATCGAGCCAAGCGGGGTGGCCGGAATTGAAGAAATTGTGCGCGTCCTGGCCCATCCTCGGCTGGCCGGACGGCTGGGCAAAGTCGAAGTGGTGACGGTCGTGGATGCGCCACGCCTGCTGAACGCTAACGGTCTGCCAAAGTTTACCCTGACCCAGATCAAAGCGGCACAGGCTATCGTGGTAAGCAAAACCGATCTCGTGCCGGTCAACCAGAGTACCAGTGTGCTGGGTCTGGTCGCCAGCCTCAACCCGCAAGCCCGGCTTTTCGGGGCGGTTGAAGGCGCAGTCTCGGCGGCCCAACTTCTAAATCTGCCTCAGCCTCAGCCTGACTTCGGCCCGCAGGAGGCCGGAGACGACGACCACGACCGCTCCAACCATCACGACGAAGAAGCGGGCCTGATTTCTTTCGCCCGCGAGTACGACGGTATCTTCGACCCGGCGGAGTTGCGCCGTCTCTTCGACGACCTGGCGGCGGGTTACTTTGGCCCGGTCGAACGAGTCAAAGGTCTTTTCCCGGTGCCGGGCGGCGGTCGGCAAGCCTGGGATATAGCCGACGGTACGGTTTTTTGTCGGCTGCTACCTCAATCAGCCGAAAAGCCTTCTTCGGCCCGCTTCATGCTGGTGGCCAACGACCTGGCGACCGAGGAATTGCACAAACGCCTCCAGCTTTGCATCCTCGAAGGAGCTTTGCAGCGAAACCGGGCGGGTGCTTAACCGATTTCTATAGACCGTGTATTAACGGCTAAAGAAAGAAAAAGTTGTTTAACCGACCGCCCCGGAATTAGCCGAAAAAGCTACTAAATACATTCAAGGGCGGTCGGTTAAACAACTTTTTTAGGTTCAATTTCGCCTCTGTAGCATACTTTACCTGAAGGCAATACTAATGGTGAATGAAATGCCTGTGGAGCCTGAAATACGTTCACCGTATGCAAGTTTGAGAGTAAAGGCAAATGCCATCTGGCGTGGGCCGGAAGATATTACAATACCTGATCTCGGTGGCGACACTTTTTATGGTTGGTCAACTTTGTCGCTAGAATTAAGGCCAAAGTGGGAAGACCGACTTGAAAGCCGCATCGTGTATGCAAATATCTATGACGTAAAACAAAAAACGGTCATTTTACGAGCAGTTTACTGGGATAGAGTAGCCGCCAGGAAAGCTATAGCAAAGCCGGAGCAAGGCGAATCTTATAATTTGATGCTTCCAGCCCGATTTGTAAAAGTGCCAGCCGAGGTATTTAAGGGTTGGTTGTCTGACTTTGATAACGTTAATGTTGTGATTAACACCCCTAAAAAAGAAGATAAAAAAGCAGGTATTAGAAGACTAAGAATTGAACGGGACTACGCAGCCAGCATATTTGAGAAAGTTTGGCAGACGGAGAATAAAAAGCACTCTTTATTAAATCAGAAGTGGGACTCTATTTGGAAACAAATGTCCAATATATTGAGCCAGGAACCTTTTGTTGTTAACCTTGATGAAGATTTTTGGTTTGTAAATCCTCAAGTTAAATATAATTTTAGAACTTATCAACCTGACTTGTTAGAGTTAGAAAATCCTCAATAAAGTGTCTCATTCAGTATCAGTTCAGCCAACCTCAACTTTTCATCCCTGATTACTTTAGAATCTAGTCGTATGAGTCTAAGCGAGCGTAACCGTCTGGCCGTCCCTCTCGCGGATGAAAACGAAGGAGTTCGCGGCCTCTTCTTCATCGGGGTCGGGGGTGAAAGCGGGTGCAGGTGCAGCCTCGACCAGTACCCGGTCGTTCTCGGCGAAGTGACCTTCGAGCAGCAGCAGGGCGAGAGGATCGAGCAAGAGACGTTGGATCGTGCGCTTGAGCGGTCTGGCTCCATAAACCGGGTCGTAGCCTTCCACCGCCAGTCGCAAGGCTGCCGCCGGTGTGAGGTCGAGCGTGATATGGCGTTCGGCCAGACGGCGGCGCACAGCCGAAAGTTGGATACCCACAATCCGCCCGATCTGATCTTTGGAAAGCGACCGAAAGATGATAATTTCGTCAATGCGGTTGAGAAATTCAGGCCGGAAATGGTTCTGCAAGGCTTCCAGCATCACCGAGCGTATCTCACGTTCGCTACCGCCGCCGCGAGTGCTGCCGAGTTCGGTGATCCACTGGCTGCCCAGGTTCGAGGTCATAATAACGATAGTGTTTTTGAAATCCACCAGGCGGCCTTGCCCGTCGGTCAGACGGCCATCGTCCAGCAATTGCAGCAACAGGTTAAAAACATCGGCGTGAGCTTTCTCGATTTCATCAAACAGTACGACCGCATAAGGCCGTCGCCGCACCGCTTCGGTAAGTTGTCCGCCTTCATCGTAGCCAACATAACCCGGCGGCGCACCGATCAGGCGCGAGACGCTGTGCTTTTCCATATACTCCGACATATCGAGCCGGATCATCGCTCGTTCGTCGTCAAAAAGATACTCGGCCAGAGCGCGAGCTAATTCGGTCTTGCCCACGCCGGTCGGCCCCAGGAAGATAAAAGAACCGAGCGGTCGGGCCGGGTCTTGCAGTCCCGCCCGCGCCCGGCGGATCGCGTTGGAAACAGTCCGCACCGCCTTTTCCTGGCCGATTACCCGTTCGTGCAGCCGCTCCTCCATCATTACCAGCTTTTGTAACTCGCCTTCCAGCATCCGGCTAATCGGTACGCCCGTCCAACGCGCTACTACCTCGGCAATGTCTTCCTCGTCCACTTCTTCCTTGAGTAACATTCCGCTCTCTTGCAACCGAGCCAGGTCTGTTTCGGCCTCGCGCAAGGCCCGTTCCAGTTCGACCAGCCGACCGTATTTGAACTGGGCCGCCCGTTCGTAGTTGGCGGCACGCTCGGCGGTTTCGATCTCAAGGCGCACACCCTCGATTTCCTCCTTGAGCGAACTAACGCGGCTGATCCGGCTCTTTTCTTGCTGCCAGCGTCCGCGCAAAGCCTGACCTTTCTCCTGTAGATCGGCCAGTTCTTTTTCCAGAGTCACCAACCGATCCTG
>JBBRBE010000153.1:0-14651 GCA_038206175.1 Chloroflexia bacterium
AAGATGATTGCCAGAAACAAAGTCGGGATCGAACGCTGAATACTTAGAATAATCCGCACAATGTAATACATTACGGTCGTGATCGGATTACGACCCATCAGGTTGCGGGCGGCCAGCAGGCTAATAAAGACCGCGAAAATTGCCCCCAGCAGCGTACCAATAATCGAAACCTCGACCGTTTCTCGCGCTCGGAACATTATGCCTTTGGGTGTCCACAGCGCATCCCAGGCCGGATTGAGTAAGCCGCCGACGTAGTTACCGATGTTGCCCAGCTTTTCGATTAGCCGGGCCGGGTTTACTTCGGTATCTTTGATCACTTGCGACATACCGAGCAGGACGACTACCCCGGCCAGGTAGTTAAAGTACAGCAAATTATCTAGCCAGGTTCCACGCGCTTTACGCAGTTCGGCCATAGATTTAACTGCCAGGTTCAAGTTGTCTCGCTGGACGGTCTTGTAGGTTCGTCCCATCAAATTTAGAATGAGCAAGGCCAGTAAGCCCACCACAAGCCCAATCGAGGAAGGCGTGAGGAGGCTCCAGTTCCAAATATCCGGTTCGGGGTTGGAGTTGATGGGGGTACGCCGTTGTTCTAGCGCGTCCGGGTTGAAATTTAAGAAGCGCAAACCCAGCACTACATAAGCCACAATAAATAAGAAAAGGGTCAGGGCGGCCTGGCCTAATCGCCGCATATATAAATAGCCCAGACCCGGCAAGATTTGCAGCCAGGCCACCAGAAGCGGGTTACGCCTGGTAGGTTCGTTGCCCCGCCGCAGAGCGCGGCGAAACCGTCCCATCGGGCCAAGCGGCCTGGCCGTATCGGGTAGGGGCGGCTCGGCTTCCGGCGTATCGAGGCGGGAATACGCGGCTACCGGCGGTGTATCTAAGGATGAAGATTGGGGCGATAACGGCTCATTTGTATACTCGTTCATAAACCTCTCGCGTTACCTCAGCAGGTGTACCATCGAAAACCAGCCGACCTCCCTTGAACCCGATCACCCGGTCGGCATAATCTCTGGCTAGATCGAGTTGATGCAAGTTAACAATTGTTGTGATGCCGTCTTCCTGGTTAATCCGCTTGAGAATATCCAGCACCACCAGCGAGGTTTCCGGGTCGAGACTGGCAACTGGCTCGTCCGCCAGCATCACGTCCGGTTGCTGGGTCAGGGCGCGGGCAATCGCCACCCGTTGCTGCTGACCGCCCGAAAGCCGGTCGGCCCGAATGTAAGCTTTCTCGGCGATACCCAGCCGTTCCAGACTGGCAAGAGCCAGGTTTATATCATTACTACCAAAAATAGGGTAAATCAATTCCAGCCCGCTTTTGTAACCCAGCCGACCCATCAGCACATTACGCAGTACACTCAGACGTTTGACCAGGTTGAATTGCTGAAAAATCATGGCAACTTCTTTGCGTAAATCGCGCAAATCCTGCCCTCTGGCGGTCGTCGTATTGACCCCGTTAAGCGTAATACTACCACTGGTAGGTTGTACCAGCCGGTTGATCGAACGAATAAAAGTTGATTTACCCGCCCCGGACGAGCCTATAACGGCGACAAACTCACCCCGGTGGATGTCTACGTTTATGTCGTCGAGGGCTTGAAAGCCGTTAGGATAGGTCAATCCTAAATGGCGGACTTGAATTTGATTCTTATTATAGCTTTGTTTATCTAAAGATTTTTCAGGCATTTTACATCCGGCAGGGCTAACTTTTTCCTCAGGGCGGGCGATTTAGCCAAAGTCATTTGCCGCCCGTTTTCAACGCGTAGGGTACGGTACGGTACAGAGAAGGGCGTAAGCCTTAAAGAAGCTGAAACCAGGCGGCTCTAGTTGAAACCGCCTGGCTACAGCCTCTTAGATTCTAGTAAAACCTAAGACTGGAGCAGTTCAGGTTTGACCGCCTGAACAACCTTGCGCAGACCGTCATAATCGCTGTCCTTGACCGGAGCCAGGGCATCAATCGTGAACAGGTCTTTGATGTACTGCTTGCCTTGCGGATCTGCCGAAAGCTTGAGCATCGCGGCGTAAATCTTTTTGACCTGGCCGGCGTTCAAGTCTTTGCGGATGATCTGCGGGTCAGCCGGGATTAACGGCGTGGTGTAGATCACTTTCGTGATAGTCTGAGCATCCGGGTACTTGTCGGTAACTTCCTTGTTCTTACGAGCGTCATCGTAGAAAGCTCCGGCGTCTCCGGCTTTCTCGATAACTCCGGCAGCAATTGCGCTCTGGTTGGTAATCTTGCGAACGCTCACATCGGTATCCGGCTTGAGGCCAGCTTCCAGTAGAGCGGCCCGCGGGTAGAGGTTGCTTGAGGCCGAGATTTCATCACCCAGGATGATGCTCTTGCCTTTGAGATCGGCCAGGGTGTTAATGCCGCTATCGCTGCGGGCGACCACAAAAGCTTTGTAACCCAGCGTACCGTTGCGCACCGAGCCAGTGATCGGGTAAACGCCAAAGCGTTTGGCCGAGATCACATAGTCTAACGGCCCAACCCAACCAATATCAATATTCTTGGCGCCCATGCCTTCGCCCACGGCGGCGTAGCTCTTGACGACGACAGCTTTGATCTTGTAGCCAGTTTCTTTGCTCAGGAAAGCGGCGATGCTATCGGCCTGGGTCTGAATGACATCACTCTGGCGGGAAGGAACCAGAGCCATCGTTAGCTCAGGCTTTTCGGCTTCCGTCCCGGCACCTGCCGGAATAACCAGTTCGGGCGCGGCAGCCGCCGTTGTAACCGCAGCCGAAGTGGTCGTGCTGGCAGTCGTGGCGGGAGCCGCTGTAGTTGCGGTACTGGCGGCAGTCGTGGCGGCAGCAGTGGTAGCGGCGGCGGCAGTCGTGGCCGCGCTGGTGGTAGCGGCGGCAGTCGTGGCTGCGCTGGTGGTAGTGGCGGCGGTGGTAGCTGCTTTGGTGGTGGTAACCGCACCGGTCGTAGCGACGGCAGTGGCGGCGGCACCTGACGAACTGGTGGCAGTATTATCGCCACAGGCTGCCAGCAAGCCTAAAATAATGCACAAACTGACTAAAACCGTCAGTTGTTTTGCTAAACGCATGAAATCTCTCCTTATTAAGAAATCTTCTTGCTCATCCTGAGCAAGCTCAGCCAAAAACACAACAAAAACAAGCCTACAAAAACAAAGTCATTAAAATATCCAGTTCCTAACCCGGACCCTTTTAATGACCTGCCTATCCACTCTTCCTATCTCCTCAATTTGGCCTATTATAGCATGACTGAGCCGAGCAGGAGCAAAGGTTTAGCTGTAATGCCTGACAAGGTTGCTTAACGAGGGTGCGCTTTGTGACATTAGCCGCCAGTTTGGGGGCCGGTTTCGATAGCCCACCGGGTCAATTGGTTTTCCCTGGCCGGGGTCAGGCTGTGGACGATAGCCCAATGGTAGAGGGCCAGCCCTTCGCTCTGGCCCGGTTCGACAATTTCGAGGGCAATGTCGCGGGCAGTGTACCAGCTACAGACAAGGCGAATCGCGGCGGCCAGGTGTCGAGCCTCCTCCCTGGAGAGCGGACGTAACTTCTGGTAAGTTGCCAGGAAGGTTTTGCACCACTCCTCGTCATAATCGGCGTCGGCCTGGGATAGTCGCCCATCGGTATCTTTGCTCTGCGGCCACAGGCAGTGCCAACCCAACACCATTCCCACATCAATGATCAGTTCGGTCATTCCGGCCCCTTCCCAATCGAGCAACCAAAGCTGGCCGTTCGTGGTATGCAGCAAGTTGCCCTCGTGTAAATCGCTGTGGGTCAGCCCGGTTGGTAAACCGCGCAAAGAGGGTAAAGCGCGTAAGGTAGTGGCGATTTCCTGGGCTTTGTGGCCCCATTGGGGATCGTCGGCACAGCTTTCGGCGCGGGCAATCGCAGTGTCCAGGTCATCCAGCCAATCTATCTGAGCCGGATACGGGTCGGTACTATCGGCCAGGGTGTGCAACCGCCCTACCAACTGAGCTACTTCTCGAAGAAGCGAGAGGCTCCACTGGGGCTGTTCCCCTTCGATAAAACTTTGAAGGTAGCCCCAGCTATCGGCTTGCCACAAAAATAGGGACTGGCCGGTTTTGGTCGGGAGCAAAACCGGGGCGGGGAAGGAGTGCCGGTGCAGATAAAGAAGACCCTGGCTTTCGGCCTGCACTCGTTTGTATGGGCGGGTGGCCGGGCTGAGCCGCAAGGTGACGGTTGTACCGACGGTGGTATCGAGGCGGAAAACCTGCTGCCCATCGTGCCGGGCCAGCAAAATGGGTTCACCACGTAAAGTAAGGTTATAATTCTCGGCCACCAGATTTTTAATTCTTGGGAATAATTCGCTTAATTCGCTCATATTGCATGCTTATCCTTTGCCGGATGAAGTGTTTAAGGGTTGGCTGTAAGCTATTAGCTTTTATTAATGTTGTCTGAGGTTTCCCTGATAGGGCAGACAGCCCCAGGCGACAAAAGTTTCATAAAAATCTGATTTACACTCGATCTTAATCTAATCTTAATCTTTCTAGCCTTACAGATTGTGAAAAATGTGGAAAAGGGTTTGACAAAACAGTTGAGTCCGTTTATATTAAGCATAACCGAAGTGGAAATATGCCACACTGCTTTGTGATTACCCTGTGCAGCATTCTGGGTTTGAGCAGTTACAAAGAATACTTGCAGTGAGAGTAAAGCCATTAGAAACTATAATTACCCTATTTACGACGACCTGGATCAGTTTGACGAGCCTGCGCCCTTGCCTCGCGTTTTAGCCCAGCAAGAATGTCCCCGGTGCGATAACCTGTTTCCGGGTGGGCTAAAGCGGTGTACTGCTTGTGGTCTGGACGTGACTCGTGCTAGTTCTGCTCCTGATGCCGCTTCTCCCTGGCCCGGCTTCGACCGAGGCGTGATCGAGTGCAATAGCTGCGGCTATTCCACCCCGGACGATCTGGCGCGGCGCGGTCGTATCCAGAAATGCGGGCAATGCGCCAAAACGCTCTACATCCCCAGTGGGTTGTATCGCAGCGAGCAGGTAGTTGGCCGCGTCGTTAATTTCAACTCCTCCCGCCCGTTGTGGTGGGGTCTGACCGACCGGATCGGGGCGGCTTTGAACCGCTTTTCGCGCAGCAAAGCCCGCCTTCCCATGGCCCTGCTGATCGTGGTGCTGGGTCTGGGCCTTTTGTTTGGCCTGAACTGGTTCAAAAATCAGAGTCAGAAATTGCCCGAAGAAAAATCGGCTATTTCGACCTACTACGATAAAGCTCTATCGCTGAACAAATCGCTCAAACAGGCCGAAAGCGAGTACGATATTGGCATTGGCGGCTTGCCGCAGGTTGGAGAATTTGCGGATCGGGCTTCCCCCGAAAAGCGCACGCGCTTCTTGCGGGGTACCGAACGAGTGCTGAAGCAGGTCGAAGATTACCTGTATCAGGTTCAAATGATGGCCGCAGAGGTGCCACCGGGAGCCGAAAATCATTACGCCAAGCTTAAAACTAAGCTGGAAGAACGCCAACGCTACTATGCGCGGCTGAAAGATGGCGTGGAAGGTAAAAACGAGGCCCGCTGGAAAGAAGCGTTCTCGCCGACCAACCAGAACCTTGTGCGCGAGACTAATATGTCGGAAGAACAGGCTCTTAACCAGTTGCAGGCTCAGGTACTCAAGCCTGTTCAGCCTGCTACCAGACCTTAAGCCAGCCTCATGCTTTCGCGCTATGTTATCCTGATACTAATATTGAGCCTTGCCGGGCCGGGCCTGGAAGCTACTAATCCGCTTAGCTTCCACAAGCCGCAGGTTCAGAGCAAGGCTCTATTTGCTTCTATTTCTATCTCCGCCTCTGCCGAAATTCATTCTATCCCTGCCGAAGTTCAAGCTCAGGCCACTCCCGTGCCAACTACCGCCGTCCCTGCCACCGCCACGCCTCTTCCGCCAACGCCAACTCCTCGTCCACCGACCCCTGCTCCTACGCCCGCCGTCACTACCAGCACAGAACAAAGTCGTCTGCCGATAGTGCCGATCTTCCTGGGTCTGATTTTTTTGGGCCTGGTGCTGGCCGTAGTCGTTCCGATTGTGCGTTCTCGTCTCCGCCGACGCTAAATTTGATGGACAGGAAGCGGTTATGCCACAACCCGACCGCCCACGCTTTCCAGGATATTTCAAAATATTTGCCTCTAAAAAATTCCGCTCCGGCTTTGCGCTGACAGGGTTAGGGCTGGTGCTGCTAGCTTCGGTTGGGCCGCTAGTGGGACAGCTAAGCAGTTCTGGCTATTGGCCTGGTTTCTTCTACGCGCCCTTTTACACCGCTAATGTTTTCAGCGACCCCACGACTCCGGCAGGGGCGGCAGGCTTGCGCCCGGAAGACCGGGTGATCGGGCTGCGTCCGGCCCGGATCGAGCGACTGGCCGAGCTAACCGACCGGGCCGGGGCGGTCGGTGGCAAAGTGACGCTAATCTACGAGCTAGGCCGGGAACTGACTTCGGTAGAGGTGCCGGTGACACGCCTGGATTGGGGGCGTGGAGCCGAGAAAGCCGGGCCACTCCTGGTCGCCGGGCTATTGCTGGTCGGGTTGGGTTGGCAAAAGCGGCAAGGCTGGGCCGGACTGGTCGCTCTGCCGCTACTGGCCGCGCCGGACTACTGGCTCAATCCTGGCGCGGGCCGGGAATGCGGTTTCGACCCGGCCCACTGGCTGGCTAACGGGCAATTCCTCTTTGTAAGTGCTAAATGGTCAAGTTTTCTTTACTGGCCGCTCTGGACGCTGGCCTGGGCGGGGTTAAGCCTGAGTGTGGCCGGGCAACTCTTTCAATTTCAGAAGCGGGCCGGAGGGCTGGCCCGCGCCTTAATCCTGACGGCTCTGGCCGCCGAACTTGCCGCTTACCTCTACGACGCCATCAAGACGGCTACCTACAACAATCCTGATTATGTGATCTGGCACGCCCGTGCGGTTTTCTGGCCGGGATGGGGCCTGTTGCTAGGGCTAACCGGGTTGTGGGCCTGGCGAAAGCAAACCTGGGCGGCCTGGGTGGGCTTGCTTGGTCTGGCCCTTTTCGTGGCCGGGTTTGCCTTTCCCACCACTTTCGATACCGCCCTCCCTGGCCCCGGCCCGCAGTGGTACGCTTTGGCTCTGTTGATTTTAGGGCTAGGTTCAGGATTTAGAACTCAAAACCTGGTCGAAAACCGCCCGGTGGTGGGTAAACGCGGCTCGTAAGTCGTCGTCAACCTGGCTTTTGGACTCGATAAATTCGAGAAGTTCGGCCCGGCCCTGGACACCCCGAAAGACACCTTGCGCCGCTTCGTAAAGACCTTCCACGAAAGGCCCAATCAGATACGGGCGAGCGTCGAGGTAAGGCGGAAAAGTCGAAAGTACCGCCACGAGACGCCCGTAAGCGTTGCGGGCAAATTGCCGTTCCAGGCCGTATAGCTCCAGGAGTTCGGCGTCGTTCAGGTCACAGGCCGGTCGCCGGTCGCGCAAAGCCACTAGCCGCGCCTCGTCAGATGGGAAAGTTTGCATAGAGAAAATGTGCTTTCACAATAATCGGTTTTGGCATCTCAGGAAAATAGCTCGCCTTCAAGCTCAGGCAACTCTGACCTGACCTGATTATAGCAGCAAAATCCACAAACAAAAATCCAGGCTCAGACCTCGAAAGGAACTAAAGCCGCCGCTTTAAGCTCTGGCGTAACCGGCGCGACTATGTAACCAGTTGCCAGATCGCCAAAGACGTGAACCCGTTCCTGGCCCCATCGCCAGTAATACAGGGCTATATAGGCGCACATCAGCGCGTCCAACAAATCTTCGTAATGTTTGAGGGCTTTGCCGCGCAGCTTCCGAGTATCCCGGCTTAACACTTCCGGTGGCACATCCAGCCCAGGGTCAGCGCGGGCCAGATTTGCCAGGTGGCCTTGCAGCGTTTCATAAGCTTCGTAGCGGTCGTTGCCGAGGCTTTTAAGCTTTCGTTTGTATTTGAGGGTCGTGGTCAGGTTGAACAAAACCACCATTGCCGGGTGGGGGTAGCACTCGTAAATCTGTCGCCGGGTCGCCTCTGGTTCAACATAAGGGTCATGCTCGAAGCCTGCTTCGGTGACAAAGCGGGCGGTCAGGGTTTCGCCGCGAATATCGCCGGGAGGCTGACCATACCGGCCCAGATTGGTACGGTTAGCCGGATGGGTCCCGGCTTGATAGGCCCGAAAAGTGCGCGAGATCAGCCGGTCGCCCTGCCGCGCCCCGCTCACATTTGGCACTACCAGCGGCGCGTCTATTGCAACAAAGGCCGGGCCGGGCCGGGGTGCCACCGAGCGCACCCACTCCACGATTTCATCGTTGCTGCCCAGTTCCTCGCGCCAGGCGGTCAACCGCGCCCGCCCGGTTGCCGCATCCCACCTGGCGACGGCTCCGGCGGTATTGTGGCGGCTCGACCAGGCTAGATCCAGCCCTACAAAAATAGGTTCCACGCTCATTTCAACGACTCCGCTACTTTCACAATATCCTCCTTCGAGATTGGGCCGTTGATAAAATAACGGGTGCTGCCTTCGGCCCAGCTAAGGGTCGTCTGAAGCTGACTGTAACTCAACAGGCCGGGCTGTCCGTTGATGTTCACGCTAAGCTGCCCGAAAACAGCACTCGGCGCGGTAGGTCGGGGCGTCGGAGGGGGCAAGGTAGCGGTCGGGGTGGCTCGTGCGGTACCCGCTCCCACCGGCGGGCCAGGGGTCGCGGTCGGAGGTTGCGGCAGGGGTGTGGGCGGTTGGGCAGGGAAAACCTGGGTATTGAAGTAAAAAACCTGGCCTTGCCCATCCCGGTACTCGGTGATCAGGGTAATCAGGCGCGGGTTAGTTGTCTCGCTAACCGAAATGCGGCTTAACTTGAAATCGGCGGGTAGAAAAGTCGGGAACCGCGCCCGGTAGCCGTTCAGGTTGCGGGCTTCGTCCAGGCTGACCTGCTTGAAGGCGTCCGCCGCCAGAGTGGGCCGGGCCGTCGCGGTCGGTTGGGGGGTTGCGGTGGGGGTGGGCGCAGGCGGGGCGGTGGGCGCAGGGGTAGGGGTGGGCCGGGCCGTCGCAGTCGGTGGCACGATAATCAGGGTTGGCTCGGCCACGGTCGGGCTGACCGGAACCGCCGTAAAAGTCGGTATAAGGGTCGGCTGAGAGGTCGGGGTCGGGCTAACTTCTACCAGCGATAGGGGGGTGGACTGCTCGCTACAGGCCACCAGCAGGAAGAGCAAAGCAGGCAGGAGGCCGACCGCAAGATAGAGAAAGGGTCTTTTGAAATGCGCCCTAAATCCGAAAGGCTTTTCGTTCTTTTTCAACTGCTCATTCAAGCTAGCGCCAGTCCTTTCTCTTGCCGCAGGCCGCGTGCCTCCTCCGTTACCCTTCCAGCTTTTCCCCCTTTTCTACTTTTCCCACTTTATCCACCTTTTCTACCTCAACTTGCCGCACCCAATCGGTTAATTCCTGGCGATAGTTTTGCATACGGGCGGTTAGTTCCGACTGCATCTCGCCCAGGTAATGACCACAACTAACGCAAAATACGGCCAGGTCGCCTTTTTCATCGTCGTGATAGCCGAAATCATATTCGTCGTCGTAGTCGTAAAGGTAAAGCGGTTCGGCCTGAATATTAGAACTTCCACAATTCGGGCAACGGCCCGGCATTTTTGTCATTACTTTTAATCCGGTTTATCTAGTTTACCTAATTTATCCAGTTTACCCAGGATTTCTAATCCTATTTCACAACTTTTCGTCCTGACAAACAGGGCTGGTCAAAGCCTGACGGTGTTCTTCCTGGTTGGACAGCATAACATAAGAGCGATAGTGACGCCAGAGCAAAGCACTGGGGCTAAAAGTTGAAGGTCAGGGTTAAATTAAACGCTTCTGGCCCGGCTGCTAAAATTCTTTGCAAAATCTTTGAAAAAGCCATTAAAAAGTTTACAGACTTCTTACATTAATGCTCTATCTTCAAATCCATCAAATCCATCAAAGGGATAGACTCGGCTTTCGCTTAAGTGTAGTGTAGTGTAGGAGTAGATTTTTGAAAAAAATTACAACCCGGTTTTGCCAGGGTTTAATAAGCCTGTTGCTGGCGGTGCTGCTGCTCGGCACAGGCACCCTCTCGTTAGAAGCGGCTTCGACTTCGAGCGAAGTGCCGCCGGAGGCCAGGGCCGCCAGCACTGTCTGGCCTGGTCAGATTACCTCCATTGGCATGGGGCCATCGCTCAATCCGGTCTGGGGGTCGGCTCTTGGATCGGACATCAACTGGACTTATAACACACCAGGCGACATGCCCTTTACTCAGGTTCTGGTTGTGGACGGCCTCGCTTACGTCGGCTCGATGATGAACATGATCTATGCCCTGGACGCTGTAACGGGCCGTTCTGTCTGGCAGTTCGAGGCCGATAACTGGATTATGACTAACCCGATAGTGGCTGAAGGAAAGCTGTTTGCCGGAAGCGGTAATCGCAACTACGCTCCAAATACGAAACCAGGCCGGGGGGCTATTCGCGGCACCGGCTCAAATTCGCTTTATGCCCTGGATGCTAAAACCGGCAAGCTGATCTGGCAATACAAAGTACCGGGCGAGGCCATGCCAACTCCCCTGTATAAAGATGGAGTGGTCTACTATATTACAGGCGACCGTAGCCTTTACGCTCTGGAAGCGGCCTCCGGCAAATTGATTTACAAGCGTGAAATCGGTTCGGTTTTTAGCATGGGATCGATCAATCTGGATGGCGATATAGCGGTATTTGGCGGCGGCTTTCCCTTTACGGTTTATGGTTTCAATCTTAAAACGGGCCAGATGGCCTGGGAAACCCCTCTGGCTAATGTTTGGCTGGGACTGGACGACTCGAACCCGGCCATTGCTAACGGCACCATGTATATCAATGGGGTTGAATATGGCCCACCTGCTGTTAGCGGGGGTGAGGGTACCAATCCGCACCACGCCTTTTTCGCCCTCGACACCCAGACCGGTAAGCTAAAATGGACTTTTAACGCCGGGCTGTACTCGTTTGTAGAAGATAATAAAGCCAGTACGCCGGTGATCGTAGATGGTACCTATTATGGAGCCAGTTCGCTGGCTCGCGTTTTCTACGCGCTCGATGCCACGACCGGAGCTAAAAAATGGCAATTCCCGATTGGAGTGCCGGTCAAGGGCAACCCGGTGGTACAGGGAAATTATGTCATTTTCGCTGATACCAAAGGTAATGTGTATGCGCTGGATCGGCAAAGCGGCAAACTGCTGGGTAAACGCGCTCTGGGCGGTAATATCGCGCCACAAGGCCCGGCCCTTTTCAACGGTACGCTCTACCTGGCGAACCAGGACGGGCGGGTGATGGCTTTCCCGGCCACCAGTCTGGTGGCTGCCTCCTTGCAGGCTCCTCAACCCGCTCCGGCTATTTCGGCGGCTACCACGCAGTATTTTAAGGAGACCGGCCAGAGTGTGCGAGGGGCTTTTCTGGATTATTGGAGGCAACAGGGCGGCCTGTCAAGCTATGGCTACCCGATTACGGGTGAATTCGAGGAATTTCACGCTGCCGAAGGGCGCACATACATTGTGCAGTATTTCGAGCGGGCGCGTTTTGAATTCCACGACGGCAAAGTGCTGCTGGGCCGGTTGGGTAGTGAACTTACCGCTAAAAAAGGCGGCGAACCGGCTTTTAACCCGGTATCCGCCCCGTCCGGCGACCAGAGTCGTTACTTCCCGGCCACCGGACATCGAGTTCAAGCTCAGTTCTACTCTTACTGGCAATCTACCGACGGGCTGGCTCGTTACGGCTACCCTCTGAGCGAAACCTTCGGCCAGAAATCCAGCGATGGTCAGGTTTACCCGGTGCAGTATTTCGAGCGAGGCCGCTTTGAACTGCACGGCGACCAGGTGTTGCTGGGCTTGATGGGTCGGGAACGGCTAAATTCTATTACACCTTGAGGTCAGCTTTTTGTTGAACTGGAATAGTGCCATCGAGTAGCACCGCTTCCTCCGCGCTTTGGTCTCGCATCAGGCGGCGTCGCGCCGTCTTGTGACTAGCCACAATGGGTACGTGGCTGGTCGCGTTGGCGAGGCCAAAGACCGGCATATTAGCATAAATTGCTTCGTAGCCGCCCGCCGCGACCTGGTAAGTTTCGTGCCAGATACCTACGCTACCGTCTCCGCCGATATTTTTGTTGAAACGCTGCCAGGCGGAAAGATGCGGCTCTTCTTTGCTGCGGGCAAAATGTTCCAGGTCCTCGAACGACCGCCAGAACTGCATCAAGGCAATTCCGCGCCAGTATAGGAAGGTTTGTCCGCCCAGAAAGCCTTTCTCAGGGTATTTATAGAGTGTCTCCAGCATTGGCCCCATCGCCCGTGCGGTCGGAACCCATTTCGAGAAATCGCGCAGCCGGTTGACCCGCATTCCGATCATAAAAACCACAAACGAACCGTCAATCTGGGCCGTAAAGCGGCCTGGTTTTATCTCACTCATTTTTTATACCTCTGCTCTGTGTTTTATTTTCTCTGGTTAGCGGGGGGTTCCCACTCTTTAATTTTAGCTATCTTTAGAAAGGTTAAGAAGTGTCAGAAGTAATATTACAGGTAATGTTTGGAGTATGACTTTAGCTGTGCCTGGCCTTACTTGAAAGTCGCTATCCCCTGCCGTTCTTGATTGACCAGACCTGGTGGATTTGGCTATAGTAGAACTGCCTGAAGCTCGAAGCAATTCCAGGGAACGCCATTTTGACACGCGAACCCGAAAAGGGAGACCGTAACCGTAACCCCAAAGGAAGAAAGGAACCACACAATGACAGTTATCCGCACCTCGAATGTGGATTTGGAAGTAAACGGCCAGGGAGCCTACGCTTATGTAGCTCAGCCAGATGACGACGCGAAACATCCTGGTCTGGTGCTAATTCAAGAATGGTGGGGCATCGAGCCGCACGTGCGCGATCTGGCTCAGAAGCTAGCGGCGGAAGGCTTTGTGGTAGCCGTTCCCGACCTCTACCACGGCAAAGTTGCAACCGAACCGGACGAGGCGATGAAGATGGTGATGATGATTCATGGAAACGTGGACAATGCGGCCAGCGAAGTAATCGGCACGTTGGAATACCTTAAAGGCCGCGCCGAGGTTGACCCCAAGAAATTAGGCTTGATCGGTTTTTGCGTGGGTGGTTTCCTGACTTACAAGGTCGCCGAACGCTACGCCGACCTGGGCGCGGTTGTGCCATTCTATGGCGGCGGCTACAAACCAGACCCGGCCCTGGTAGCCCAGGTTAACGCTCCGGTACTGGCCGTCTATGGCAAACAAGACGGCTCGATCCCGATGGAGCAGGTCGAGCAGGTCGAGCGAGTCTATAAAGAGGCTGGTAAAGACTTCACTCTGAAAGTCTACGACGCGGGCCACGCTTTCATCAATCCGGCTCATGGCATGGGCGACGAAGCTTCGGCGGCGGAAGCCTGGCCGTTGGCGGTTTCTTTCCTGAAAGAAAAACTCATGGCTTAGGGCATAGGCCACAAGTTAAGGTCTTGGCCGCACCCAGGTTTCGGGCTTCAAGGTTGAGGTCTACAAGCTGATATTAAGCTTAAAACCGCCGTTTTGGTACTTTACCGGCTCATCCAAACTTTAACTTGTAGCCTGTGGGCTTATAGGTATGCGCTGGCTGGAATGGATACGCGCTGAGGTCGCCCTCCGGCCCTGGCTGTTCCAGCCTACTTGTTGGAGGCGGCGGGTTCCGCCGAAAGTAAGTTCTCTTTTTCTTCCTCTTTCTCTTCTAAAAGGGGTAGTTGGATTATAAAGGTTGTGCCTACCCCTTCCTGCGATTCTACCTCGATTGTACCATCGTGAGCCTGGATTATTTGCTGGCAGATAAACAAGCCTAGCCCTAACCCCCCGCTCTCAGCCGCGGCCTGACCATGCATGACCTGGTAGAAACGCGAGAAGAGGGCCGGTAGATGGTTGGCCGGAACTCCCGGCCCCCAATCTTGCACTCGTAGCTCGGCTCGGTCGTCAGGCCGCCGGGTTAAGCTCAGGCTGATACGCGGGCTTTTGGCGGCGTGAGTAATGGCATTATTGATTAAATTAAGTACGACCTGCTGGAGCCGGGCGGCATCCCCTCGGATGCTCACCGGGCCACTTTCACCCACCAATTCCACCTTTTGTTCGGTAGTAGCGTGTTGCCCAACCTCCACCATTTGCTCTAAAAGAATATCCAGCCGTAGCGGGGCGAACTGAAACCTGAATTTGCCGTTTTGTATCTGGCTGACTTCCGCTAAATCGGAAATCAATCTGTCTAATCGTTCGATTTGGCCCAGAACCTTACCCAGACCGGCCAGCATTTTCTCGTCTCGGCTGCTCCTCTCCCCGGCTTGAATTAGCCGCCGGAGCCAGGCTTCCACTATCTGGGTATTTCCTTTAATAGAGGTCAGCGGAGAGCGTAATTCGTGGGCTACCAGCGACACAAATTGCTCTTGAGAATGCCTTAAACTAAGGTCGGTTATATCCCGCAAGACTACTAAACCCCAGCTATCCGCTCCGGCGGTTCCACTGGTTTCGCTCATTTGGACGGGCTGCCCGATGGCTTCCCACCACTGCCGTGTGTCATCGGGTAGCGTAAAGCTAAAGCTAAGCTTGAAAGTTTCGCCTCTGGCGGCCCGGGCTTGCGGCCCGGTTTCGAGTGGCAGGGCTTTCTCGCCAGCCTCGTCGTACAAAACCGGCGGAGCAGTCCCCCCGAAGACGCGGTCGTAGGACGGATT
>JBBRBE010000154.1:0-14565 GCA_038206175.1 Chloroflexia bacterium
GTATCAGTGGTAGTCATGGACTGCACTCGGATCGGGTTGTTGCCGCCAACGCCTACGTCGCCCACCATTACCACCCGCGTTGGACGCCGCCGATAGCCGTAAGGGTCAGCTACATAAGGTAGGGCGGTGTAGCGGCTGTAATCCTGCGGCGCGGCCCTTTCTTTTTCAATTCGCTCTACTCGCTCAATCCGTAAACTCATAAAAACCTCAGTTTGTGATTTTTTTTACTCTTTTTACCCTACTTAAGTATACCCCTCCTCCTCCCCTGCCGCAAGCTGCCAGGGTGATAGAAGCATGTTAGAAGGGAGATTTTGGGCCGAACAATCGCCAAAATAAAAGAGAGGAGCCTCGGCTCCTCTCTTTTATTTTGCCAAAAAAACTGTTCAGCCAGCCTCGGATGACCTGCCTAGGCGGTTTTTGCCAATCCGTCTTTTCCTTCTTTTGTTACAGGGCTGCCGTCACAATTTCCTGAGCCTCGCTTAAAATCTGGCTAAGATGCTCCTCGCTTTGGAAGCTTTCGGCGTAGATTTTGTACACATTCTCCGTGCCGGAAGGCCGGGCGGCAAACCAGCCGTTTTCGGTGGTGACTTTGAGGCCACCGATAGCTGCCCCGTTGCCGGAAGCTTTCGTCAGGCGGGCCGTGATCGGTTCACCGGCCAGAGTTGCCGCCTTCACGTCTTCGGGGGCCAGCTTCTTGAGGCGGTCTTTCTGGGCGGGCGTGGCGGGAGCATCAATTCGGCTGTAGAAAGGCTGGCCGAGCCGTTCGGTCATCTCCTGGTAGTGCTGGCCGGGGTCTTTGCCGGTACGGGCCAGGATTTCCGCCGCCAGCAGATCGAGGATCGGGCCGTCTTTATCGGTCGTCCAGACCGTGCCATCTTTGCGGAGATACGAGCCACCCGCGCTCTCCTCGCCCCCAAAGCCCAACGAGCCGTCCACCAGTCCGGCCACGAACCATTTGAAGCCAACTGGCACTTCCGAAACCGTCCGGCCAATTTCGCGCCCAACCCGGTCTATCATGCTGCTGCTGACGAGGGTTTTGCCGATGGCACTGTGGCTCGGCCAACCCTGCCGTTCCCGAAAGAGATACCAGATCGCCACCGATAGATAGTGGTTTGGGTTCATCAGGCCCACGCTAGGGGTGACGATGCCATGCCGGTCGGCGTCGGTGTCGTTGCCCCAGGCAATGTCGTACTGGTCTTTGAGCTTTACCAGGTTTGCCATTGCGTAAGGCGAGGAGCAGTCCATCCGAATTTTGCCGTCGTGGTCAACCGGCATAAACCGAAAGGTCGGGTCAACCGTCTTATTCACTACATTAATGTTCAGCCCATAGCGGGCGGCAATCGGTTCCCAGTAGGCGACAATTGCCCCACCGAGCGGGTCGGCTCCGATGTTCAGCCCGGCCCCCCGGATTGCCTCCATATCTACCACGTTACCAAGATCGTTCACATAAGGCGTAATAAAATCGTGCTGGCGAATGTTGGCGGCCTTGCTTGCTCTTTCGTAAGGCATGCGCTGCACGCCCGCCAGCTTTTGGCCGATCAGTTCGTTGGACCGGTTTTGAATCCAGCTTGTTACATCTACATCGGCAGGGCCACCGTTGGGCGGATTGTACTTGATGCCGCCGTCCGAAGGCGGATTGTGCGAAGGCGTTACGACGATGCCATCCGCCAGGCCGCTTGTACGGCCCCGGTTGTAGGTCAGGATCGCGTGAGAAATCACCGGGGTGGGGGTAAAGCCGCCATCCTGGGCCATAAAGGTTTCGATTTCGTGGGCTGCCAGCACTTCCAGCGCACTACGCTGGGCCGGGCCGGAAAGGGCGTGAGTGTCCATACCGATGAAGAGCGGGCCTTCGATCCCCTGGCCTTTGCGGTATTCCAGGGTAGCCTGGGTGATTGCCAGGATGTGGTCTTCGTTAAAAGAAACCGTAGCCGCCGAGCCGCGATGCCCGGAAGTGCCAAATTGTACTCGTTGTTCGGCCACCGACACATCAGGATGCAGCGTATAATACTGGTCGAGCAATTTAGAGACATCAATTAAAATTTCAGCCGGAGCGGGTTTGCCCGCCAGAGGACTGATTGCCATTTTGCATTCTCCTTATTAACAGCCTGCTGATTTCGCCTCAAAATTTGTTTTCCAGAGCCTTGCCCGTTTCTATCTTATCATACTTGGCCCCGACCTCACAGGTTAGATAAAAATTAAGGATGCCGAAAGCAATTCAGGCTGTGATCGTTGATCAGCCCGACCGCTTGCATATACGAGTAGCAAATGACCGAGCCGACAAATTTAAAGCCGCGTTTGCCCAGGTCACGGCTCAGAGCGTCGGATTGGGCGGTGCGAGCCGGAACGTCCTGCCAGTGCGCCCATTGATTCTCGATTGGCCGAGGCTGACCCAGGCTTGTATCGGCGAACTGCCAGAGGTAGCGGTCGAAAGTGCCGAATTCAGCTTGCACCTTCAAAAAAAGGCGGGCATTCTCGACGGCGGAATTTAGCTTGAGCCGATTACGAATAATGCCAGGGTCGGCCAGGAGGCGGGCCAGGTCGTCCGGCCCAAAATTAGCGACGGCTTGCGGGTCAAATCCGGCGAAAGCCTGGCGGAAATTCTCGCGTTTGTTTAGCACCGTCTCCCAGCTAAGCCCGGCCTGCGCTCCTTCCAGCACCAAAAACTCGAATAGCACGGTGTCGTCGTGCTGCGGGACGCCCCATTCCTGGTCGTGGTAGGCAATCATTCGCGGGTTGCGGTTTACCCAGGCACAACGGGCTGGCTCGGCAGCTAAAAGGTCGGTCATAAGTTTAAGCTTCCTCGGTAATTTGAATAGTCAGGGCCATCATTCTAAATCTAAATCTAAACATGTGTAGCGATGACTTCCCATTCCGCCGAATCCTGGCGGCGAAAGTCGTCACGACCGACTAAAGTTTCCGTAGCACTCTGTCTCTAACAACAACTTCCCACAAACTACTAATCTATATTTTACTCGATTTTGCTCAGTTTGTGGTCTGGTGGTCTGGTGGTCTGGTTTGTTCACGGGCTTATTCAACGGAAGCCTTCCCCATTACTAATCACCTGAGTAGGCGAAACATTATAACCTTTAATAAGGTTTATCCTCCTAACCTCAACTTCTTCAATAACGCTTGCCGCCATCGGTCAACATTAACTCTATCGGACTGTATTTGACACAGCTAGCTTTTAATTTTATACTCAAAACCTGAGTATCTTACTTATATTCTGAGCATAAAGCCCGTAAGAGGTTAAGTCAGTCCTAACCCAGGAAGGGGTTTTCGCTTATTAAAATTGAGCTTGATTTGGAGGAGCAAGAAATGTTCAAACAACCGCGTAAGCAAACAGGGTTGGGGCTAATACTAGCCTTCCTGACGCTGGTCAGCTTGCTTCTGGCGGCTTGCGGTGATAGCACCGCCACGACTATTCCGGCTACGACTGCTCCTGCTACTATGGCAGTCAGTGCTACGACCGTCGCTGCTGCAACTGCGGCCACCAGTTCCGCCACGACTCAAGCCGCCACTACCGCAGGGGCTACTACCAGTGCAGTTGGTACAACTACCACGGTGGCTTCCAGTTCTGGCACGACCCCGGCCAGTGGTGAATTAGTAGTTTTCGCCGCTGCCAGTCTGACCGACTCCTTCAATGAAATCAAAGCTGAGCTGGAGAAAGCTAATACGGGTCTCAAGATTACCTATAACTTCGGCGGCTCGAATACCCTTCGCGCTCAACTGGAGCAAGGGGCGAAGGCCGATGTCTTTGCCAGTGCCAACCAGACCGAAATGGACAATGCTTTCAAAAGTAACCTGGTGGAGGACAAAGGAACCGCTTTTGTGCGCAACCGATTGGTAGTGATTTTGCCCAAGACCAACCCTGGCAAAGTTCAAACTCTGCAAGATTTAGCCAAATCCGGCCTGAAATTTGTCACGGCTCAAAAGGATGTCCCGGTGGGCGGCTATACCCTGCAAGCCCTGGATAAGATGAGTAAAGACGCCGCCTTTAGCCCGGATTTTTCCCAGAAAGTCCAGGCCAATTTTGTCAGCCAGGAGAGTAATGTCAAGCAGGTAGTAGCTAAAGTACAGCTTGGCGAGGCCGATGCCGGGATTGTCTATTCCAGCGATATTTCGGCTAAAGTTAGCCCTGATTTGACTACCATCGAGATTCCCGACCAGTTCAATACCCTGGCAACTTACCCGATTGCCGTTCTAAAGGGAGCTTCTAACACCACCGCCGCCAAAGTTTTTGTGGATTACCTGAAGGGTGAAAAAGGCCAGGCTATTCTCAAGAAGAACAACTTTATTCCAATTACCGGTCAATCAAATTAGGTGAAATAATGGCCGAAGTGGTTGTAGAATTAGGCACGGGCGAGGAGATCGTTTCGGCTATCACTCGTGGCTCTGCCGAAAGCCTCAATTTCAAAGTCGGGGACGAGGCAGTCGCCATTATCAAGTCCACCGAAGTTATTATTGGCAAACCCTAAAGCCGGACTAAACTAACTAGAAAAGCAGGTGGGTTAGATGAGCTTTAATCTGCCTGCTTTTTTAGCACTTAAAGCGGGGAAAAGGAGCAAAAGCAGTTTGGATAATCCGAAACCAGCTTTCGAGCCAACCGAGAAGTTAGATAAGCAAGTAGCCGGGAACACTCAGCTTACTTTAATTCATTCTGAGCCGGGAGGGGCTTTGTCTGACTCAAAATCTGCCCTGCTGCGACCTCACTCATTACTGACCGCGTATCCCCGCTTGAAGCCGAGGTTCAATCCAAATGTGGTCTGGTTAATTTTATCTGGGTCAGTTATGCTGCTCTTTTTGCTCGTGCCGCTTTTAGCCCTATTATTCCGTTCGGTAGCGGACGGTGCTTTAGGAGCTTTCTTAACTACCCCGTCAGTGGTAGAAGCACTGCGGTTGAGTTTGCTTACGACGGCCATAACTTTAGTTCTGGCAGTTGTCTTTGGCACCCCCCTGGCCTATCTTTTGGCCCGCTACCGCTTTCCGGGTTATGGCATAATTGATACTTTTCTGGATTTGCCGATGGTGCTGCCTCCGGCGGTGGCCGGAATTGCCTTACTTTTAACACTGGGACGGCGTGGCTGGATCGGACAGTGGCTAGACCAGCAATTCGGCCTGACGATTGGTTTTACAACCCTGGCGGTTGTGCTGGCTCAATTGTTCGTCGCCGCCCCGTTCTACATTAAGGCTGCCAAAGCCGGATTCGAGTCGGTAGACCAAAGCCTCGAAACGGTAGCGGCCAGCCTGGGTAGTCGCTCTTTGCGAACTTTCTGGCGAATTACGATACCCCTGTCATTGCCAGCCCTGTTAGGCGGAATTGTAATGACCTGGGCCAGAGCCTTAGGTGAATTCGGCGCGACGATTATGTTTGCCGGGAATTTTGAAGGTAAAACTCAGACTATGCCCCTGGCAATTTATGCTTCCTTCGATGGAGCGGGCGGATTGAACGAAGCCGTGACGCTTTCGGTTATTCTGGTAGTCGTTTCGTTTGCGGTTTTGCTCATCTTCAAGGGACTATCCCGTTACAGCGTGTCCAACCATTCTAAAACGGAGAAAAGGGCTGATGTCCCAAACGTTGTTAGAAATAGCTATCCAGAAGAAGCTCAAGACTTTTGAATTGAAAGTCGAGTTGAGCCTGGAAGCCGAGCAGGGCCAGGTGCTGGTACTTTTTGGGCCAAGTGGTAGCGGCAAAACTATGACCTTGCGTTGTATTGCTGGAATAACCAACCCGGATGCTGGCCTTATTTCGGTTGGCGGTCGGACGGTATTTGATAGTCGTGTCGGGCTAAATGTAAAACTCTCCGAACGGCGGGTAGGTTATCTACCCCAGAATTACGCGCTGTTCCCGCACCTGACAGTGGCTCAGAATATCGCGTTTGGCCTTTTTAGCTGGAAAAAGAAACAGACCGAGAGTCGAGTAAACGAACTGGTCAAATTGATGCAACTGGACGGCCTGGAAAGGCGTTACCCCAGGGAATTGAGCGGTGGGCAGCAGCAAAGGGTTGCCTTTGCCCGCGCTCTGGCTCCTGAGCCAGCTATTTTGCTATTGGATGAGCCTTTTTCGGCCCTGGATGCGGCAATTCGAGCCGAACTACGCCAGAACCTGGCTTTGCTCAGCCGCGAATTAGGTTTGCCGGTGGTCTTTATTACCCACGACCTGGAAGAGGCTTATATGCTGGCCGACCAGATTGCGGTTTATAGCCAGGGCCAGATTTTACAATACGGTAGTCGGGAGGAGATATTTTACCGGCCTAGAAATGTAAAAGTCGCTCGGATGGTCGGTATTCGTAATGTCTGGGAGAGCCAGGTGTTAACTCTGTACGAACCGGAACGGGTGGCACAAGTACGTACCGGCTTTGGGGAGTTATGGGTTAAAATCCCGCAGGCCCAGGCTTTGCCCCAGGTCGGCAAGGCCGTAACGGTTTGTCTTAGACCAGAGCAAATAAGCCTGTTAGTCTCTTCAACTACCCGCTCTCAGACTACTCTTGATGGGCGAGAAGATGAACTGCTAAACCGTTATAGCGGTCAGGTGGTAAGCGAGATAGCCAGAGGTTCGCTTTATACGCTCTTTTTTCGGCCTTACGCTCGGCTTCAAACTGGTGTTCCTCCTTCTAATAATGCTATTCGGGCCAGTCTGCCGCACTCCTTTGATTTTGAA
Source organism: Chloroflexia bacterium (assembly GCA_038206175.1). Lineage (GTDB taxonomy): Bacteria > Chloroflexota > Chloroflexia > Chloroheliales > Chloroheliaceae > 54-19. Next base: position 6,659 of record JBBRBE010000154.1, read on the forward strand.
CTGGAAGTTACGGCCCAATATTATGCGGATTTGAAACGGCTTCAACCAGACCTGTGGGAGGTAGTAATTAACCCTGCCGCTTTGCATCTGATTCAGACTTAATCAGAATAAGGGCGATTGGAGAGTATAATTTGAGGAGACCAACTAAGCCTGAACGAGAAGTTAGCACTAAGTTAAATCAAGTAACAGTAGGAAGAAGTAAGCTATGACTGTAGAAATATCTTCACACGCTATGCCGACTAAAAAAGGACGCTCGCCGCTTTATCCTAAACGTTCCGCGACCGAGTATGCCTTGCTTGGTCTACTTCTGAACGGGCCTAGTCATGGTTACGATTTGAGCCGCCAGTTTGCCAGCGATACCCAGTTGGGCAAAGTCTGCCGGTTGGAAATGAGTATGCTTTACGGGCTGCTCAAGAAGCTGGAGCGCGAAGGGCTGATAAACGGTCGGGAAGAAAGCGTTAGTGAAAACAAATCGCGGCGCACCGTGGAGTTAACCTCGGCGGGCCGAACCGAATTTGAAGAGTGGTTGGCTGAGCCAGTCCAGCACAACCGCGAGATCCGTTTTAGCTTTCTGGTCAAGCTTTATTTTGCCCGGTTACGAGGCGATGAACTGGTACTCAAACTATTGGATGAACAGATTGAGTTTAATCAGGCTTTGCTCAAACAACACCTGGCTCAGAAGCAGAATGCCGTAGTAACTGCTAAAGCAGAAGTTAACTTTGAAGATTGGGTTTTGGATTTCCGAATAGAACAGACTAATGCGGCCTTGCGATGGCTGGCCCAATGTCGTTATCAGTTGCAAGGCCAAAAGCGTCCTCATTAGCTTCAAAATAATAAATCGCTATTTGGAAATAGGCAAGATGGCAGATTATTGAGTGTGGTTTTATTAGAAAACGACCAGGAGGACGTTGAAAATGAATGGCAAAGATATTAACAACGACCCTGAAAAGACAAATTTTCCCTCGAACAGAACTACCTCGGAGTTAGTTGGTCTGGTTGAAAACGAGTTGGCTAAGATAGAGGATGAGAAGCTCAAAAAGCTTTAATTGCCTATCTAGTTGAACCTGTACGTGAATTGCGTAACTGGGATTATGGCAAACTAAATGAAATGTACCCGTGCTGGACTGTTGCTATAGATGAACCCACTGATACTAGCATTGTGTTTTCAGATTATGGTTTTGGTCCTACTTTTCCCTGGGGAGTAGTGCCTACTTCGGATAATTGGTTTGGTATGGACGGTGGTTGGTTTGAAACTTTAGAAGAAGCGTTTCGAGATTTATTTATGGTTTTTTTAAAAAATAAAGTTTTGAGCGAATAGAGGCCGGGCCGATCCACCAGTTCCGTTTGTGCTAAAATTGAGACTGTCACGTGAGGTAGCTCCGGTTGGGATAAGGCCGGGACCAGCAGTTTGAAGGAAACCAATTTGTTAGTTATAAGCCCGCTTCTTTTGAGTAAAAAGAACCGAATGATTAAAAAGAACCTGACACCTGCAACGAAGGAGGTTTTAGGATGATCCAGACCCAGGCCCAGCCAGCCATCCCCCTGACGCTGGCGGACATCCACGCGGCCCGGCAACGCATTGCCAATGTGATCGAACATACTCGCCTGGTTTATAGCCCGGTTTTTAGCCGCGAGAGCGGAGCCGAGATTTATCTAAAACTGGAGAATTTGCAGCATACCGGCTCGTTTAAGTTGCGGGGAGCATCCAACAAGATTGCCCACCTGTTGCAAGAAGCCGAGCGCACCGGGGCGGGCCGTCCGGCGGGAATTATCGCCGCTTCTGCCGGTAATCACGCGCAAGGGGTCGCCAGTGCCGCCGCTTACAACGGATTGCCCGCCACCGTCGTAATGCCGCAAGGAGCATCCCTCACCAAGATGCGGGCCTGTCAGGAAATGGGAGCCGAGGTGTTGCAGTACGGAGCCAGCCTGGAAGAAGCGGCAACCCAGGCCCGCAAGCTTGCTCAGGAGCGCGGCTATACTTTCCTGCACCCTTACGACGATTGGGACGTAATTGCCGGGCAAGCTACGCTGGGCCTGGAATTGTTGGAAGACTTGCCCGACCTGGACCTGGTTCTCGTGCCACTCGGCGGCGGCGGCCTGCTGGCAGGGACGGCTCTGGCTCTCAAGCTGCAAAATCCGGCGGTGCGGGTGATCGGCGTCCAGACCGAGGCAGTTTCGCCTTACCACGGGTTTATCGAGAGCGGCCAGTACCGCCCGATTGAGCCGGGCGCGACCACTATCGCGGACGGCATCCGGGTCAAGCTGCCGGGGGTGGCAAACTCGGCCATTATCCGCCGCTACGTGGACGACGTGGTGACAGTGGATGATAATCAGATCAGCGAAGCGATAGTAGCTCTGCTCGAACGCACCCGGACGATTTGCGAAGGGGCCGGAGCGGTCGCACTGGCGGCGGTTCAGCACAAGAAAGTCGCTTTGCAACCGGGCCAGAAGGTAGCCGTAGTAATCAGCGGCGGCAACATTGATACGACGCTGGTCGGACGGATTATAGACTTTGGCCTCGTATCGAGTGGTCGCCACATGTCGGTAGTCCTGACGGTCGCGGATACGCCCGGCCAACTGGCTCACCTCCTGACGACCGTGGCGGAACTGGGGATGAACGTGCGGCAGATCGAGCATCGGCGGGGCGAACTGCATATCCCGGTCGGCCAGACCGAAGTGCTGATGCAGGTAGAAACTAAAGATTGGGAGCATCAGGCTCTGCTAATCGAGCGGTTCGCTGCCGAAGGGCTAAACCTGCGAAACCTGACAGCTTGAACGAGAATTATGAGTGAAATTATTTTCGAGTGTTATCTGGTAATTCCGCACCCGACCCGGCCTGAAATACTGCTGTTGCAGGAGGAAAACGGTTGGGCTTTGCCACAGGTCGGATTGCACGGTCTGGCCCAGGTGGAGGGGGAGGGGTGGCAGAAAACGGAGACCGTCCGGCTTGAGGCGGCAGTGCGCCACAAATATGGCTTTGAAGTGGACGTTACTGAAGTTCTGACGCGGCGTACCAACCCGCAGACCGACCAGACCAGCGGCATTTTTGCTCTCAAACTCCGCACTTTCGACCTTGCTTTGCCCCTTCCGGCGGGTGGAGAGTGGGTCGAAAATGCTACGCTGGGCTTGCTAAAATTTGCGGTCGGCGGGCAACGTTCGATCCTCAAAAGCTACCTTAAAACGTAATAATAACGGCAGAGTTTGAGGGCTAACTCTACGCTTGATTTTAGAATGAGATGAGAAACGAACTTTATTTATGGAGCTAAACTGGAACAGGCAAGACCTGACCCGGCGTGACGGCGTGCGGGTAATCACCACGATTGACGCGCACGCGGCGGGCGAACCATTGCGGGTGGTCACGGGCGGAATGCCTGAATTGCCCGGCGCGACGATTCTTGAACGCCGCCGCTACATGCAGGAGCATTTAGACCACCTGCGCCGCGCCCTGATGTGGGAGCCACGCGGCCATTATGACATGTACGGCGCAATCCTGACCCCGCCAGTTACGCCAGAGGCCGATCTGGGCGTTTTGTTTATGCACAACGAGGGTTACAGCACGATGTGCGGCCACGGCGTGATTGCGCTTGTGACAGTGCTGCTAGAAACGGGTGCGCTGGAAGCAACCGGGCCGCAAACCGCCGTAAACCTTGATACGCCTGCCGGTCTGGTGCGGGCGACCGCCGATTGGGACGCTCAGGCCGGGCGAGTGCGGCGGGTTTCCTTTCTCAACGTGCCGTCCTTCGTCTACGCCCGCGACCTGGTGGTGAAGGGGCGGCTGTTCGGGCAGTACAACAAACTCAAGCTAGACGTGGCTTTTGGCGGAGCTTTCTATGCGATTGTACCGATTGAACGGCTGGGCCTGGCCCGCCTGGAAAATGAGCCAGTCAGCCGTCTGGTCAAGCTAGGAGCTTCGATCAAGTCGGCTTTTAATGCCAGCCATACGATTGTACATCCGACCGAACCTGATCTAGGTTTCCTCTACGGTACAATTCTGGTCGGCCCGCCCCGCGACCCGGCCCACCACAGTGCTAACATCTGCGTTTTTGCAGACCGCGAGGTAGACCGTTCGCCAACCGGAACCGGCGTAGCGGCCCGGCTTGCCCTGCACGCCGCCAGAGGTGAACTTCAGCCCGATAGCTCTATCGTGATCGAAAGCATTATTGGCAGCACTTTCGAGGGCCGGGTGGCCGGACGAACGCGGGTCGGTTCTTACGAGGCGATTGTACCCCAGGTTAGCGGTCAGGGCGCAATTACGGGACGTCACGAATTTATCATTGACCCGGCGGACGAACTGGGGGCGGGTTTCCTGGTGCGCTAGAGCTTTCCTTATTTATCGGTCGGTCGGTTCAAAGTCAAAGTGGCTTGCAGTTACAAACTTACTTGGCCGCTTATTTATTCCCACGAGCTGTAAACAGAGTGATTCTTTTTAGACTAAGGTGAGACCAGACTACCTAGCATTGTGCCGATTATAAAGAGAATAATACCTACAAGCACCCAAGTTTCCACAATTATAAGCCAGTGCTTTACGATTTTGCCGCCTAAGTTCTTCGACATCAGGTTTTCTAACAGCTTAAACTTCATGAAATTTCGTGGCCTCATGTTACTTCTCTTCAGAGGTGTCCTATTATAAAAGTTGTGAATTTAATGATTTTCTTAGCTGACTTGTATTAAACTTCTTATAGAAGTGTCTATTTGCAGTCCTAATAGCGGCTTAACTGCCTTGTAGTAACTAACTTTTAACAGAGGATTCTCAATACGGATGACTTGAAACTGGTGGTTTCCCCTTTGCGAGGGCGTCTCAAACAAAGAACTGAACTTACCAAAAGTCTTAGCTTGAAGTATTCCACATATTTGAGACTTCCCCTGTATAGGTATTTGTTTGTAATCAAGAAGAGCTACAAAGCAATATTCACGATCTGTTGCATCTGGATTGTTCATCAAGACTGTGTATTTTGCTTCTTCTGAGGCTTTAAAAGGTTTAGGTGTCCAAATTGGGATTGTACCATCTTCTGCAATCTTTCCCTCGTTCACTACGAAAGTATTTCTAAACCCTTGTAAGTTACTAGATACGCTCCAATTAAGAAAACTTATATCTTGAGAAGGGTTGTTAGCTCCTACATATGTACGATATAAATAATATGAAAAAGCATTTCTGCCAAGACCTTGCCTTGCAGAAGCGTCAAGATTATCATTATAGATGTTACTAAAAATTAAAAAACTAAGTGTATGACTACCTTTTGTTAAAGGTTCAGTTCTAAATCTTACAGTCTTACGCTCGAAATGCTTGAGATGGAAAGTTACAGTTTGTAGCAATTCAGCGTTCTCGACCCCTAATTTGATTTCCTGCCCATCTAGTAGTGCTTTGAAAGCAAAATCATCTTCGCTTTTACCGTAAGAGAAATGTGGTTCAAGAAGTAATAAGCCTGAAAAGGACTGGTCGTCGGTTAACCAAAAGGTAGGTGGCATATTCTGCTCATTAGTCTGTCGCATTTCTGAGGAAGCAACTATAATGGAAATTAGTGTGCTAAATGTGGGGTTACTCAATTGTGTAGCGAAACTGCTTGAAGCAATTTGCACCTTGTCATTTATTACAGCAGACGGCTCCGGTCCAAGTGACGGCAGCACATACTGTGGAGTATTTTCAACAGGATAGGAAGAATTTACTTGCTGCTCAAATCCATTCTTGCTAGTGGTTGAAAAACCTGTAGAACTTATTTGTATTGTTATAAAGATGAGGGTACTTGCAGCTAGTAAAGCTACAATAATGATCAAATTCCTTTTTATATGTTTTTCAGAATTTCTCATATTAAACTTTCTTAATGCTACCTAGCTTGTTCAAGATGATGAACAAGCTAGGTAGCACAGGCAAAATGCTAATCTCTAAATCGCTAGGCACTGTAGCGGAACCTAACGTTTATTAGAAAGAACCTGTCCCTGTATCAGAAGTAGCTGTGATAAGGTCTCCTCCATTGTCGTATATATAGTGAAGACCCCACTCTCGGTATGTATCGGTATAAACTCCGGCTACAAATCTAGACCGCCAAGTGACATTACCACCACTCCTTTCCAATGCAGGGCCGTCATCTGCAACACTACTGTTTTTGTAGAACGTACCTGATACTCCAAGCGTAAGCCGCGAATTATCCGAACCAGTGTAAGATGTGCCAATAGCACCGTCTTGGAGCGCATATCTGGCCTGGTTCATGTAACTATCACCATAACCAAGACTACCGACGGCCACGTTTGGTCGCTCACCGGGGTTACCAGGTCGTTCTAAAACAACGTGGCTTCTTTTGCCGAACTCTCGACCTATCACAAGTCCCCCTTTGCCTGATGTGTTTGAGGGTGCGGTCTCGTTTGTGTCTTCGGCAAAGGCAAGGCTTGGCACCAGAAGTAAACCCAAGATTAAAACGAGGGTTATCTTTTTAAGCCTTAATACTCGCTTTGGCATAGCTTCCTTTCTAGCTATTAGCTCTAAGCTAACAATCTCAATAACTCATCAAAATAACAAGTTATCGCAATGTTGTGGAGCAACAAGCAGGCGGGCAAAATGTTAGTATAAGTGTTGAAGATAAGGAGTTAGTAATACAAGATTGTTAGTTGTACCATAGTATATTTCTAACTTACTAGAAGCTGTGACGTTTTGCAGTAGATAATACTACAAATAAATTCAAATTTGTAATAAAATTCTTTCTACCAAATACAAACTTACAAAGAATTTGACTCAGGAGTTATAGTCAAAAGCCCCGCAATGCAATTTGCTCCTCTGACTTCCCCGACTTGATTTGCGCCTGGCCCGCTTGTATTGTATCTTCAAGGAACAGGAGCAGTAGAACTTAAAGATGTAATTTTGATACAAATTGAGAAGAAGGTTTAGAAGAATTAATAGCGGAGCCACGGTTCCATAATCATCTTAGGAGGACGAGGAATTTATGGGCAAAGTACAGATGAGCCGAGGAAAGTTCGAGCATATTCAGGCTTGTGCCAACGAGCAGGGTATTATCGCGGCGACGGCGGCGGATCAGCGCGGCTCGCTCAGGAAGAGCCTTGAAAAAGCGCGAGGCAGTGCCATTTCCGACACCGACCTGACCGAATTTAAAAAGCGGGTTACTAAAGTGCTGACGCGCTACTCAAGCGCGATCCTGATGGATCCCGAATATGGCCTCCCTGCCCTGCCCGAACGCGCCCCCGGAACCGGCGTTTTGCTGGCCTACGAAAAGACCGGCTATGATATAAGTGTGAAAGGCCGCTTGCCCGACCTGTTGACCGAGTGGAGCGTGCGGCGGTTGGTCGAAGCGGGAGCCGATGCTATCAAGATTTTGCTCTATTACAATCCTTTCGATGCTGCCGGGATTAATAGCGGCAAACTGGCCTTTGTCGAGCGGGTCGGGGCGGAGTGTGCTGCCCTGGATGTACCATTCTTCCTCGAACCCCTGGCCTACGACGACGCTTACGACGAGAGCGGCCTGGAATTCGCCCGCAAAAAGCCCGAATACGTCACAAAGTACATGGAAGAATTTTCCCAGGCGCGTTACGGCGTGGATATTCTGAAAGTTGAAATCCCGGTCAACGTGGTTTTCCTGGAAGGTAGCCGGGCTTTCAAGGGCGGCGAAGCGGCTTACACCCAGGAACAGGCGATGGATTACTTCCGTAGCGCGGCCCAGGCTGCCCGGAAACCTTTTATCTACCTCAGCGCGGGTGTGAACGACGATGTTTTCCGCGAAAGCCTGGAACTGGCGGCCCAGGCCGGAGTTCCCTTTAACGGCGTGCTGTGCGGACGTGCGAACTGGAAAGAGGGTATCCCGGTTTTCGGCCAGAAAGGGGCGGACGCTCTGGAAGAATGGCTGCTCGACCGGGGCGTGAAGAATATTCAGGCTCTTAACGAGAGTATCGCCAAAGGAGCTAAA
>JBBRBE010000155.1:0-14392 GCA_038206175.1 Chloroflexia bacterium
GAATGACCAGGACTTGCGTTTGTCCAAAGTTTTCCTTCCAAATCCAACTACCAAATCTAGCTACCAGATTTAACTAACGCGCCGGGCGTCTGAGTAATATTCGTCAGGCCGTTCAGGGCCTGGCGGTTGCTGTCTTCCTCGGTCTCATTCTCGCCCGAAATTGCGGCTTTCGGGGCGGAACGTGGCCCGAAAAGCGGGATCGCCGCCAGGCACAGCCCGGTAAAGAACGTGCCAGCTACCGCCATAACGAGCGAAGGAATTTTTAGATCGGTGAACGAGGCAAGTTTGCTTACTGCTGCCAGGTCTAGCTGACCCTGACTCTGTAGCCAGGTAGTCAGGAAGTAAAAGGGCGGGGTGCTGACCAGCGCACAGGCTATCGGAATTGACCAGAAGAGCTTGTAAAAGAATTCTTTGCGACGGCTGGGCTGGCGATGCAATTCCAGCAGCACGAGCGGGATCAGGTTTAGCAGGTAAACTTCATTGACGATTTTAGTAAAGGCCAGATAACCCAGCAGACTGACCAGAATTGTCCTGTTCGCGCTGAGGTCGGCCCGGTAGGTGTAGGCGTAGACCGCGACGAGGCCAATCGGCAACACCAGCGACCCGATAGCCGCCGACATCGCCGTGGCTCCATAATCGTCGAGCAGGTCGGGCCTCCACTCGGACAAGAAATAAAAGATCGAGTGCCAGTTAAGGCCACCTCCCTGGCGGGCGGCGTGAAATTCCAGGCAGAAAAGAGTACCCTGCCAGAACGGAGCAACCAGCACGAGGCAAGTCAGGCTGTAAATCAGCCCGAAACGTACCAGCGTCCCTGGCGAGGCTCCCCGCCGCAGGAGGTAGAGCAAGGTGGGGATAACCAGGAAAACTGGCACATATTTGAGAACTGTGCCGAGGGCAAAAGCCAGGGCGGCCCAACCTGATTTGCCCCTTTCAAGGCTGTAGACCCCGCCGAGGATACTCAAAGCCAGTAGAGGCTCGAACATCCAGATGATCACCAGCACCGGGTAGAGGCTCCAGGCGTAGCGTCGGGCCAGCGTCGGGCCAGCCATTTTCCACAGCAAGGCCGCGATACCCAGGTCGGCTATGATCAAGGGTAAGTCGAAGAAGTAGTTAAAATACCAGGGTATGGCCGAGGCTACGACCGAACCCTGCCGACCCAGCGAATAATGCAATCCAGGGTCGAGCAAAGCGTAAAGCTGCGAAATGGGCCAGTAGAGGTAAATCAGGCCGGGCGGGTAAGCGTAGTAGAAGTGATAAAGGCTGGTATGCTCGGCGCGGGCCTCGAAAGAAAGAGTTTGCATGGTGTCGTAGGGAGTACGCCCGTGGTGGAAATCTACGAACATGTTGTACCAGGTTTGCAGGTCCCAAAAATGACCAAGCGGTACGACGCTCAGGCGAATTAAAAGCGGCCCGGCAAACCACAGCATCATCGGCCACCGTTGGCGAAAGCGGGCCAATTTGGACGCAGAGTGAGCAGGGGCAAGGTGAGCGGTTTGAGGCTTTACTTCCACATCCAGCACTTGTTGCAGGACTTTCTTTGATTTTACTTACTTCAATGCGACTGCCGACCAAAGGATTGCTTACTAAGCCAAAAACAAATGCTGAGATAGTTCTCTGCTGCCTGAGCCAGGCCTTAGAACTGTATCCCCTCCTGGGCGCACAAAATCTATTCTTAGTTCATTCTGATAGCCAGAGTGTACACTAACATTTCGTTTTTATCAAGCATATAAATTATTTTATTTTTTTGGTAATTCCTGCTCCCATAAATAATTCCTGTAAGAAGAGGCCGGAGACAAAATAAAAAAGACAGGAGCCGGAGAGCGGTATCCCCGGCCCTCGACCTCTGTCTTTTTGTCCCGGCCTAGTCCCGGTTGCGTATTTCGTAGTTGGGTGCTTCTTTGGTAATCATTACATCGTGGGGGTGGCTTTCGCGCAGGCTGGCACTGGTGATGCGCATAAACTTGGCCTGCTGCAATTCCTTGATCGTCCCGGCCCCGACATAGCCCATGCCGCTTCGCAAGCCACCGCACATCTGGAAAACAAAGCTGCGGAGCGAACCTTTAAAAGGTACGCGTCCTTCGATACCTTCCGGCACGAGTTTCACGCCGTCCTTTACGTCGTCCTGGTGGTAGCGTTCTCGCGCTCCTTCGCCCGCTTTCATCGCCCCGATAGACCCCATGCCGCGATATTCTTTGAAGTTTTCGCCCTTGAACAGAATAACCTCGCCGGGACTTTCTTCGACGCCGGCAAAGAGCGAGCCGATCATAACCGTACTGGCTCCGGCGGCCAGGGCTTTTGTAATATCGCCGCTATACTTGATCCCGCCGTCCGCAATGATTGGGATGCCGAATTTTGCCCCGACTTCGGCAGCTTCTAAAATCGCGCTCAGTTGCGGCACGCCGATGCCGGTTACAACCCGCGTCGTACAGATCGAACCCGGCCCCACCCCGACTCGCACTGCGTCGGCCCCGGCCCGGATCAAGGCTTCCGCCCCGGCCCCGGTCGCCACGTTCCCGGCCACGAGCGCAATCTGGGGGAATCTCTCTTTAAGCTGGGTCACGGCTCTTTGCACTCCGATAGCATGCCCGTGGGAGCTATCCACTACCAGTACGTCTACATTGTGGCGCACCAGTTCGCTGGCCCGATCCATCATATCGCGGGCCACTCCGATAGCCGCCCCGACCCGCAAGCGGCCCTGGCTGTCTTTGGTCGCCAGAGGATATTTGATCTTCTTCTGAATGTCCTTGACAGTGATCAAGCCTTTGAGGTTGCCGTCGTCGTCCACTATCAGGACTTTTTCGATGCGATGTTTGTGCAAAATCTTCTTGGCTTCGTCCAGGGTCGTGCCGACCTGCACTGTCACGAGGTTCTGGCTCGTCATCAGTTCTGAAACAAGTTTAGTCGTGTCGTCCTCGAAGCGAATGTCCCGGTTGGTTAGAATACCCACCAGTTTGCCGCCCGGTGCACCGTCCGCCGTGATCGGAATACCACTAATATGATATTTCTCCATCATTCGCAAAGCTTCGTTCAACAGGCTATCAGGCCGCAAAGTGATTGGATCGAGAATCATGCCCGACTCCGACCGCTTGACCTTATCCACTTCTTCGGCCTGGTCGCTGATGGACAGGTTGCGGTGAATGATGCCCAATCCGCCTTCCTGGGCCAGGGCGATTGCCAGCCGTGCTTCGGTGACGGTATCCATCGGCGACGATACCAGCGGAATGTTCAGCCGAATGTCGCGGGTGAATTCAGTTGTCAAATCCACCTCGGTTGGCACCACCTTTGACTCGGCGGGCAGCAGCAGCACATCATCAAAGGTCAAGCCTGGTTCCACAAAGCGGTCGTTAATAGACATGATGGGAAATACCTCCTGTCCCACTCGAACTTTACCCTCAAAATCAGAAGCTCTATATTTTGCAGAAAGAGCGTCCAACCCAGTTGTAGGGCCGACGCTCACTTCTTCGTGCGGTCTATTTAAGGTTCTATTTTGCCCCGGTTGTCCAGACCGCGCCACCGGGCATTACCGGCATCCATTATTATAGGATAAATGTATTATACACCTTTTGACAAAAGAGGGTTGAGTTTTAGGCTTCGAGGGGGGTACAATAGGGAGGTTAAAAAGCGATATTTTCATTCATTAAATCGAAGCCTTTCACTTGAAGCCTGAAAAGTGAAAGTCCTGAAATCGTAATTCTATTTCGCCGAGGCCCAATTTGCTCACAAACTCACCCGCAGTTGTTACCCCGTCTAAATCTAAATCGGCTTTATCATCCGTCTTTGATCAGCATCCGGCCCGCTTTGCGCTGGGCCTGACGGCTCTGGGCCTGGGCTTGCGACTGCTGGGCCTGGGAGCGCGTCCGCTCTGGTTCGACGAAGCGATCAGCGCAATTTACGCCCGGCAAGATTTTGGTACGCTCCTGCGGCTCAACGCGGGCGACAACCACCCGCCCGGCTATTACCTCTTGCTCAAACTCTGGAGCGGTCTTTTTGGCGATAGCGAAGGAGTTTTGCGGCTCCTGTCGGTCTGGCCCGGCACAATCTCGGTCTGGCTGGTCTGGTGCATCGGGCAACGCCTGCTGCCCCGGCTACCACGGGCCGTGCTGGTCGCCACCGCTTTGATGGCTCTCTCGCCTTTCCAGATTTACTTTTCGCAGGAAGTTCGCAATTATTCGACCCTTGAACTGGCTGTGCTGGCTGCAACCCTGGCCTGGCTGCGTGCGCTCGAAACTAATCGTTGGCGGGACTGGCTCTTGATGGCTCTGGCCGGAACGTTTGGCCTCGTCTGCAATTTTACGACGGCTTTTTACCTGCTTGCCCTCGGCCTGTACCCGTTCTTTAGCTGGCGGTATTACTGGCAGCGCGGCCTGTTACCTCGCCTCGTACTGACCGGTGGCGTTACCGGCCTTGTGAGCGGCCTCTTGCTCTGGCCCAAGCTGACCGGGCGACTGGATACGATCAAAGGGAATTTCTGGATACCTCCGCCCGACCTCCTGGTGGTGCTGCGGACGTTCTATACTTTCGTGTTCGGGGCAGTCCAGGCTGACCGCTTTGTTCTGGCTTTTGGATTAGCTCTGGTGCTACTGGGACTCGTAGGAGTTCAGGTCGGGCTGGCTTTGCCATCTGCCGGATGGCTCCGGGAGGGACTGGGCCGGACGCTCTGGCTACTGGTCGGGCCAATGCTGCTGATTATTGCTGTTTCGTGGGCTTTTCAGCCGCTCTACCTCGATAAAGCTTTGATCGCTTGCGCCCCTTATTATTACCTCTTGATCGGCTGGGCGATTTTCCGGCCTCGGCCTCCGGCGCGGGCGGGCGGGTGGTTGTTGGTAGCCGCGCCGACGGTGTTAGCTTTGGGGTTGGCCTTAGTGGCTTTGCCCGATCTGCTAAGCGGCACGATTCAGCCGCTTTATATCGCCCGCTACGACGCTCCCCGCGTCAACCGCTATCTGGCCGAGCGCGCCCGGCCCGGCGACCGGGTAGTTACAGCCACCGATGTTAGCTGGCTGCCTCTGGTTTATTACAATCCGAACCTGTCGCCACCCAAGTACCCCCTCAAAGAGTACCCCTACCCTAATATTTTCCCCGCCCTGGTCGAACGGCTCGACTCTCGCTTCGTGCCGGAGGTAGAAGTTGTCGGGCCGGGAAGCCGTACCTGGGTAGTTTTCGAGGTTAACCGGCCCGAAGCCGAGCTAAACAACCCGCCGGTAGCGGCTAAACTGGACACCGAACCGGCCTGGTTTCATAGTCCCGACTGGCAGCGCGAGACCCTGAAATGGTTTGATAGCCGCTACCGGCGGGTCGAAGCGGTGCTACTCGACCGACTGCTGCTGGTGCTTTACGAGCCACGCTAAAGCCTCAGCCGCCGATAAACCCGGCTCAGGCTCAGGCGCGTACCTGGGCGGCTTTTTCTTCCGGCTCCTGACTTTTGAGGCTGGCCTGACCGACCATCCCGGCAATTTTTTCGCCCAGCCGGATCGAGTAGTTCTGGCCGCGATCCTGCGGGTAGACGTGAGCCATATTCGCCAGGTAAACGTTCGGGATCGGCGTTTCGTGTGGCGGTAATTTCGAGGGGTAATCCAGCGTTACGATGGGCTGGGCGTAAAGGGTTTTCCAGACCCAGCTTTTCTTGACCTGCCCTGGCTCGAAAGTCGGCACGATGCGCTGCAAAGCGGGCAGGAATTCGGCCAGCACTTCTTCGTCGGCTCTGGCGAAAAGCGGATGGTTGGGCGGCAAATAATTACCCAGGTAAACCAGATACTGCCCGTCATACTCTTTGGGTGGCATAAAGTTGGTATGTTCGACCACGGCCAGGAACGGATAACCGGCGTCGTTGACGTTCAGCCAGTAGGTAAGCTCTTGCTCCGGGGTGAAAAAGGGTCGGTCGAGCGACAGCACCACACAATGCGCCCCGTAGTGTTCGATTGAACCAGGCCCGGCGTACTTCTGGACATATTCGGCTGAAAGCTCGGCTCCGGCCATTGCGGTAAAAGTTTTGGTAGGGGTGGTCACGACTACTTTATCAAAGCTCTCGTCCTGGCCGTTGACCGTCAGCACGACGCTTCCAGCCGGGCCGGAACGCAACGCCGTTACGTCGCTGTTGAGCCGGATTACGCCGCCGCTCTCCTGGACGGCCTCGAACAGACGGATGTAAAGCTGGTGGAAGCCGCCGCGCAAATAACCCAGGAACTGCGTTCGCTCGTGAAAGCGGCTCCACAGCCAGGGCATCGCAATCTGGTCGTACTTAACGCCAAACTTGGCCGACAAAAGCGGCTTGAAGATCGCTTCGTAAGCCTGCTTCCCGACCCACTTTTGAACCCACGCGTTAGCGGTTGTACCGGCCAACCGTCGGTAGTTGGACTCGAATTTAAGGTAAGCTCCGGCCAGCCCAAAGCGCAGACGGCTGAAAAACGAAATCGGCTTGAAGCGCAAAATGGCAAAGGCGGTGTCAATCGCGCTACCCACCAGAGGCCGGGTTAGCCGCTTCAGGGGGCCGGATTTGAGGTCTGAGAAGGCACTATCCATGCGGTAGACTTTGCCGCCGCGCAGGGTGCTGGTGGGCGGGGTCTTCCACTCTAGCCGGTCGCCCAGGCCGAGTTCTTCGATCAGCCGAATGATGTCTTTGTCCGTCTTGAAAATATGATGATAAAACTTTTCGAGGTACGGCCCGGCCTGGCCGCGCTGTGTCACCGGGAACGATGCGGCCAGGCCGCCAGGCTCTTGCCCCCGCTCGAAAATTACTACTTCATCGCCCAGGGCTGCCCGGCGCAAGGCCAGCGTCAGACCCAGCGCACCACCACCCACAATACCCAGTCTCACTTAAAAATTGTTCCTCTCGATTTAGTTTAGCTCAGGTTATTTCTTGTTGGTTTCTTGCTCGTCCTGGCTGGTTCGCTTCACTTCCTCAACCGAAGCTTCGGCTACCGCCGCTTCGGGCGATTTGAGTGCGACCGGTTCGGAGGCGGAAGCATCGGCGGCACTGGCCGTGGCCGTCAATTCAGTAGACTCGGCGGCTTCTTCCAACGCTCCTTCAGAGTCTAAGGCGGTCTCGACTTCCGATTCGGTCGGGGCTACCGGGCGCACCCTGGCTTTGTAATCCGGTTTAGCCCGGTCTTCGTCATCAAGTATTTCCGGCTCAGCGTCTACACTGGTTACTTCACTGGCGTCCAGGTCTTCGGCACTGGAGGTCAAAACAGGGGCTTCCTGTCCCTCTACGCTATCGCCTATTACGGTCATCGTGCCGGTAGCAGGGGCCAGAACCGGAGCCAACCGCATGGAAAGAGCCTCGGTAATCGAGAAGGATTTGCGGTGGCGATAGAACAACAGGAAGCCGCCGATCAGAATACCGGCGATTGCCAGAGCCTGAGCCGAGCGAATACCGCCGTTGTTAGGATTACCTATCAGGTACAGGCTATCGGTACGCAGTCCTTCGGTGAAGAAACGACCAATCGAGTAGATCACCCAGTACAGCAGGAAAATATCGCCATCGCGCAATTTGAGCTTGAAGCGTTTCTCAACTGTTTTCGGGCGCATTATGAAGAAGAACAAAATGATGAAAGTAAAATAGTTCCAGACCGATTCGTAAAAGAAAGTCGGATGAAACAGAGCGTCCTTGCTAATACCGTTGTTACCGCTCGCTGCTCCGTTAACAATTCCGCCGCTAGGACAACCTGTATCAACCGTGCCGGGTGTCGAGCCGTTGGTGCGGTAATCGCAGGGGATTTTAATGCCCCAGGGCAGCTTGGTTTCGCGGCCATAGGCTTCGTTGTTCATGAAATTGCCCCAGCGACCGATCCCCTGAGCCAGCACGAGGCCGGGTGCCACAAAATCAGCGAAACGCCAGAACGAGAACGGCAGCCTTTGCCCTTTGCGGCCCCGGTTCCAGAACCAGCCGTACAACAAGGCTCCGATGATCCCGCCCACGACTGCGCCCTGGATTGCAATACCACCCCGCCAGATTTCAAAAGCTCCGGCTTTTGGGCCGCCGAAGCTAAAAATGTGGTCTTTGTAGTTTTCCCAGGTATTAACGACGTACCAGAGCCGTGCCGCTAGAATGGCCGAAACCAGCAGCACCGGCAGGATGCGCCATATATGGTCGGGATCGTCTCCGCGCCGCTCGGCCAGGAATTGAGCTAGAAAGGCCGCTACGATTACCCCGATAGTGATAATGACGCCATACCAGCGAAAAGTAAGGCCGCCCGTGCCATCGGCATTCCCACCCAACCGCAGGGCGACCGGGTTGTTGCCATCGCCTTGCCGTAACAGGAAAAACAGCAAAAACATCAGGCTGTAGATTATTATAATGCCGTACCAACTCAACACGAACTTCGATAATTTGAACTGGCGTCTGGGTGATGCCGATACGGTTGCCATTGCTAAATCGCTCCTTGACTTATAGCTTCCAGCCCGCCAATATTTTGAGGGCTTGCACTTTATTTTCGACCTCGTATGGTAGGATCGGAGGCCGGGCGGGAAGCTTGTTCTCTCGCTCCTGGCGGTATTATATACTATCTGCCAGACCCTTACCACCAACCCTGCAAGGTCAGCAGGGCGAATGCAAAGTCCGAGTTTTGGCCTTTGTCATTCTGAGCGTAGCGAAGAATCTTGTTGAAAGAGCAAAATTTGTGCATAGTCAAGAAGATTCTTCGCTACGCTCAGAATGACAGTTACGACATGGACACCACGGCCTTGATCGCCTGGACTTTCAAGAAGATTCTTCGCTACGCTCACACCCGCAGGGCGTGACAGGGCGCGACATTAGCCGATTAGGACTTTGCATTCGCCCTGCAAGGCCAGAGATACGGGTCAAGCTCAAACAAAGTTAATGCCTTGCTTGCTACTGGCAAAACGTCACCGTGAGGCCGTTTGATACACCAGGATTTAGCGCACAGGCGAAAGAGGCGTAACTTCGGCTTCGGGCCGGGAGAATTGGGCTGACTGCCGCTCCGCCGGGGCGGGACGCAGCCGAATAAAAGCCGCCAGCGAAAGGCCAAACCAGACCAGGCCCAAAAATAAAGCCGCCGTCAAAAGATTGGTCGAAAGCTTGTGCAGGCTATCGAATTCGAGGCGCGGATTAGCGTTAGAGGGGTAAGTTTCGATTGGAGCATTCAGGCTTTGCTGGATAGTATCGAGGCGGGCCAGCACTCCGGCGAATGTTCCAATCAGGCCCAGCATTACCAGCGACACGGCCAACCGCGCCACCAATAGCCGCCTCAGAGGGCGAGTGCGGGCAAACGTCAGGCCCGCAGTGACTACCAGGACAAGCGAAGTCGCCAGCCCGAACCAGACCCACAGGCCCAAAATATTGCCAAAAACTCGCCCGGCCAGGTCACGCGATTCGATAGTCTTGAATAGTACCGGCGCAACCAGCAGACCCAGCCCAAACATGCTTCCTTCCAACAGCATAAAAGCGAAGGCTTCCACTCCCGCTGCGACCGCCCACAACTTTTCATTCATTTTCGTTCTTCCGATCTATTTCTTCTGAGCTATTATTTCTGATGATCTATTCTATTTCCTTGTACGTATCACCTAAAGGATTACCGCCCCTGCTGATCAGCCTTATTTTAGTTCTTTTAAGGCTAAAGATAAAGCCGCTAAAGTGTGTATTTTAGGAACCGGGAGAAAGTTAGGGGTAAGTCTAATCGTCCTCTAATTCCAAAGAGTTGGGCCAGGGTCAGGCTTAAATTGACACTCACTGGCTCGTCCCGTATAATTCCAGATGCTGTCCACAAAAGTATCGAGCGCAAGGGCTGCTTTTTGGGCGAAACCACTCTATAACTTTAACTCGAACTCTTACTTTAAGGCCCGTCTGGGTCTGCCCTGGCATTAGAACATGAGGAGAGGCACAAAAAGTGCATCGCGTAAGGAACAATCTTCTGGCCTTGCTGGGTATCTTCCTGGTAGTGGTCGTTGCCGCCTGGATTTGTTTCGGGGGCGACCGAACTGAAAATATTCTAGGTAGCAAGGTTACTTTTGCCACCAAGCAAGGCCTCGATTTGCAAGGCGGCTACCAGCTTTTGCTTCAGGCCCGCCAGAGCGGAGTCAGCAAAGAGCGGCTCAATGTCGCCCGCAACATCATCGAGAAGCGCGTTAACAGTCTGGGAACGAACGAACCCAGCATCACGATCCAGGGTGATAACCGTATCAGCGTAGAACTGCCCGGCGTTAGCGATGACGAGCAGGTGCGTAAGGCTATCGGTAGCACCGGACGGCTTGAATTTATTGATGCCGGTGACACCGCCCTGAACACAGACGAAGTGGTGCAAACCACTTATTGTACGACCGGTTCGCTGGTAGAAAAGAAGCCGGGCCTTTGTGGTTCGGGTACGAACAGCACTGCCCCGGCCAGCACTACCGTCAAGCCAGGCGGATCGGGTACGCCTGCCGCCGGTTCAAACGAAGCAATCGGCCCGTCCGGTACGGCATTGGCCGGCGCGACTGCCGGGGCCACTCCCGCCGCGACTGCCGCTGGAGCGACCCCTGGCGCAACTGCCGGGGCCGGTGCTACTCCCGGTACGACCCCCGCCACTGCCGGAAAGCTCAACTCGACTAACCAGCCTTTCCAGACTATCATCACGGGCGACCAGCTTGATCCTTCCAAGATTGACGTTGGCTTTGCCGAAGCCGGAGGCGGCCAGAAGGTTATCTTTGGGGTTAAGGGCGATGCGGCGACGGTTTTTGGTAGCTACACCGGCAGCAATATCGGCAAGCAAATGGCGATTGTGCTGGATGGCAAGGTTATCTCGTCGGCCCGCATCAACGGCCCAATTTCTAACTCTGGCGAGATTACCAGCGACCGTTGGAACACTCCGGCAGGTAAAGCCGAAGTACAGGGCATCGTCACTCAGCTAAAATACGGCTCGTTGCCGGTCGAACTGAGCGTCGAAAGTAGCCGCAAAATCGGCGCGACACTTGGCTCGGACTCGGTAGACCGCAGCATCACCGCCGGTATCGTCGGCCTGAGCATCGTCGCAGCTTTCATGCTGCTGTACTTCCGCTTGCCCGGTCTGCTGGCGAACCTGGCCCTATTGATCTATTCGTTACTGGCTTTTGCCATCTTCAAGACTTTTGGGATCGTGCTGACGCTGGCTGGTATTGCCGGTTTCATTCTGTCTATCGGAATGGCGGTGGATGCGAACGTGCTGATCTTTGCTCGCATGAAGGAAGAAATGCGATTGGGCCGCTCCATCGAACGCGCGGTGGAAGAAGGCTTCCGCAACGCCTGGCCTGCTATCCGCGATAGCAACGTTTCGACCCTGATCACCTGCCTTATTCTGTACTGGTTTGGTGATTTCACCGGCACGAGCGCGATCAAGGGCTTCTCCCTGACGCTGGCTATCGGCGTGGTGTGCAGCTTATTCACCGCGATTACCGTCACCCATACGTTCTTACGGTTGATGTTCCTGGTAACGGGCAGCCAACGCCGCCTGTCGCGGGCCGGTTGGTGGTATGGGATGAACCGGGTGCGCCGTTCGACCGAAGAAGTAGTCCAGGTATAGAGGGAAAAGAAGAATTATTATGAGAAGATCGCTTGATCTCGTTAGATACCGCTGGGCTTTCATTGTAGCCTCGCTGCTGATCATTCTGCCAGGAGTAATCTTTATACTCCTGGGTGGTTTGCGGCTAGGGATTGACTTCACCGGCGGGTCGTCCTGGGAACTTTATTTCGACAAAAACCGGGTGCCGGAAGTTCGACTCGTGGAAAATGTTCTAAAAGAAACCGACGCTAGCTTTATCACGGCCCTTCGCGGTAAAGCCGACCAGAACCAGGCCGAGAAAGACCTGCTTGCCAAGCGCAACCAGCAAACTTTTGACGCTATCGCCCAACAAAGCGATGAGGGGTTGGTTATTGTCCGCACCAGTCAGATTTTCGATAATACTTCCGAGAAGGCTACCCTGACCGACGCCCTGAACAAGCGGTTCCAGCCTTCTAACGGTTTTGACCAGCAACGCCTGAGCCTGACCACGACTGGCCCAACCGTCGCCAGCGAGGTTACTACCCGCTCGGTGCTGGCAGTTATCGTAGCCTCGGTCGGTATCCTGCTCTATCTGGCTTACGCTTTCCGCAAAGTCAAGCAGCCCTGGCGGTACGGCGTGTGTGCTATTGTTGGCATGCTCCACGACGTGCTGGTAGTGCTAGGTCTCTTTGCCATCCTGGGCTTCTTTTTCAAGGTCGAGATTGACGCACTGTTCGTGACGGCTCTTTTGACGGTGATCGGTTTCTCGGTTCACGACTCGATTGTGGTGTTCGACCGCATCCGCGAGAACGAAATCCGCAATCCGGGCGAACGCTTCGAGAGCCTGGTTAACCACAGCCTGGTGCAAACCCTGGCTCGTTCGGTCAATACCTCACTGACGGTAATCTTTACCCTCACTGCGCTCTACCTGTTCGGGGGTACGACCATTCGTAACTTCGTGCTGGCCCTCTTGATCGGCATCATCAGTGGAACTTATTCGAGCATTTTCAATGCTTCGATGCTGCTGGTGATCTGGCAGAACCGTGAGTGGGGTCGTTTTATCGGTCGTGGTCCCAAGCCGACCGCTTCGGCGGCGATTCCTCGCCCGGTCACGACGGCCAGCTAGTTCTAATCCAGGTAGCTTAGGTAATAAAAATCCCCTCTACGCGGAGGGGATTTTTATTACTCTATTTTCAATTCTTCTTCGACTATTTCGCCGTCGGCACCCCAGGGGTCGGGCTTGATGATTTTATAAGCCCGGATGACCGGGTTATCTCGCTCGGTCAGGCTTACCAGCACATAGTAGGAATCCGGGTAGTACGCCGTGCGAACATCGGTTGGTGAAGGATAAGCCTGGGTGTGGGTGTGACTGTGGTAGATCGCGGTCAATTCGAGGTCTAACTCGTCAATTGCTTCTTCGGCGGCCAGTTGCTCCTTAGGATCAATCAGGTAGCGTACATACTTGTTCTCCGGCTCAACGTTTGTAGTCGGCCAGTGAAGGTTAACCACCCCATCGCGCCCGCCTAACAAACCACAACCTTCGTCCGGGTAAGCCTGGCGCAGGTGCGCCAGCATTTCTTCGACTATAGAGGCTGGAATCGTTAGCATGGAGTTACCACCAGAGCTTTTGCTCCATTTCCTCTTCTAGTTCGGGCATTTCTTTTGTGAAAAGGCCCGCGCTGAGGTATTTCCAGCCTCCCTCGGCCAGTAGCACGACGATCTGGCCGCTTTTTCCGGCGGCTCCCCACTCTTTCGCCAGCTTCATCCCGCCGTAAACTGCGGCACCGCAGGAAACCCCGGCAAAGAGGCCGGTCTTTTGAAGCAACAGACGTTGCGCCACGACCGATTGCTGGTTGGTGACGACAAACTTGCGGTCGAGCCGCTCAAGCTCGATGATCGGCGGCACGTAGCCGCCTTCGAGATTTCGCAATCCCTGGACTACTTCGCCCATCATCGGCTCGACGGCTACGATCTGCACCGCCGGGTTTTGCTCTTTGAGGTAACGGCTGACGCCCATCAGGGTACCGCCGGTGCCAAGTCCGGCTACAAATGCCCCGATACCAGGCAGGTCGCGCCAGATTTCCGGGCCGGTGCCGCTGTAGTGAGCCTGGGGGTTGTTGGCGTTGGCATACTGAAAGAGCATCACGTATTGCGGGTCGAGCCGGGCCATTTCTTGCGCCAGTGCGACTGAGCCGTTGCTGCCTTCCTCGCCAGGGCTGTAGACGATCTCGGCTCCGTAAAGCCCAAGCATCTGACTGCGTTCGGGCGTAAAATTATCTGGCAGGACAATCGTAACTTTGTAGCCTTTGAGCGCACCGATCATCGCCAGAGCAATGCCGGTGTTGCCGCTACTCGGCTCCAGAATACGTTGTCCACTGCCGGGCCGCAAGCGGCCTTCGCGCTCCGCCGCCTCGATCATGGCAAAAGCGATGCGGTCTTTCACGCTCCCGGAAGGATTTTGGCCTTCCAATTTGGCATACAGCCGCACGAGATCGGGATAGGGGCTTAGCTCGCTAATCTCGACCAGGGGCGTATTGCCGATCAGTTTGAGAATACTAGGATAGATCATAGCTTCCGCCGCTCATGGCAGGCAGGATTACGACCGTATCGCTGGCCGCGACCGGCGTGACCAGACCTTGCATAAAGCGCACGTCTTCGTCGTTCAGATAGATATTGACGAAGCGGGCAATCTGGCCGTCTGCGGTCAAAAGCTGGTTCTTGATCGTGGGATATTTGCGGTCGAGCGCGTCCAGCACTTCACCAATTGTGCCGCCTTCGACCTGGGCTTCCTTCGCCCCGCCCGACAATTTGCGTAACACTGGCGGCAATTTCACGGTACTCATTTCTACTGGTTCTCCTCATAGATGTATAAAAATGAGCAAACAAAGAAAAGTAAGCAGTTTCTTTGTCGGCTCAACTGGTCTGAACTGCTTTGATTTAGC
>JBBRBE010000156.1:0-14373 GCA_038206175.1 Chloroflexia bacterium
CCGTCGGCGGTTAGTCGAACGAGAAGCATCCAACCGCTCGAAAAGAAGCAGAGTGGCTTCCTCCGGCTCGATGCCCTCTTCACGCAAAACCTCCATTTTGCGCCGCAGGAAGTTTAAAACGACCGTCTTACTCTTGAGTTCGGCCATAACCTCCACATAATCACGTAAAATACCTTCGTCGAACGGTTCCACCGCCATCATCTGGCTCAACACTTCCAGCGTCTGCTCCAGTTCGCCCTGGCTACGGTAAGTTTGAGCCAATAACCGCCAGGCTCTCAACCGCTTCTGGGCCAGTTCCTCGCGGCGGGGTTGAATCCATGAGCTATCGCCATCGCTAAGAAATTCGCCGGTGATAAGTGCGAGTGCCTGGCCCAAAACCTCGACCCGGCTTTCGGCTTCGGCTAGATGAGCGGCCCGGCTCAAATGCTCCTCGAAAAGCTCGACATCGTAGCGGTAGCGCAAATTGAGCGAATACGCCCCATCCGCCGCCCGGATCGTCTCCGAGCCACCCAACGCCCGCCGAGCATGAGTAATCGTACTGTAGAACCCGCTACCCAACCCGTTGCCAGCCAGATGACCTTCCGGCCAGAGCATTTCGGATAGCCGTTCGCCGCTTACCGGCACGCGCTGTTCTAAAAGGTAGAAAATTAGCTCGCGGGCTTTACGGCTAACCGAAGGAACCTCTTGCCCACCTCGCAAAATACGCCCTTTGCCAAAAGCCTTTAGCTCGATTTTAGGCGAAGGGTCGGCGGCGTAGGACTGACCACGCGAGAAAAAGACGTTTAGCGTATCCTGAACCGATTGCTGCTGAAAATGAGCCGCGAAGTCGGGCAATTCGCCGATTTCCTCGTGCAGGAAAGCATCGTAGCCCAATTCCTGAGCCAGCCCAATCGCCCGGCGCATACTATCTCCGGCGGACTTATAGCGGCCCAGTTGAAAATGTACATAGGCCATCCACAAATGAGCCTGGGCCTCGGTGCGCAAGTCTTGCACCTTGTGCGCCAGGTTGAAAGCTCCTTCTAGTTGAGCCAGAGCCAGTTCGAGCCGCGAAAAAAGGCTTTGAAATGCACCGTATTCGACTGCCGCCGTCGCCCGGTCGCGGTCGTTACTCTGGTCGGCGTAATCGAGGGCAGCCAGCACCGCTTGCCGGGCCTGGTGCGCTTCACCGTCGCGCCGCCAGGTACGCGCACTTCCCAGCAGGGCATAAGTGCGCATCTCGTAATTATTCTGCCGACCGGCTTCGGCCCCGGCCTGGGCATAGTTCGAGCGGGCCTTCGCCCAATCGCGCAATCCCTGGTAAGCATCGCCCAACCCGGCCAGCACATACGGCACTCCGGCTTCGTGACCTGCTTCGCGGGCTTTTTCAAGAGCTTGCAAGAGGAAATCCAGGGCTTCCTGGTAGCGACCTTCGTTGATCAGGCCCACTCCCAGGCTATTAAGCGTAATGCTTAGCTGATTGAGATTACCCTGGCGTTCCCAATAAGTGCGGGCCTGGTTGAAATTCTCTTCCGCCCTGGCCTGGTTGCCCACCTGCCGCCAGGCAATGCCTAGATTCTGGCGGCAACAGGCCAGATTATAACCGTCGTCGAGTAATAGAAATATGTTGCTGGCCCGCGTCGCTTCCTCGATACCCTCATTAACTCGTCCACTCAGGCGGTAGCAATTTCCTAGATGCCGCCTGGTCAGGGCCAGCACGTACATGCGGCGTTCCTCGCCCTGGGTGGTATCAGCTTTGAGCGAAGTTAAAAGCTCTTTGATACTTTCCAGAGCCGCAATCGCCATCAGGTTGTAGCCGGTAGTTTCCCACAACTTCGCCATACAGACGAGCGTTTCAGCCTTATTGAACAGCCGGAAGAGTTCCATGGTGGGCGGCAACGCGATCCGCTCGGCAAGTGGGGCAATTTTCAGTTGCTCGTTATAAATCAGGCGGTCGAGCGGCTCGTACTGGCCCCACTGTTTATTGGCGGCGTGGTAGTAAGCCAGAGCTTTATCTACGTTACCTACCATGTGGCTGACCATCCCGGCTACCTGCAACAGGTGAGGATGCGAGGCCAGAGCCGTATCGTACAGACGCTTAACCCGGTCTTCCAGGTCGGTAATGCTGGAGTTTTTGAACTGCTCGAAGGCGCGTTCTTCCAGAATTTCGGCAGCCAGAGTATGATCCTGCGCTTTGAGGGCATGCTCGAAAGCTAAAGCCCAATCACCGATCTCGCGATAGTAGTGGCAAGCTGCGTTATTAAGAGCCTGGTTTGTTTCCGCCGTCAGGTTGCTCTCAAGATACTCTTTAAGCAAACTATGCAACCGGTAGACCTGGCCGGTTTCCGTCAAATTGTTATGGCGTTCCAGCAGGCCGATTTCTTCTAACCGGCGCAATTGCTCGGCCACCCGCGTTTCCAGGATCGGAGCTTCAATCGCTTCATAGCAAGCAATCAATTGTCCAGCAATAGGAGCATTGATGCCGAAATCGAGAGCCGAACACGCTTCTAATAGCCGACGCAGAGGCCGGGCTAATTGCTTGAGCATCTCCTCGGCCAGATTGCTGTAGCGGCTGGAAGCTACGAGCGCACCGCCAAAATTCTGGTCTTTGATATGAGCTTCCAGGTCCAGGTTTTGCAGCTTGAGGGCCACCGCAGCGGCCCACCCCTCGCTCTCCTGCACGATCTGATCGGTCAGGGCCGCATCTTTACCCCGCAAGTTGAGAAAAGCTCCAATTTCGTCGCGGGTAAACTTCAGTTGAGCTTTGTTCATGACCAGCAATTCGTCGTCCATCGAAAGCTTGAGGACATCCAGCGTGGGGTAAGCCCGGCTGGAAATCAACAGCCGTAGCTGTGGCGGAGAAGTTACCAGCAGGGCGTTGACAATATCGTTGATCAGCCCGGCATCCCTCACGCTTCGTTCGTCACAGACGAGGTGATAGTCGTCAATGGTCAGCAGCACCGGGCGAGGCTGGGCCGCCAGGGCGTTAGAAATACCAAAAATCAAGCCCGCCGCGACTTCCTCCGAAAGCTCACCTTCCGACGGAACGTCAGCCAGTTCTGCCTCAACTTCCTTCAGATCAAGGCTGGGTAGCGCGTTTTTAAGAGCCAGGCTTAAAGCCTGTACGAAAATTCGCGTATCCCACTTGACAATCCCGCCCAGATCTAGCGAGAGCCAGGCCGCCGCCTGGCCGGGATGCCAGCGGTTCGAGGCCGCTATATAATCCAGAGCCAGGGTAGTTTTGCCAAAGCCCGCCGGAGCCACCAAAAGCATGAGCTTACGCTGGCGTTGAGTCAGCAAATCCAATAAACGGCTCCGCTGCAACAATCGTTCCGGGGCCGGTCGCGCCGGGATTAGCAAGCGGGTAGCAGGTAATGTCAACATCTAGTAGTTCGTCCCTTACCCTTACAAGCGTATATGTTTGCTAAAATCTGTAATACGGGAGTCCCAGTTAACCAATGATAAGATTTTCCCAAATAAAGCTGAACCACGTCCCTAAATTAATGTCCCTCACATAATTCTAAAATTATTATAACGCTAATTCGGTCTAAAGCAAAATTAAAAGACTGATATTTTCTTCAAAGAGTGCCAAAAATACGCTAAAACAGCCTATAACTGCAAGATAGCTACAAGAGCAGTGCTGTATATTAGCCTCATACCAGTTAATTAAGCAAGCTGCTTACGACAACAGGTGCAGGGGCCACAAAATATTACAAAATAAGCTAGCACCAAGTGGAGGAGAATTCGATGGAAATGGTTAAATGTGCGAAATTGGGTCTGTATACCTGCGACGAACCGGATCAGGGCGCAAGCTACGACGAGCCAGACCAGGGTGCGAGCTACGACGAACCGGATCAGGGCGCAAGCTACGATGAGCCAGACCAGGGCGCGAGCTACTAAGCAGTTTCGCCGGACCTAGCCCTACCTTTTCCCGCTCAGGTAAAGAGTTAAAGCCTGACGCAGATCTGCTAAGTGCAAACGCCTTTTGTTAGTAACTGCAATTTCTAAACTTTTGTCCGCTCCCGCTCCCTTGTTGGGATCATCACCTAGACCTGCCCTTACTAGCCGGAGGATAAGTGATAGAACAAAGGCTGTTGCTCTGACATGCAAAAAGGTCGTTGGAAGGGAGAACTAGATAGATATGAGAAGCCTTAAGAGTCCTCTCCACCTCAACGTCCTGGTCGAGATGGCTGTCAGTGATAATGATTTCAAAACTTTGCTCATGCGCGATCCGCTACGAGCCGTGCAAACCTACAACTCGCGTATGCGAGAAGATGGTAGCCGGGTCTGCAACTTACCTCGCCTGGAAGTCGAGATGTTGCAGCGTGTGGCCGGGGTGACGGCTGATTTCCGTCAGTTCTGTGGCCTGCTGGTGGAAGAACGCGACCGGAGCGAAAGAATTGAAGAACAACGCCAGCGTATGGAAGTGCTGGTGCCAGGTGGCATCACCTACTATGAGCCAGAGACCAGCCTGACGCGGCGTTCGAGGTCGGCCTAGTTCGACTGCCCCCGCCGCGACCCCTGTTAACAGGTGGATAACGGCCCCTTAGATAGCTTGTCTAGTTATCTATACCAAGCTAACCGGCCAGAGCAGGTTGCTTAAACGAAAACCAATTTACCTTACCCAACTACCCATTTAACCACTAAAGGCGCGATTCCCGTCGCGCCTTTTTATTTTCATACTTCTCAGAAATCTTCTTGATCTTCGACCTGTTCCATCCGGTCCTTCCAGGCTCGGCCAGTTTTAGCGCGGGATGATCGGAAGCAGGATGTGGGAAGGGTGTTCCACGTCGTGCAAAATCGTCTGGCGAACTGAAACAAACTCGGCATCATCTCCAAAGCTTGCCCCGGTATTAGGATTGCGGTTCCAGCGCGGAAAGTTTGAACTGGTGAGGTCTACCCGCAGGCGATGCCCGGTCTTGAACACGTTCGAGGTTGCCCACAGCTTGATCGTAAACTGGTAGACCTCGCCCGGTTCGAGCAGTTCGGGCCGGTCGCCGTTGCGGTAACTGGCCCGGATAATGCCGTCGCATAGATTTTGCACGAAGCCATCCGGGTAAACATCACTGAGCCGAGCGACAAAATCGGTATCGTGGCCCTCGCTGCTGGCCCAAAGCTTTACCTCCACCGGGCCGGTCACTTCCAGGTCGTCGGTCAGGGGAGCCGAAGTATACACCAGCACATCCTCACGCTCTTCGGTCGGGCGTTGGTCTTTCGGGCCGGGTGTAAACAGCGCATTCATCAAGATATTTCCGCCCCGCGTCGGGACTGGCTGAGCCGGGTCATAGATAAAACAATCGCTTTTTTCATCGCCAGGGTGGTGGATCGTCAGCGTGCCGTTGCCGTGAAGGGTATTCGCCGCGCCGCCGCTATGAATATAATAAGGAGTGTACTGGGTGCGAGCCAGAGGCCACTCGGCTTCGTCGCGCCAGGTGTTGTCGCCCATCACGAAAAGCTTGACCGGAGGCTCGGTCGTCACGCCGTTCTCGATGCCTTTAAGCCAGTAATCGAACCAGCGTTGAGTCAGGCCGGTCAGGTCGGTTTGCAGATTAACCAGAGCTGCCGCCGCCCCAAAGCCAAAATCTACTTCGCCTACAACGTTTTGATACCCTACGTGCGACCACGGCCCGATCAGGAGGCGGTTCTGAGCTGCTTCGGGTGCGCCGCCTGCGCCTTCCCGCAGGGCCGCAAAGTTTTGAAGCGTTCCCTGGCACAAAATATCGTACCAGCCGCCCACGTTAAAAGCAGGTACTTTGATTTTGCGGTAATGTTCGTAAACCGAGTAGGGCGCGGCCACTTCGCGGCTGTAAGGATTCTCGCGGTAGACTTGCATCGCGTCGTCCAGCCCGACTTTGTGCAAAGGAGCAAAATCTTTGAGCGGCAAAGAGTAATAACCTTCTTCGCGCAGGCGGTTGATCTCAGTTACCAGAGTGCTAATAGCGGCAAACTTCTGAGGTAAAGGGGCATCGGCAGTGCGCTTGAGCATAAGGTCGAGGCCGATTGCGTTTAACTGCCAGTAAGCTACCAGACCGAGTTCGAGCGCACCGCCGCGCCAGGTTGGGCCGTCGCGCTGGTCGGCCCAGGTCACGACCGGCATGATTGCTTTTAGATGAGGCGGCTGTTCGACGGCGGCGATCCACTGAGTAAACCCGACGTAAGAAGCTCCGTACATGCCAACGTTACCGTTCGAGCCGGGCAATCCGGCAGCCCATTCGACCGTATCGTAGCCGTCCGGCCCTTCGTACCTGAAAGGTTCCCACTCGCCCCCAGACTTAAAGCGGCCCCGGCAATCCTGCAACACCACAATGTACCCGGCCTGAGCCAGTCGCACCGCGTCCAGGATCGGACTGATCGCGCCGTAGTCTTTGCCGTAGGGTGTGCGCGAGAGAGCCACGGGATAAGTTCCCTCGTCCGCCGGACGGAAAATATTAGCCTTTAACTCCGTGCCGTCCCGCATCGTAGCGGTTACATCGAACTCTACTTTGATTTCGCTTGTCACTAACTCCGCCTTCCTTTATTTTGATTACATTCAGCTATTATGCATATCTTCTGACCAAGAATCAATAATAGGCCGGTATTCATCAGCTCGTTAGAGCTTCGGATACCAGCCTACCTATCTTAATTTGAAGAGTCCACAGGCCCGGCTTACCGCTTGGTGTACTGGGGAGCCTTACGCGCCCGCTTGAGACCGGGCTTTTTGCGCTCTTTAGCACGAGCGTCACGGGTCAAAAGGCCGTTCTTCTTGAGAAGCGGGCGCAGAGTTTCGTCGGCCTGGATCAGGGCACGAGCAATCCCGTGCCGGACTGCTCCGACCTGACCGCTCGTGCCGCCGCCCACCACCTTGACCGAAATATTGTATTGACCGGCCCGGTTGGTCAGGCGCAACGGCTGCATAATCACGATCTCGTTAAGCTGGCGACCGCCAAAATACTCGGTCAGCCCTTTGCCGTTGACAATGAAATTGCCGGTTCCGGGCAGCAAACGCACCCGCGCAATCGCTGTCTTGCGGCGGCCCGTGCCATAAAAATAATTCTTATTTAAGGTCTGTGCCATCTTTGCTTTTTCTCCAAAAGTCACCGAGCTACTCTAACCGCCTCTAAGAGAGGAGGCTACGGGCCACCCGACACTCCTAATTACTCACCCAATGGGGGGCGCACATATTCCAACTTTAACTCTTTGGGCTGTTGCGCCCCGTGCGGATGCTCGGCTGCGGCGTAAACCTTGAGCTTGGTCAGCATCTCGCGGCCCAGGCGGTTGTGCGGCAGCATCCCTTTGATCGCATCGTAGATCGGGCGAGTCGGGTGCTTGGCAAGCTGATCCTGGAAGTTAATCTCGCGGAAGCCACCCGGATACATCGTATGATGGACATACTTCTTCTTGAGAGCTTTACCGCCAGTTACCACAATATCTTTGGCATTGATGATGATCACGTAGTCGCCGGTGTCCATATGCGTCGCGTAGATCGGCTTGTGTTTACCCTTCAAAATGTGGGCCACTTCGGTTGCCACCCGGCCCAGAGTCTGACCGGCAGCATCCACGATAAACCATTCGTGTTTGATGTCCGCCGCTTTGGGCGTGTAAGTTTTGGTCGTCATTTCAGAAAAACTCCTAATTTAGCTGTTTCAGCCTTTAGCTATCAGCACCTGGCCTAAGCTATTCCCGTTAGGGGTTGCTTCGGGCTAAAGTCTAATCGCTTAATACCTTACTTCCACCAGGCTTAGCCCATAGGCGGGGGCAGTTGGCCCGGCTACTCGACGGTCACGCGCCGCCAAAATTTCTTCAAACTGAGCCGGGCTACGCTTACCCTGGCCGACCAGTAGCAACGTCCCGACGATATTTCGCACCATGTGCGGCAGAAAAGCATTTGCCGCCAGTTCCAGCACCAACATTTGCCCTTCGCGCCGCCACTCGGCCTGAGTTAGCCGTCGCACCGTCTCCGGTCGGTCGCTTTCGTCCTGGCTGTGGTTTTCGGACTGCACGCCCCACCCGGCCCCGGCAAAGCTGGCAAAATCGTGTTCGCCGACCAGCCTTGTTGCGGCCTCGTTCATCGCCGCCAGGTTGAGGCGTTCCGCGATGGTGAGAGCATAACGTCTGGTCAGGGGCGAACGCGAGGGCCGGTTCAAAACCGAGTAGTGATACCGCCGCTCGATGGCACTAAAACGGGCGTGGAACTGTACCGCTACGTCTTCCGCTTCCAGCACCACCAGGTCGAAAGGCAAAATCGCGTTCAGGCCGCGCCGGAAAGTGTCGAGCGAGTGGCGGCTGTCCGTCCGAAAACTGGCTACCTGCCCACTCGCATGCACCCCGGCATCGGTGCGCCCGGCCAGGGCCACTTTAACCCGTTCGCCTTGCGGCAATCCGGTCAACCGTGCCAGGGCCGTTTCGAGTTCTCCCTGCACCGTGCGCCCGTTAGCTTGCAACTGCGAACCGTGAAAGTCTGTCCCATCGTATTCCAGCACAAGCTTCAGGCAGCGAGTTCTAAGTTCCAGGTTCTGAATATTCCCGTGCATTACTTCTAACAATTCAGCCAGACTGCGGCCTCCTGAAAAATAAATGCAAATGCTTACTCAGCCTCAGCCCTTAGCACCGCGCCTCAATTTAGGCCGGGAGGAACTCGATCAGGGCCATCTCTGCCCGGTCGCCCAGTCGTGTACCTAACTTGAAGATGCGGGTGTAACCACCTTCACGCTCGGTATAGCGCGGGCCAACCACGGTAAAAAGCTTTTGCACCGCGGCGGAATTGGCAATCTTGCTGGTAGCGATAGAGCGGTTGTGCGGCGTATCTTCGG
Organism: Chloroflexia bacterium; assembly: GCA_038206175.1. Lineage (GTDB taxonomy): Bacteria > Chloroflexota > Chloroflexia > Chloroheliales > Chloroheliaceae > 54-19. The sequence goes on from JBBRBE010000156.1 coordinate 8,766, forward strand.
CAGCCACGCGCACCAACTGCTCGATCATCGCCTGGATTTCCTTAGCTTTCGCCTCGGTAGTACGAATACGCTCGTGAGCAATCAGCGATACCAGCAAATTGCGGTACATGCCCAGGCGTTCGCCGGTAGGCCGGTGGAACTTGCGACCGGCAACTCGATGTCTCATTTGTTCAAAACCCTCTTACAAAGTGCCGAGTTCTGCTTTCTACATTTTGAGTTCCCTTTACTTTAAGGGCTTGCACTCCAAATTTAGAACCAGGAACCCAGCACTCGCTATTCGTCGTCTAAATCGGCGGAATCGCCATCGCCAGAACCACCGGGGCCAACACCCACCGGCACGCCATCGCCATTCTCATCCTCGTCGCCAAATCCGGTTCCTGCAAACGGCCCAATCGGTTCGTTTTGCTTCATGAAACCGTGCTTGACCAGTTGTTCCTTCAACTCCACGTAGGACTTGCGGCCAAAGTTACGCACACTCAGCAGGTCTTTCTCGTCCATCATCAAAATCTGGCCGACTTTGGTAATGTTACTGCGCTTGAGGCAGTTGTAGGTACGCACCGACAGATTAAGCTCCTCGATAGGCGTCTCGAAGACGTTCGGAGGAATGTTGGTAGTCGAGTTCGTGCCACCTGCGGGCGGTTCCTCTTTTGTCTTGTTGAAGTCGGCGATAATTTCGCTGTGCCGCTTGAGGATCGTGGCAGACTGGCTTAGAGCTTCGCCCGGATCAATCGAGCCATCCGTCCAAATTTCCAGTACCAGACGGTCGTAGTCGGTCTGCTGGCCGACGCGAGTATGCTCGATCACATAGTTGACCCGTGGAATAGGCGTATAGATCGCGTCCACCGGAATTACCCCGATGGGCATATTCTCCCGGTAGTCTGCCGAGCTATAACCCGTACCATGCTCGACGGTCAGTTCCATATCCAGGCTGGCTTCGGCACTATCCAGCGTAGCAATCGGCTGGTCAATATTGATGATCTCGACCAATTGGCCGGGAACCTCAATATCGCCCGCTACCGCCACTCGTTCGCCGCGCACACTCAAGTTCAACCGCACCGGACGGTCGCTGAACGAGCGCAACCGAATACGCTTGACGTTCAGCACGATCTCGGTTACATCTTCTTTCACATACGGCAACGAAGTAAACTCGTGGTAAGCTCCCTCGATCTTGATCGAAGTAATAGCGGCCCCGGAGAGCGAACTGAGCAGAATACGTCGTAGAGCGTTGCCAAGTGTGATACCGTAGCCCGGCTCCAACGGCTCGATTTTAAACCGCCCGTAGTTATCCGCCGTAGCTACCTTTTCGACTTTCAAAGCTACATCGAACAAGGCAATCAGCCTCCTTTACAACTGAATTACATCTCTCTTCTTTTCAAATTCCAAGAAGATGCACCCAAGTTCTACTTACTAGCGGCTGTAATACTCTACGATTAACTGCTCGTCCAGCACGACATCCAATTCGCTACGAGCGGGAACACTCACCACCCGGCCCACAAGTCCCTTCGGGTCGAGGCTCAACCAGCCCGGCACATCGGTCTTACCGATAGTGTCGGCGGCTATCTTGAAGTATTCCTTGCCTTTACTCGATTCCCGCACCGCTACGGTATCGCCCGCCTTCATCATGAAGGACGGAATATCGGTTGGGCGGCCATTAACGCTAAAGTGGCCGTGCCGGACGATTTGACGAGCTTGCGCCCTCGAATCGGCAAACCCCAGGCGGTAGACCACGTTATCGAGTCGGAGTTCGAGGATTTGCAGCAACCGTTCGCCGGTCGCGCCGGTGACACGTTTAGCTTCGGCGTAATGCTTGGCAAACTGCCGTTCCAGCACACCATAAATTCGGCGGGCCTTCTGCTTCTCGCGCAACTGCAAACCGTAATCGCTCATCTTGCGGGCGCGTTTTGCGCCGTGCATACCGGGCGCACCAGGTCGCCGTTCCACCGAGCATTTCGGCCCCATGCAACGGTCGCCTTTCAACATCAGCTTTACCCCTTCGCGGCGGCAGAGCTTACAAACTGGGCCTGTGTACCTTGCCAATTGTTCCTCCCTTTGGCAGTTCCTTCTTTTCAGCAGCCAGGCGAAGTTGTGAAACAAGCCTTCATCAGCAATTCGTAACCTTTTCGCATCGGCTGCAATCAACTCTACTTATAGGTCTTGCCGCAGCAGACCATCACCCTCACCACCAGGCTGGTTTCTTTACACCGTGCTTTTGCACAGCGTAGCCCGACGATATTGCCGGAGCTAAACTCAGACCGGGCGGGTAGCGCATACTTGGAGGGTTCTGTCTTCACTCACCTTCACCTGGGTGTTCACCTGGGTGTTCGCCAGGACGAAAGCTTTACAACAGAATTTGCCACGCTCTTGCTGAGCCTTTGATTTCCTCGCAGGCGGCAGCAATTCGAGCCTGGGCGGTATTCCTGAATTCCTGGTCAGACTACCCATCAAAGTGCAGTCTGAGCGAGAAAGCGGAAAAGCCAACCCACAACTCTTAAACGCGGCGTCGTTTGGGCGGTCGGCAGCCGTTGTGAGGAATCGGTGTTACGTCGGTGATCGAAACCACCTGCAACCCGGTTGCCTGCAACGAGCGGATAGCCGATTCGCGTCCACTGCCGGGGCCTTTAACATAGACCTCGACCTGGCGCAAACCGTGTTCCATTGCCCGACGCGCCGCGCCTTCTGCCGCTACCTGAGCCGCATAAGGCGTGCTTTTGCGCGAACCCTTGAAATCGCTGGCCCCCGCACTACCCCAACTCAACACGTTCCCTTTCGGGTCGGTCAGAGTGATAATAGTGTTGTTGAAAGTGGATTGGATATGCGCCTGGCCTTTCGGCACGCTTTTGCGTTCGCGGCGTTTACCTTTCGCGGCTTTCTTCTTGCCAGCCGAACCTTTATCAGCCATCTAAAAACTATCCTCCAGCTAGATTTTTGCTTTTCCGACTACTTGGTGGCCTTCTTCTTACCGGCAACTGTGCGGCGCGTGCCACCTCGCCGAGTGCGCGAGTTTGTGCGCGTGCGCTGGCCGTGAACCGGCAACCCGGCCCGGTGACGCTTGCCCCGGTAGCACCCGATTTCCACCAATCGCTTGATGTTCAGGTTTACTTCGCGGCGCAAATCACCTTCTACCCGGTACTCGCGGTCAATTAACTCGCGCAGCCGAGCCACTTCATCTTCACTCAGCACCCGCACTCGTGTATCCGGGCTGATGCCGGTTTCTTGCAAAATCTTCTGGCTGGTCGAAGGGCCGATCCCGTAGATATAGGTCAGGCCGACCTCAACGCGCTTGTCACGGGGCAAGTCAACCCCCGCAATTCTCGCCATTCAATCCTCCCAGAATTATCAAAAGCTGCCAGCCCTAAGCTCTTAGCTCTTTCTTGCCTTTACCAAAAATTCTCTACTCTAAGCTTCTGCTAGCAGACTTCCCCGGACTGGCAGACGACTGCTAAGAGAGTGCTTTTACCCCTGACGCTGCTTGTGCTTGGGCACCGTGCAGATTACCAGCACAACGCCTTTGCGCTTGATAACTTTGCATTTCTCGCAGCGTGGTTTTACGGAAGCCCGTACTTTCATTTGAAAAATACCTCGCCTTGCCTCGGCAACCCGTCCGGTTGCCTCGATCTTCTCTCACCAATCAAGCCGACTCGCTGGTCGGCTATCAGGATCGAAATTCGGTTTGTGTGGTTCCAGTTGGAACGTTTCTTCCTTCGCCTGATAGAGGAGGAGCGCAAGAACATGCCCTGCCAATAACTTCCACAGACGATTTAGAATTATAACATGTTAAGAACTCAATAGCAAATTCATTTTAAGCCCTTTTAACCGTGTCAACCAGATTCGACCGCCCCCTGCAACTTGACACGAACGGCCCGGAGGTCTATAATACACCCTTGCAATCTGATGAATGCCAGCAGCCAGATGCCCGGCACGAGATAAGCACCTAGAACTTTTAAGAGGGTCTCTACCCTCCCTTTTAATGTTAAGCCGGGCGAATAATTTGTAACTAAAACCGTTCCGGTGCGTATAATATATACAGTAGCTGTCGCAACCGAGATCGCCTATCAACAAAGGCGAGCGGAGGGCAGCCTGGGCCGACGTAAAAGTTGGGCCGCTCAGGAGGATCACACAGTGTTTGTCGTAGTTAAGACCGGGGGCAAACAGTACCGCGTACAACCAGGCCAGCTTCTCAGAGTAGATCGCCTGGCCGGTGAAGTAAACGACGAGGTACGCCTGGACGAAGTTTTGATGGTTTCGGGGGATAGTGGCGTGACGATTGGCACTCCGGCAGTAGTAGGAGCGGCAGTGCGAGCTACCATTGTGCAACAGGCCAAAGGCGAGAAGATTGTCGTCTTCAAGTTCAAGTCCAAAAAGCGTTACCGCAAGACTCGCGGCCATCGGTCGCAACTTACCATCCTCAAGATTGAGGAGATTTTGCAGGGCTAAGCCCTTAAGTCAGGCAGGATCGGCTCTTTTCCTTACTTAAATTGTCAGGAAATTCGGGCAGATAGAACAAGAGGGAGAAGGAGAAAACCTTATGGCTCACAAAAAAGGTGTAGGTAGTTCCCGTAACGGTCGCGATAGCAAGCCTAAAATGCTTGGCGTCAAGATGTACGAAGGTCAGTTGGTCAAAAGCGGCAATATCATTGTTCGGCAGCGCGGCACTCAATTCAAGCCGGGCGAAAATGTCGGATTGGGCCGCGACCACACCATCTTCGCTACCGCGGCGGGCAAAGTGAAATTTGAGTGGGACAGCAAAGATAAAAAGCGCATCAGCGTCTATCCGGTTGAGGCTCCTACCGAAGCCACGCCGGTTCCGACCGTCTGAGAATTATAAAAAAAGAGGTATTTAGAAATGAAACAGGGTTTGCATCCTCGCTATCAGGAAACCACGATTGTTTGTGGAACCTGTGCAACCGTCTATCCGACCCGCTCGACCCGCAAAGGGCCGATCAAGACGGAGCTTTGCGCCAATTGTCACCCCTTCTTTACGGGTGAGCAGCGCATCATTGATACTGCCGGTCAGGTTGACCGCTTCATGCGCCGTATGCAACTGCGCCAGGAGCAGCAGAAGTCCAAAAAGGCTGACCAGCGCGTTACGACTGGTACTGTCACCGGCGACGACGAGTAAGCTCAGGCTTACTCCAAGTTGAAAGACTTTACCCAGGTCTACTAGACGAAAAGAGGCTGCACTTCTATAATGAACGTGCAGCCTTCTTTTTTGTCCATTTTGTCCGTATGTCAAAAGAGCCTAGTTTAGAGGAGCAGAAAGTTGCTAAGGGACGACCCCAGAACGCAGGAAAGCTTACACATCCACCAGCGTCGCCAGCATCAAGATGGCGGCTGGATCGAAGTAATTTGTGGCAGTATGTTTAGCGGTAAAACTGAAGAATTGATCCGCCGGATCAAGCGGGCCGTGATCGCCCGGCAGGTAGTACAGGTTTTCAAGCCTAGCCTGGACGACCGTTATGACGCGGTACAGGTAGCCTCGCACAATGGCACTTATTTTTCGGCGGCTCCCGTCTCCAACGTCGCCCAGATGCGGGCAGCCCTCGAACCCAACGCCCAGGTCGTCGCGGTAGACGAAGCCCAATTCTTCGAGCCAGCCGTCGTAGATTTT
>JBBRBE010000157.1:0-14309 GCA_038206175.1 Chloroflexia bacterium
CTGATAAAGGCCACGTCATTTTCGCTAAAGGCGGAGGGCGCGAGGACGGGTAACTGTTTGACGATAAAGAAACTTAATGAAGTACCACCTACTTTTTGACGAGCTATGAAGTCCAAAACAAAGCTGTTAACACAAGCAACAAAACAAGCCGCTTGTAACAAAGTAGATTTATCTTGTGGCAAAAGTAATGGAGCTTTATGATTAACTCCAACTCTAGGTAGAAAGCTAAAAATAGCGGTGCGTTCATTAGTGGCATTAGTAATATCCCTGAACCCTAACAACCATTTATGATCCCAGCGTCCGGCTAATCGGCTTTCAACCTCTTTCTGGTCTACCCAGTAGCGCGGTGTTACTAATGCGTGAGGGTCTTGTAAGGCCGCCTGAGTAAAATCGTGGGTATCCAGGCCGTGGTAGGTCGCCCAGCGATGGGTAAACTGATGCAGCATTTTTGCTTCGTAAAGCGGGACAAGTCCTTCTCCCGCTTTGGACTTAAAAAGATGGCTATCGTTGGACATGTGGAACATTGCCTGGAAGGAAACGCCCCACGGGTTAGCCCCGGTTTGTTCGTTGATTAAGACCGGGGCGTGGCGGTAAATCTTCTTCGTCAGTTCCGCGTCAATAGCGGTGCGGAAGACCGGACAGGTGCGAGTGTTGGGATTGAGCAGGGCAATATCTTCGGCGGTCAGGGTAAAGCCGCGAAATTCATCCTGCAAATGTTCCACGCGGGTAGCAAAGAAAGTAAATTGGGTCGGCTGGCCCCTGGTATCGCCCATTGTGAGCAGCGAAAACTTATAGCTACGGTGAACGCCAGGGAAAATAGCTTCGCGGTTTTCAAAGTCGTAAAGACTAGCCAGGGTGCGGGTCTGGGACAGGTCGCCAAAAAAAGCTTTGGTAGTATCGTCGGTAGCAATGCCGGTCGGCACAATAATGCCAGTCCGGCCCTCCGGGTTGATCAGGTTGCGATCATGCTCGGCAAAAAGGGCGTAGGTGTTTACGTCGCCCACGGCAGTCAGGGGGTAGCGTCGGGAAGCCCGCACAAAGCGGCTTTCGGCTTCGGCCCGGTAGCGGGCGGTTTCAAATTTCAGGATACGGGCCTGTTTTAGCCTGTCTGGGCTGCTACGGTATTCCTCGATCCGGCGGAAGCGTTCGGCCTTGTTAGGAGCTTGCAAAATATACGGCTCGTCAACAAAATGTTCTTCTTCCTGGAGCTTGATCCGCTCCCAGGGCGGATTGCCCAGCTCCACGTCAAAGCCGCCTCCCTGGAAAATCTGGGGGAATTCCAGTTCCCAGTGGAAAAAGCCGGTTTCGGCGGCCAGCCCGTTAGCCCGGCCTATTAGCTGGATGTGAGTCGAGTGACCGGGCGCACGTTCAAACTCGCGCAGCATGGCCGTCGTCGGCAGGTCGGGAAACTGCCCGTTAGCCTCCTCCCTGACCAGAGGCAGGAAGAAAGCCGCCGTCCACAGGTTGAACAGGCTGCGGCGGTCGAACTCCTGCTGTTGCAGGGCGGCAAAGCGGGCGACTTTAGCCCGGACATCCGGCACAGTCTGGTCGGGGGCGTCGTCCAGGGCGCGGAACTGGGCCGCCAGTTTTTCGAGAGTAGCGGGAGCCGTAGCCTCGAAAAGCGAAGGCTGCGAGAAAGCAGTGGTTTGCACCCGCGCCGTCCCGCGCACGAGGCCGGCCTGTTTCTCGCGCTCGTCTTTGTTGCGCTTCTTGAAGGCGGACGCCACGCTTTTATCGTCGCCCGACACCGGGTTAAAAGCTTCGTCGGGAATACCGGCCTGCACGAGGCGGCTCCAGGCTCCCACCAGCGAATTACCCCAGCGAATATGGCTATCCAGAAAGGAAAGCGGCAACCCGGCACTATGGCCTTCCAGCCACAGAGCCAGTTTGCACAGGTCAACCGCCAGTGGGTTCAAATCCACGCCGTAAATACAGCGTGAAATCACCGCCCGCACCGCCCGGCGAAAGTTTTCCGGGCTGGGCTGGTCTTCGCCAGAACGGACGCGGGCCAGTTCCCGGCCCAACCGCCGGGCCGCCGCCAGCAAGAAATGGCCCGAACCGCAGGCCGGGTCGCAAACCTTGATCGCCAGGATCGCCTCTTCCTGGGCCTGCCGGTTGTTCCCGGCCCGCTTTAGCCGCTCGGCCAGGACTGGCTCAAGGGCACTCTTGATCAACTCGTGAACCAGTTCGGGCCGGGTGTAGTAACTGCCGGTCGTCTTGCGCTCCGTCCCCGTCACCAGTTCAAAGGCCAGTCCCGCCCCCGCCGCTCCGCCGGTTCCGCTTACCACCGGGCGAAAATCCAGCAGCGACTCGTAAACGCTGCCGAGTTCCTCCACGTCCAGGGCGGCGTAATTCACCCGGCGCAAAGTTTTGGTCTGCTGGTCGAGGTAGAGGGACAGAGCGCGAACCGATTTAAGCAAAACCGAGTTGTAGAGGTGATTTCCCTGCAAATCGTGGATCGCGTCCGGGCCAAACAGGTCGCCGTCCAGCGGGGTAATTCCCAGCACCGAAGCTCCTCTGTCATCTTCCAGGAGCCGGAAAGTCGTCAGGAAGCCCTGCCACAGGTCGGCATAGCTGCCGCGCCCGGCCCCAGGCTGCTCGGCCATGCGGCGCAAGCGGGTCAGGCTGTAGAAATCGGCATAAAGACCCGATTGTCGGGTCGGGGACAGGTCGCCGTCAGGCTGGTCAGCCTGGCTCAGATTAGCGATCAGGTGGCGTTCCTCGCCCACCATCAAAAACAGCATGCGGTAGACCAGCCGCAAGAGTTGGCGGTAATACTCGGTCGGGGCCAGGCTGTTGGCGGCAAAAGCGGCCCGAAGCGTGGTGTTGGCGGGGTGCTGCAAAAAGCCGTTACCGAGGGCTAGTAAAGCCAGTTCCACGCCGGTTCGCAAACCCTCGCGGACGCGACCTCCCGCCTCGACCGCTTGCTGGTGATACTGTTCCAGCAAACAGCGCGGCGCATCGTCCATCGCCAGGGGCAGTCTCGAACGGTGCAGCAAGCGGAACATGGCGGCAAATTCGGTGTACTTCTCGCCTTCCATCATCGCCCGCAAATCGAACTCGACATAAGTCGGGCGCACCGTGCGGGACGAGTCGCGCAGGAGGCGCAAGCGTTCGCCGTTAGTAGCAATCCCCCACAAATGCTCGGTCGCGTTCAGATATTCCTGAAGGAGAGCGTGAGGCGAAAGGCGTGGTCGCCCGGTGGGCGGTCGCTGGTCGAGCGAAAGGCGCGAACCCATCACCACGACCGGCGGCGCAGTATCGTTAAGCCCGGCCCGGTGGGAAATTTCAAAAGTTCGCCCACCGACGATAGCGGCCTGCGGCATATAGGTCAGCTTGTAGCCCAGCGATCCCAGGAGCGGAATGATCCAGTGTTCGCGGGTTTCGCTCGTAGCGGTATCAGTCGGCCCCAGGCGGCGCACATAACGCTGGAAAGCCTGCCAGAACGCCCGCGCATCGGCCCAGGCCGTTTCGATCTCATCGGAAATGCGGGCGTTCGGGGCCAGACCGAAATCAGCCGGGCGTTGTCCGGCCAGTTCCCCGGCAGCCAATCGTTCCAGCAAATCGGCTGGTATCAGGTTGCCTTCGGTAATAATCGTCGTGAACGGCATTTTCAGTTCTCTTTGTTGTTATGCTGACTTTCGCTTTTAGAACTTCACTAACCAACGCTAAAGGGAAAATAACTGTTCACCCAGCCTCGCTGCTGTCAGGCCCGGTCAGGCCCTGTCATTCTGAGCGTAGCGAAGAATCTAGATTCTTCGCTACGCTCAGTAGTGCGTCAAGGGGGGACTTGTCAGTCGTCAACTCTTAAGTCGGCAAATGTATAAAGATAGTACAAACTTGCGAACGAGCCTTAGCCGTTAGACCGCCCGGCCCACGCCCTACGGGTGTGGCCGGGCGGTCGAGCCTAAAAGAGGGTCTTCCTCTCGGTGCAATTTTAGGCAATGCTTGCGTCTTAATTTAAGCTCACAATAATTAGACTTACCCTGCCAAGTCCTCCTTGACGCACTACTCAGAATGACAACTAATCCAGTAGTCCTCCCAGCTTGTGACGTCCTTGCCTATTGAAGAAGATTCTTCGCTACGCTCAGAATGACACATCTGCACTACATGCAATTCTTGCGTTGCGCGTCCTTGCAGTTGAAGAAGATTCTTCGCTACGCTCAGAATGACAGCAGCGCGGCTGGGCGTGACAGCAGCGAGGCTGGGCGTGACAGCAGCGCGGCTGGGCCTGACCGTAGCGAGGCTGGGCCTGACCGTAGCGAGGCTGGCTGAATAGTTACAAGGAAAGTCCCGGTTATCATGACTTGGCGGCCAGACCCTTTGGAACGGGCAGGTAAACATACAGGCCGAGTACATCTACCGGCAGTTGAGGCCGGACGGACACTCGCCCGGTGCGGGTAACTTGCCGGACGCGCCGATGAGACTCCAGCAGGGTGGCGGCCCGGCGTTCGGCCAACCGATCAAACTCGGCGGACATGGCCGGAAGCCAGCCCAGCGTGTCTTTTAGTCGCTCCTGCGCTTCCGCCGCCGAAACGTTCCCGGCGGGCAAAACTTCATTCAAAAGCCGCAAAGCTTCTTTTTCAGCCAGCCAGGTTATAGCCGTATCCGGGCGGCCCTCGAAAGCTGCCACCAGTAGTTCTTCGGACAACAGGGGAACCGGCTTATCCTGGGTCGTGATCAGGTGGCGCAATCGCAACATGACCAGGGTAGTCCGGCGGCTGACTTCGGTGGTGCGTACCACTCCGCAGCGAGCGGCGGGAGCAAAAGCGGTCGTGCCGGTTTGCGAATCGAGGGCCGCGCTCAACATGTAATCGGCCAGCCCTTCGGTTAAGGGGTGTAGCCGGTTGACCAGGTAAACGCCTTCCTGAACCGGCGTATCGAAGGTGATCAACACTTCGCCACCGGCATTCTTTTTAGGCTTGAAAATCCCGGTCAGCCGTTCACGCACTGGCTCCGGCAGCCCGTGTAAAGTCAACCGCCAGATGGCCCTGGCCGAAACCGCGTGCTTTTCCTCCAACTTCAAGGGGTTATTCAGCCGTTCGCAAGCACTGCGTACAAATTCCAGCACGGTAAGCGGGCTACCCAGCGCGGCATCGGACTCGTACAACTCCTGGGCCACTTCCTCCGGCTTGATCGCATGCTGGGCAAAGCGGGTGCGGCTGACTTTCTCGCGCTCCAGAGCTTCGTCCCAGCTTGCATTCAAAGCTTGCAGGTCAAAACCATCTGGGCCGAGTTCATTAAAGTTAGTTTGCCGGTCACTCTCGAAAAGGGTTAGCTGCTGGGGGCGCGGTTGCTCCTGGAAGATAGTCCTGACGACCGCCTCAACCACGCTCTCGCTATCTGCCGGTAGCGGCACACTGATTCCCAGCGTCCGGTGAATTTCTCTGGCCTTGCGAATCAGCACATCCATCACGGCCTTCTCGATGATGTTATCTCCGGCGTAAAATAAGAGAGTCCGCACTACCGGCGAAGGCTGGCCGTAGCGGTCAACCCGGCCCTCGCGCTGTTCCAGCCGATTAGGGTTCCAGGGCAGGTCGTAGTGGACGACGGCGTTAAAAGCGTTCTGAAGGTTAATTCCTTCGCTCAGGCAGTCGGTAGCAACGAGCAAGCGGCGCGGGTTGCTGCTCAACTCGGCGATGCGCTGTTCGCGCTCCTCCTCCGAAGACTTGCCGGTGATAGCCACTATCTGCAAGTCGGGGAACTGTTTTGCCATCCGCTTTTTTAATTCCTCGGCCAGGTACTCGGCAGTTGCAATATAGCGGCAGTAAACAATCGGTTGAAAGCCCGCCTGCACCAGTCCGGTCAGACGACCGAGAGCGTGCAGGAGTTTGGGGTCGGCTTCTCCCCGCAGGCGGGTTGCCCGTCCGATAAAACGCTGCAACTTTGCCCGCTCGTTCTGGTCTAGCAAAGCCTCGCCTTCATCCAGCAGAGTTAGCGGCTCGAAATCCTGGGCCACCTCCTGCTGGCTGTAATCAAAGACGAACTGCCCCAGAAATTCGCTATTTTCTTCGGCCACCGTAAGCTCCTGTTCGGGGAAGTTACCGGCCACTTTCGAGGCTCTTACCCGCAGAGTAGCTTCGGCGGCGGCTGGACTACTCAAAACGCACCGCAAAAGAGCCAGAGCCGTCCAATGCCTGATCCGGGTGTGCCAGGCTGTCCGGCCTTGATTGCCGACTGTGCCGCTAAAAATTCCGTAGGCGAAATCATAGATGTCCAGAAATAGCTTCTGGTATTCGATAGAACTGTTGAGCTTGTAACTTTCCTCAAGACTCTGGCGAGTCGGAAAAGGGGTGAGGTCGTCCTTCCCCAGCCATTGCTGCACATCCACCCGGCGTCGCTGGACAAAGTGCTGGGCCATTTCACGCCGCGCCCCCTCGGAAAGGGCGTTCAGGTTCAAGCGGGCAAAATCAGGTTTGAGCAGTTCCAGCAGGGAAAGAAAAGCATCTTCGATCCCACTGTGGGGGGTGGCGGTAAGGAGCAGCAGGTGACGTTTAGGGTTGTCCGCCAGTTCCCGCAGCAATTCGTGGCGTTGCTGGGTGGTGCTGCCCTTGCCACCGGAGCGGGTGGCGGTATGAGCTTCGTCCACTATTACAAATTCCGGGCAACCCCGGATAAAGCTATCTTTGCGAGTATCCGACTTAACAAAGTCAATACTCACGACCAGGGCCGGGTAATGTTCGTAGATTGTTTTGTCACCCGGCGGCAGATTTTTCTCCAACCGGGCCAGCGTACCAGAGCGCACTACCTCGGCTTCGATCCCGAATTTGTCGGCCAGTTCGCGCTGCCACTGCTCACACAGATGCGGTGGGCAAATAACCGCCATCCGCCGGATTTCACCCCGGTCTAGCATTTCACGGGCGATCAAGCCAGCCTCGATAGTTTTACCGATACCGACATCATCCGCGATCAGCAAGCGCACCGGGTCGAGCCGTAGAGCCATCAGCAGGGGAACAAGCTGGAACGGGCGGGGCCGGACATTGAGGCGGCCCAGCGACCGAAAAGGCCCGGCGCCACTGCGAAAAGTCAGGCGTGAGGCATCCCGGAGCAATCTGGCCGAAATATAATCGCCCGCCCCGTCAGGGTCTGGGGCTGGAAAAATGGCCGGAGTAATTTGATCAGTGCCAAGTGCCCGGCTTAAAGGCAAATAAATTCCGATTTGCTCGTATTCCTGGCCGCCTAGCGGACGTAACCGCATCACCTCCGGCGTATCCGAAGGTAGCACGACCCATTCCCGCTCCCGGCAGCGCACAAGTGTTCCCGGCTCAAAAGTATTCATTCTGCTTGCCAACCCCTGACTTCTATTAATTATACCGAGTTGCTAATAGCCCTGCCTGGCTGCTTTTAAAATAGGTCGGGCCAGCGTTTAAGCTGCTCTTCAAGGTCGCGGCCTATTTTTAGCACAACCACCCGGTAGCCGTTATCATCTAACTCCGAGCGGGCCGAACGGACGGCTGCAACCGGCTCGCCTTCGTCGCAAAAAACACAAACTGCCCCTTTTTCATAGAAAAAATCAGGCCGAAGCTCGCTATCGTGTAAAACTGGCCGGAGGGCATCCGGTAACTTCCGGCCCCGGCTTTTGAGAAAAAGCAAAACTTTCTGGGCAAACGACTCGTCCGTATCGTCGGTATTAGTAGAGCGGTCTTCAGAAGTAATTTCCGCCTCCTTTGAGGAAGCTTGAACTACGAGGAGTTGAGGAACGTAGCCCTGGATAGTTCGGCTATTCGCCAGTTCCAGCAGAGTATCCAGTATAACGTGGCGGTTGAGCCTGGTGTGGTCGGACTGGTTGGAATACGAAAGCAAACAGCGATAACAGGCTTTACCACAATCTTGTTCCCGGCCAGTTATATCTTGACCAGTAGCCGGGTCGAAGTGGCAGATTTCCAGGGCCGCCCGTGCAATTTCGGCCAGAGCTTTTTCATCTCTGGCAATGCGGGTGAGAACGCCCACGCCACCCTCCGCCGCCTCCCACAGAAGTATCCGCTTATTGCCACCCTCGCCGATGCGCTCCGAGGCTAACTCCTGTTCTTCGACCTGGTAAATCGCTTCGATGCCGCGCTGCAAAGCAAATTGCAGACTGGCAAGCTGGGCTTCATCATCGAGATTCGAGCGGGTAAGCCCACTTTGGGGCATCAAAAGAAGGATGTTACGAGTATCGCGCACCATAAGTCTAATCCCGCTCAAAGTTTGAGCAGGTTCACTGGCAATAAGTGCAGTTGGATTATCCTGTTCTTCGTCCGGTTTTTTAGCCCATAAGCCGCGCTTTGTATCGAGCGTAAATCCGTCGGTTTTGGCCCTCCGCCTGCGATGATTAATTCTCCATAAAGTAGCTGCCGGAGCATACTGTAGCTCCACCAGAAGGTCTCCTTCGCCGTCCTGAGCTTTTACCTGGGCTTCTAGCGGCGGATGCGCCTGCGTCCAGCGGTAATGCAGGGTGGTAAAGAAACCTTCGCGGGTGCGTTCTTCTTCCTCACTGGTAATTCTTTCCATACGCTGAGTGGTCACGGTAGTCATTTCAAATAAATGCCGCGTGGTAAGGCTGTTATCACTGTTTAACCGCACGCCGCAACATTCACACACATCCAGTTGCATTGCCCCGTTACCTTCGTGAAAATAGCCGCAGTTGTAGCACAGTTTAGCCGGAACCAGCCGCGACTCTACGCCGCCCGCCGGCAGTGAAACCCTGGTGACTTGATATTTGCCGCCTTCGTGGTAAATGATATTATGCGGCCCAAATTCGGTAATAGCCAGGAACCGAGGCCGCGCTAGAAAAGTACCTTTATCATACCCAGTCGGCAAGAAAGCCTGAACCGGCAACCGGGGGAAATTGTAGCCGGGTAAAAAGCCTTCACTGGCAAAATAGCGATAAGGATTAAAATCGGTGTCGCCTTGCTCATCGTCGCTATCGTTGCAAAGAAGTTTTTTCTGTCTTTTAGCTTCTCTTTCTCTCCTTTCGGCTTCATCTACTTCCGCCGAAGTGGTCGCGTTACGCACTCTAAAACGTTGGTCAATGGTGTGCCGGGCATCAGTGAGCTGTCGTTCGGCGGTATCGTAAAGGGTACGCCAGCGTTCGCAAGCCCGGTCGAACTCCATCGGCGCGTCACTGATAATCTTTCTAAGGGTTTCGTCATTAATCGTAACGGTCGTAACGGTTTGAGAAGCAGAAAAGGAGGAAGCCAGAATACGCTGGCAACTCTTAAAGCATTCCTCTTGCTGTTGGGGGTTCAACTCTATTGCTTGTTTAATCTGTTCTTGAAGGGGATAATTATCGGCAGGATTATCAGTATTGATTAATTCCAGCAGCGACCGTCCCAGGCCGAGTCCGGTCAGACTTAACCAGACCGCGTGGATGTGGGCGCGGATTAACTCTTCGTTTGTCAGGTCGAGCCGAGGTGGAACTACCACCCCGGACACCATTTTATACGGCTGGCGGAAGAAATATTGATCGTGGCCGCTACCGACTGAACAATAGGTGGCTACCAGCGCAGGTGTACCGCTCCGCCCGGCCCGGCCACTGCGCTGGGCGTAGTTAGCCGGAGTGGGCGGTACGTTACGCAGATGAACCATATTGAGGGTGGCAATATCAATCCCCAACTCCATAGTGGGGGAGCAGAACAGAGCCGCAAGGTCGCCATCCCGAAAGCGTTTCTCGCGCTCCTGCCGGTCGCTTTGCTGGACCTGACCGGTATGCTCCCGTCCTTCAATTTTGTGGAAATTATCGCCGTTATTTTTGTAGAGTTGAGCAAAATAATTGTTAGGTTTAGCTGTACCTTCGTCCTCAGTTAACATGCGTCGGCGGCGAACCTGGTCACGGCTGATACTTTTACCGTCGCTGGCCCGCCAGATAAGACAATCGCTGCGTATCTGTACTGCTTTATGCTTACCCTGGGCGGCGTCTACATCAATGAGAAAACCCCAACCCTGTAAAATCTCGATTAACTTTGTTATAAGCTGCCGATATTCCTCCGTATCGAGGTTGCGGCTTAAAATCGCCTGGCCCCAGGTTGCCGCCGACTTTAGATACCGCCCGATAGCTGTATTTGCACTCAGGCTGCGCTCGTCAGGATTATCTACAGATGTGCCTGGTAGGACGTACCGCGTGGAGTTATAAAGCCGCTCATTCTCACCAAATTTCCATTTCTCATTGAGCGTGTTATTAACATCTTTAACTAATTCCATCTGATGCATAAAGTCGAGGCATTCTGCACTTACGGCTAATTCACGCCGCATATAATCGAGAAAAGCGCGAACGACCGTCAGGCGTGTTTCTACCGACGCTCGTCCCATCAAATCGTGTTCTTGCCAGCTTGGCTCATCCTGGCTCAAAGCTTCCAAACCGTCGTAATCCAGAGTCAGCAAGCCGCATTGCTCAAGATTTGGCTGAAGAAATCGCCATCCGCGCCGCAAATCTTCGTAAATACGGTATTCCACCAGGTTTTGCAAAGCTTGCCGGTTACGTCTTGCCAGGGGAGCGCGGGGATTAGGGGCGGCCATTTTAGCAAAGGCTTCCTCAGGTAAATTCAGCTCATCCACGACAGCAGAGGCTATTTTAGCGTGGCCTAAACCTTCTGTGGCTTTTTGTAAAGCCCGGTATATGGCCGAGCGAAGTTCGGTTACTTCTATAAAGTCGTTAAAGTGTCCGGCCTGTAAAGAAGCATCCTGCCGGTTATCGGTAAAGCTTAGTAGTTTATGGGTATCTGGTTTGAGGTCAGGGTCATTTTTCATCTGCAAAATACTGGATAAAGCCAGTAGTGTAGTCGAGGTGCTGCGCCCTTCACTACTCAGCCTGGCAAGCTTACTAAACTCACCTTGCTTTCTGGTATAGACTTCCCCACAGCGCAAACACGTCATAAACGGGAAAGGGATAAACCAGCACGGAGTTGTACCAGTAGCCTCATTAGTGCAAACCGTTCCGTCGGCGGACATCCATAAAAGGCGGGGACGATATTTTTCGTATTCTGGTTTCAGCCGCCTTCCACTTTTAAGCTCCTTAAACCAGGTATCCGGCAAAAGTTCGATGTTCTCATCTGACCAGAAACCAACGGTATCCACCAGTAGATAACCATCAATTTCGTCTCGCCGGTTACTTAATTCGCGGCTAACCGGAGGGCGCGGTATTACTCTTTGGAAGGCATAATTATAGCTGCATAAGTAATGTTCCTGTCCACATTCCCGGCAAAATACTAGCGGAAATAAAAGGTTCTCATTTTGACCGGGGGTGAATACCTGACCGTTGAGAGTTAAATAACGGGCTTCGGGAGCTTCAATTGTGGCATAAACAGAGTCTCCCTGAGAGAAAAATTGATGAAGCTTGAAGGCAAAACCGGGTAATCCTTCCGGGTTACGAACTTTAGCTCCCCAATTAAAGATTTGCCTGAGGCGGGTAGCACAGGTTTGAGGGTCTATGCCGGTTTTACTTTCGAGTTCTATTGCCCCTTCCCACAAAGTAATGGGTAGGGGCCGCTTTAGTTTGCCGTCTGTATCTGTCTCAAGCCCAAATTTTTCTTCGATCCAGATTGCCAATGGATGTTGGCGAAAATTTTCCCAGCTTGAGTTAGTAGGAAGTGCAGTCTGGGAAGAAATAGCCGCTTTTAAGGTAGTATTGTCAATTTGAGTGCTACTATTAAAAGTGCTTTTTTCAGTCGTCAGTATTCTGCGTAAAGTCTCGTCTATTACATCAGTTGGTTCTACCAGTCCTCCAAAAATACGACTGGCAACACTGGCTATTTCCTGGTTTCTTTCAATCCTGGTTGAGCCAGCCGACATGGTGGCACTCGTTCCAATACACTGCAATCGAGGATTACCGCAACGCTCCCGGAGACGCCGTACCAGATAGGCTACATCTGCACCCTGTCGCCCCCTATAAGTGTGTAATTCATCCAGGACCAAAAACTGAAGTGCGCTGGCGGTAGCATTCACAAAACCGCTTTCTTCGGGCCGAGTTAGCATCAACTCTAACATCACATAGTTAGTTAATAAAATGTGGGGTGGATTTTGCTGGATTTGTCTTTTACGTTCGTTACTTTCCTGACCAGTATAGCGAGCGTACTTCACCGGACAGCTATCAGCTCCTCCTGGTAAATTTTCTACAAAGCGATCTAAGGCTTGTTCTTGAGAATTTATAAGAGCATTCATAGGATAAACTATGATGGCTCTGACTCTAGCTTGCTCAGGATTATGTTTAAGAATGTAGTCGAAAATTGGCAGTATGTAGGCCATACTCTTGCCGGAACCCGTTCCGGTAGTCACTACATAATTGTTTCCCTTAGAAGCAATATCCAGGGCAGTACGCTGATGTTGATGGAGTTGAAGTGATTCTTTGCCAGCCTGAAAAATTTCGGCACAAAGTGGGTGTAGTACCTTTTGCTCGGCAAGTTGTTTTATAGTCTGGGCTGGCTGGTAGGCTGGGCTTAATTGCAACAGCGGTTCAGGCCATAAAACCCCTCTGGCTAGTTCGTCGTGTACAAACTTGTTAATTCTGGGGTCTAAAATATTGAGAAAACTCTTAATGTAACTTGAATAATCGGCAACAATTTTGTTGCGAAGTTTGAATGCGTCCATGCTAAAACCGAGTTCCAGTCGTAAATTAATCGAATATTACCGCTTTGATGGGGTTGCTTGAAGCTATAATACAAGTGCTTAGGTGATTGTAATACTTTATGTATTTGTAGTCAACAGTCTTCATTACTCGATAACGTATCCAGGGCTAAGTACCGCTCCTTACAAAAAAGGGTGCGGAATTAAGCGACGGCCGCTAAAGGTAAAGGGAGTGCTTCACATTTAGCCAGTACATTGTCAAACGAGTAGTTGCTCCACTTAAAGGCGTGGGCCTTGA
Organism: Chloroflexia bacterium; assembly: GCA_038206175.1. Taxonomy (GTDB): domain Bacteria; phylum Chloroflexota; class Chloroflexia; order Chloroheliales; family Chloroheliaceae; genus 54-19. Next base: position 12,836 of record JBBRBE010000157.1, read on the forward strand.
CGTTCCACTGCTCTACAAAAGTTTGTAAGCTTTGGGCTAATTCGGCAATACTACCAAAATCAGCAATGCTAAAGCGTTTGTACTCTAAAATCGAAAACCATTGCTCGACTTGATTCATCAGGTTTGAGAACAACGGGCAAATAGGTGTGATAATAGGTAAATAACTATGAAAAATTACGTCCTTCCACCAACTCTAACTTTGTGTACGGTGGAGAAGTTCAATGTATAAATTTCCCACATCTCAATTTATTCCATTCATAATCTACAATAACGCTGGGCGAATTATTTCGCCCGACTCTCGGCTCTGACGGCAGTGGCACCGAGAGGTAGGACGATAAGTAGTCCGGCAAGCAGTTAATTTGTTAGAGGCGGGTTGGGCCTGTCGGTAATCCCGGCGGGTATTGGCCTGGCAACGAAACAAATTACCGCCTGTTTCTTTTTCTGCCGGTCGGGGACGGTTGCTCCTGGGCAACTGTCCCTTCTCCTTGCCCTTCATCCGGGCAGTTGCCAACTTTGCGGTAAGTAGAGTAGAAATTCGACCTGATCAAAAACGGATAAGCAAAAATGAATAATACTTTAGAGAGAACTTTCCGCCTCAAAACCGTGAGTGCCTTGTTTATGCACGGTGCAGACCCTAAAGTTGAGGCCGAACTACGCCCCTCCGCCTTCAAAGGCATGATGCGCTACTGGTTCCGGGCTTTGGCCGGGGCTTACTACTTGCCGGAAAAGCTGGCCGAGTACGAACAGCAGCTATTTGGCACGGCAGACGAAAAAATTGGCTCTCGGCTGATGGTGCGTATCCGCCAGGGCCAGGGTAGAATTCGGGCCGCGGATCGCGATCTTTTACCGCACAAGGATTCTACCGGACAAGGGTCGCCGATGCGGGCTATTTTGCAAGACCAGGAATTCGAGGTTGTCCTGCGGGTGCTGGGAGCTAAATCCGACGCCTCTAGCCCAGAGGAAGCGGCCAGTCGGTTGGAAGTCGCCAGTTGGTCGTTGTGGCTGGCCGTCCACCTGGGCGGTTTTGGACAACGGGCGCGGCGCGGCGGAGGTAGCCTGGAACTGCTGCAAATGTCGCCCGCCCTTCCCAACGCCCCTTCTCCCGGCCAGTCTTATAAGGAGGTGAACGAACTTGCAGTGGTTCTAAAATTAGGAATTGAACAAGCCCGCCGCGTTATGCCGGTCAAGCAGCCACTTGAAGTGTCAAAATTTAGTAATAATGGAGAAGCCTTTTTCCCTATATTAGACAAGGACTGTACTTCTATTCAAGTTATGGAGCTTCAAACTGCTGTAGGTGAAGAACAAAAGGCCCGCAGTGAGTTAATGCTTGATTTGCGTAATCACAAAAATCCGGCTTTTGGGTTACCGTTAATGCTTGCTAATAGACGATTAGAAGGGCGGCACGCTTCGCCCTTGCACTTGCATTTACATCCTTTGAAGAAAGGTTCTTATGCCCTGGTGCAGACTGCTCTAT
>JBBRBE010000158.1:0-14181 GCA_038206175.1 Chloroflexia bacterium
AAGCGAAGAATCTTCTTGACTAAGCAAGATCGAGGTAGGTCAAGAAGATTCTTCGCTTAGATTTGTTTTTAATCAAGACCGGCTTTGTTGTCGCTCAGAATGACATTGTAGCTTGTAGGCTAATGCTTCTTGCTTTTAACGAGTGGTTTGCCCTATCGCATTATGTTTCAGGCCCATTGATGGGTCTCCGTTGGAGTAGCCCGGCCCACGCCCTACGGGTGTGGCCGGGCGGTCGAACGGTCAATCAGGTTTTCATCTTTGTGAATTATTTATCCAGTTGTTAAGGTTCCAGCAAACCTGTCAACTTTACTTCGCGCTCGACCGCCCTGGAATGAATTCCGGGCTGAGTTACCAAAATCGGTTTCAACCGATTGCCCAAACCTCAAAGTAGGGTTTTATTGTCGGTTTCAGACCGACATTTATAGCTCAGCCCGGAATTCATTCCAGGGCGGTCTGCCCTGACGCCCGGTCTTGCCTATATAAAATATCTCTTTCCACCTGCCGGGCGGTCATGAGCCGCGTCCGGTCTTCCTCTCAAGTTCCCTCCTATCTACCGATTTGTTTACTGCTAATTTCCTGCCTTAACCGTTTGTTCGCCCGGCGATACCCGCCTGGGTGCCGTTGGCAAATATCGGAGAGGGCCGGATTTGCGCTCTAGGTTTGCCCGAATTTGCTAGAAATGCTAAACTTGCAAACATCTTAGATCCAAAAGCTGATAGCTTCTCGCCCTGCTCTCTTAGAAGTTCTGCCGGTTCGAGAAGTGACAACTGGCTCTGGCTTTGTTAAGTAGATGAAGGAGGCGAAAAAATGACTGTTCCAGCCGAAGAAATGAAATCTGTGGAAGCCCTGATGGACAAATACGTGATCCGCTTCGACAACCGCGAGGAAGATTGGGGCGCACTGGACTTTCAGACCAAGATTTCGCCCAAGTACCGCCGGGCGCAAATCCGCTACCTGGGCGGCGGCGGTACGGGCGTCCACGACGACCCAAATATTTTGCCCGCCGAGCATTTTACGCTTAGCACTATGCTTTTGCCCGCCGGATGCGAAGGGCCAGTACATAAGCATCACGATGTAGAGGAAGTCTTTTTCGTGCTGCAAGGCCAGGTGACGATGATCTGGGAGCAGGACGGCGTCGAGGTGGAACGAGTGCTTGGCCCACGCGACCTGATTTTCACGCCGCCAGGGGTTTACCGGGGCTTGCGTAATGATACCGAAGGTGACGCCCTGATGCTGGTAATGCTGGGCGCGGCCAAACCGCAGTTACCGACTTACCCCGAAGGTAGCCCGATGGAACTGATGCGAAAGGCGATGCGGCGGGGCGAGTGAGCGTAGCAAAAGGTTAGAGTGAGGCAGAGGTGGAGGAAGAAGGCATGACGACTGGTACACCAAAGCGGGTAGGCGTGGAAGAGGGCTTGAAGCCGGGGCTACGCAATCGCTGGTATGTGATGACCGAGAGCGAGAAGTTAGGGACGCAGCCCGTGGCGGTTGAAGCTCTGGGCGAAAACCTGGTGGTCTGGCGCGATGGTGCAGGGCAAGCTCATTGTATGGTTGATTTCTGCCCGCACCGGGGGGCGAAACTGTCGCAGGGCGAGGTAGTCGAAGGCAACCTGGCTTGCGGCTATCACGGCATAATGTACAACGGTGAGGGCGCGTGCGTGGCGGTTCCGGCGGAAGGAGCCGACAGCAAGTTGCAAAAACGCCTCAAGCTCAAGTCTTACCCGGTGCAGGAGCGGGTCGGGTTGGTCTGGGCCTACATCGGCGACCCGTCCCTTTTCCCGCCGCCGCCCCTGGATGTTCCCGCCGAGCTTGAAAACGAGGAGTGGACTGGCTTCGTCTGCCACGCCATGTGGAAAACAAACTGGCTGGTCGCCCTCGATAACCTGGCCGACCCGATGCACGCTCCTTTCTTGCATGGCCGTTCCTACACCCTACGCTTTGGCTCGAAGCAAGACCGCCTGGTGGTGCTTGACCTGCCGCATGGTTTCCGGGTCGAGCGCGAGAAGCAAAAGGGGGTCAACTTCGATTGGTCGGAGCTTGGCGATACCGGGACGCTGTGGTGCCGTCTGGATATTCCGTATCCGCGCAGTGCCGGGCCGGGCGGCCCGTTACGGATCGTTGGTTTTATCACGCCCCGCGACGAAAACGCTTCGGATGTTTATTTCCTGCGCTACCGGCAGGTATCGGGCTGGCAGCGCAAGTTGTGGCGCACGCTCTACCGCACCCGACTGGAGGCCCGGCACTGGAACGTCCTTGAGCAAGACCGGGTGATGATGGAGGGTGTCACCCTGCGGGCGAGGCTAGGCGAACACCTTTCTCAGACCGATGTAGGAGTAATTCGGCTTCGCAAGATGATCAATGTCGAATACGCCCGCCAGCAAGAGGTCTACCGGCAAGCCGCTCTCGCCCAGGCGGTCGAAGAAGTCGAACCGCTCGAACCGCCCCACCTACCCAACCCCGAACTGGCTTCGGCGGGAGCGGCGGTCGAATAGAGGTGGGTTACGCCCAGGTCGGCCCTTTGCGGCTCCACTACGAAGAAGCCGGGTTGGGCGAGATTGGGCTGATGTGCTTGCACGGCATTAGCTCCAACTCGGCTTCCTGGCGGTATCAGTTGGCCGGATTGTCCGACCGCTACCGGGTGATCGCCTGGGATGCGCCCGGCTACGGGGGGAGTGACGATCCGCCCGGTGGGTACCCGCTGTCCTGGCTGTCCGATAGCCTGGCCGACCTCCTGGACGAGCTTGGCCTGGAAAAGGTCGTGGTAGTGGGGCTTTCGATGGGGGGCGTGGTTGCGCAGGAATTCGCCGGGCATTACCCGGCCCGCCTGTCGGCTCTGGTGCTGGCCGATACCAATACCGGCGGGGGAGCCAGGCCGCCGGACGAGCGCAAAGCCCGGCTCGACGCCCGCCTGAAAGCTATCGAAACTCTGACGCCCCGCGAGATAGCCCGCCAACGCGCTCCGGCCCTGCTTTCGCCTCAGGCTCCACCTGCACTGCTGGCCGAGGTCGAGGATATGATCGCCCGACTTCACCCGGTGGGTTATCGCCAGGCCGCTATCGCCCTCGACGGAGCCGATACCCGCCCGGTTTTAGCTCAGATCGCCGTACCGACCCTGGTACTCTGGGGCGAACACGACAGCATTACGCCTCGACCCGAAGCGCAAACCCTTTACGAAGGGATACCCCAGGCTCAGTTTGAGATTATTCAAGGCGCGGGCCACCTGAGCAATCTGGAAAAGCCGGAGCGGTTTAACCAGGCTCTGCGGGATTTTCTGGCGGCTCTTTAGCCTGAGCAGGGCCGCACGCTGCGGACGGAGGCCCGGTGCTAATTAGGGAGGCTTTGCATGGCCCTGAAGATTTTACATTTGCGGCATATCGCCCTCAAAACGCCCCAACCCGCAGAGATGGCCCGGTTTTACGGCCAGACCTGGGGTTTGCGACAAGTGGCGGAGACCGAGGGGATTTTTTACCTGCGCGGCCTGGGTTCGGAGCGGTTTATTCTGGCTCTGGTTCCGGGCGAACGGCGCGGGATCGAACGAATTGCCTTTGCTCTCCCCGACCGCGAAAGTGTTGACCAGGCAGCCCAAGAACTGACCGAACGCGGTGTGCCGATCTATCACCTGCCCGCCCCTCTCTCTACGCCCGGTGGCGGCTACGGTCTGCAACTGATTGACCCGGACGGACGCTGTATCGAGCTTTCCGCCCTGGTGGACGAGGCCGACCGCGCCGAGACCTGGGCCGCGCCGGTGCGCCCGAACAAGATCAGCCATGTGGTGTTAAATACGCCCGGTTTCGACCGTATTACGGCTTTTTATACCGACGTGCTGGGCTTTCGGGTGTCGGATTGGAGCGAACAGCAGATGGTCTTTTTGCGGGTCAATAGCGACCACCACTCGATTTCGTTCAACCGCGCCGCGCACGCCGCCCTCAATCACGTGGCCTACGAACTGAACGAAACCGACGATGTGATGCGCGGGATCGGCAACCTCAAGCGGCAGGGCGTGACGCCGCTCTGGGGGCCGGGTCGCCACGGGCCGGGCAACAACGTTTTTTGTTATTTCCAGGATGCCGGGGGTTACGTCTGCGAATATACCGCCCACGTCCAGAAGATTGACGAGGCGACCCATCAACCCGAAGTCTGGCCGCGCAACGTGCCGGAAAAGATGGATCGCTGGGGCATCAGTGGCCCGCCTAGCCCCGAAGCGCGGGCGGCCATGGCGGGCGAACCCGACCCTGGCCTGTTGCAAACCAGGAATTAACCAATTTGGAATTATTATGGATTTAGGGCTACGCGGTAAAATAGCGATTGTCACGGGCGGTAGTTCGGGGGTCGGGCTGGCGACGGCCCGCTTGCTGCTGGAAGAAGGAGCGCAGGTGGCGATTTGCGCCCGCCAGGAGAGCCGTCTGCACGAAGCCGAAACTCACCTGCGGGCGGCGGTAGCCGGGGCCGAGGTGATGGCCCAGCCTTGCGACGTGCTGGACGAGAGCCAGGTGCAAGCCTTTGTCGGGGCGGTGGCGACGCGCTGGGGTGGCCTCGACATTCTGGTTAATAACGCCGGGCGCGGTCGGCTGACCACTTTTCTGGAAACTACCGACGCGGACTGGCGGGCTGAATTCGAGCTAAAGCTTTTCAGCATCGTTTACCCGGTGCGGGCGGCCTATCCGCACCTCAAAGCCAGGGGCGGCGGGCGGATCGTCAACATGAACGCGGTACTGAGCCGCCAGCCGGAAGCGCACATGGTAGCGACCAGCGCGGCCCGCAGCAGCGTTTTGAACCTGACCAAATCGCTCTCGACCGAGTTTGCGGCGGACAATATTCTGGTAAACTCGATCAACCTGGGTACTATCGTGAGCGGTCAGTGGCAAAGCCGTTACCGCCAGAGCGGTAGCTCTTTGAGCGAGGAAGCGTGGCTAGGGCAGGAGGCCCAAAAACGACATATCCCGCTGGGCCGGTTCGGGAGGCCCGAAGAAGTGGCTCAGGCTGTGTTGTTCCTGGTCAGTGCCGGAGCCAGCTATATCACCGGGGCCAGCCTGGATGTAGCGGGCGGAACCGGGCGGTACGTTTAGCCAGATTAGCCAGCCGGAAGCCGGGCTAGAAGTCTGGTGCAGATGAGCAAGAAGGGTGGAGGAGGAATTTATGCTGGACAGAGAGAATAGTGAGATTGAGAATAAATATCTCGCTGTGTTGCACGACATCGAGTCGGCAATCCTGGATGTTTACTACGAGCAAAAAGAAATGACCGATTACAGCGTCGAGAAGGTCATCAACGCGCTGACCCGCGACTATAACGACGAGGCCACCGGGCGCAAACCAGTGCCTTTTCAGCCTAACTCGCCCCTGGACGGTCAGCTTTACGCGGCGGTGCAGAAAGCGTGCGATTTCTGGCTGGGCAAAGTACCGGGAACCGAAGCCGACCCTACTAATAAGAAGCCTGCCGAAATTGTGGTGTGCCTCAAACGGATCAGCCGCTCGCTCAAGCTGTGGAACAAAGAGGGCGGGCGGCGCGGCTACCTCAACTACATTTCCGAGTTCGTCAAATAGCGTGGGGCGTCAGAGCGAGGAGCAACGAAGGTGAGCGAAAACCCTAACGGCGGCGACTTAATTGTCCAGGCTCTGGAAGCGGCTGGGGTCGAAGTAGTCTTTGGCGTGATCAGCATTCATAATATGCCGATTTATGACGCAATCGCCCGGCAAGGCAGTATCCGGGCCATTCCGACCCGCAGCGAACCAGGCGCGGTTAATATGGCCGACGGTTACGCCAGGGCGACCGGGAAGTTAGGCGTGGCGATCACCAGCACCGGCACGGGGGCGGGTAACGCCGCCGGAGCTTTAGTCGAAGCTCAGACCGCCGGGACGCCGCTTTTGCACCTGACCGGCCAGATTGACTCGGTCCATCTCGACCAGGGCAAAGGCTTTATCCACGAAGCCAAAGACCAGCTTGGCATGCTGCGGGCGATTTCCAAAGAAGCTTACCGGGTGCGCTCTGCCGCCAGCCTCGGCTCGACGGTGCTAACCGCCCTGGCCCAGGCTCAGGCTGCGCCAGGTGGGGTTGTGAGCGTCGAAATTCCGATTGACCTGCAAAAAGCTCCCCAGACCGGGCCTTTACCGCTCCGGCAGGGTCGCCCGACGGCTCCTCTGCCGCCCGACCCTGCCGAAATCTCGGCGGCGGCCCGCCTGCTGCAAGCCGCCCGGCGTCCTTTGATCTGGGCCGGAAGCGGGGTGATTGCGGCGGGAGCCAGCGACGAATTACGCCAGTTAGCCGAGTTGACCGGGGCGGGTGTGCTGACGAGTCAGGCCGGGCGGGGTGCGCTGCCCGAAGACCACCCGCTCTGTATCGGCAATTTCGCCAATAACCCGGCCCTGCATGATTTCCTGACCTCTTGCGACGTGCTGCTGGCGGTCGGAACGCGCTTTCGCGGCCAGGAAACCGGCCAGTGGAAGCTACCGCTCCCGGCTAATCAGATTCAAATTGATACCGACCCACTGGCAATTGGGCGCAGCTACGAAGCGACCGCCGGGGTCGTGGCGGATGCGAAACTGGCCCTGGCTGCGCTGCACACGGCTCTGGAAGGCCAGTTCAAACCCGATCCGGCTTTTGGCGAGGAAGTGGCGGTGGCCCGGCAAGGAGTGCGCTCGGCCCTGCGCGCTACGCTCGGCCCTTACGAGCGCATTGCCGACGACTTGCGGGCGGGCCTCGACCGAGAAGCAATTCTGGTGCGCGACATTACAATTTCAAGTAGCACCTGGGGCAGCCGACTTTTCCCGGTCTACGGGCCGCGCCAGTCAATCCACGCGGCGGGCGGAGGTATCGGGCAGGGTTTGCAGATGGCCCTGGGCGTCAAGCTCGGTCAGCCTACCCGTCAGGTCCACGTTCTGTGCGGCGATGGCGGCTTTCTGGTCAACTGCGGCGAACTGGCGACGGCGGTGCAGGAAAATATTCCCGTCGTGATCTTGCTTTTCAACGACGGCGGTTACGGCGTAATCCGCAATATTCAGCAAAAAAGCTACGGCGGACGCCACATCGGGGTTGACCTGCATTCGCCCGATTTCCGGGCGTTGGCCCAGGCTTTCGGGGCGGCGGCCTACGGTGTGCGCTCGGTCGCGGACTTCCGACCTGCGCTGGACGCGGCCCTGGCCGAGGGTAGACCGGCCCTGCTCGAAATTGATATGGCCGCGATAGGGCCGTTCGCCGTTCCTTTCTCCGGCCCGGCCCAGAGCGTTTAACGAGACTGTTATGCACAACGAGCGAACCGACAAACCCCTTTCCGGCCAGGGTCGCCTGGCTCCCCGGCGTCTGGGACTGATCGGGCTTGGCACAATCGGGCGGAGGTTGGCCCGCGCCATTGCCGAGGGTCAGGCCGGACAAACCGATTTGCGGGCGGTGCTGGTGCGTCCGAGCGGCCTGGAACGCGCCTGGTCTTTTCTGGCCGAGTTCGCCCCCCACGCCCTGCTGACGGCCAACCCGGAGCAGTTTTTCGAGGCTCCCACCGATTTGATTGTCGAGGCGGCAGGCCAGGAAGCGGTGCGGAATTGGGCGGCGCGGGCATTAGCGAGCGGGCGGGATTTGCTGGTCTGCGCGACCGGGGCTTTTACCGACGATGCCCTTTACGCCGAATTGACCAGCCTGGCCGCAGAGGGCGGGCGACGCCTGATCATTCCTTCCGGGGCGATAGCCGGGCTGGACGCTCTGGCAAGTGCGGCTCTGGCCGGGTTGGACGAGGTGGTGATTACGACCCGCAAGCCGCCGCTGGCCTGGATCGGGACGGCTGCCGAAAGGCTGGTAGACCTGGCGACGGTTACGCTTACGCCGGTACTCTTGTTCGAGGGGTCGGCGCGGGAGGCCGCCCGGCTTTTCCCCCAAAATGTGAACGTGGCGGCGACCCTGGCCTGTGCCGGAATCGGCCTCGACCGCACGCTGGCCCGCATCTACGCCGACCCGACCAGCACCCGCAACCTGCATCATATCCGGGTGCGGGGCGAGTGCGGCAGCTTTGAATTTGAGATTTGCGGTCAGCCTTCCCCTGATAATCCCCGCACTTCGGCTCTGACGGCCTATAGCGTCATCAAAACCGTGCGTAACTTGACCTCTCCGGTGGTGTTTGGCTAAATTCCCCTTCCGCACAATCGAAGCCCGGATGTGAGCGAAAAAGCTGTGTTCGGGCCGTAACTTGTTGTATAATATTTCGTAGAAAAACTATGAGAGAATTTTGGAAGAAAGGTGGTTCGAGAGTGCCGACAACAATTTCGGATGACGAAATTATCAATGCTTTGAAATCCGTAACCGACCCGGAACTGGGTGTTAATATTATTGATTTAGGTCTGGTTTATCGGATTGATATTGATGATGAAGGCGAAGTACAGCTTTATATGACTCTGACTTCGCCGGGCTGCCCCGCCGGGCCGGAGATTAAAGGCGGCGTCAATGATGCTCTGGTGGCTATGGACGGAATTCACAAAGTCAACGTGCAGTTCGTGTTCAACCCGCCCTGGAGTCCCTCGATGATGAGCAACGAAGCTAAAGACGAATTAGGCCTGGATTACGATGACGAGGACGAATAGCTTAGTTCAGCTAAAATAGAATTTTGGTACCTGGTATAAAGTAAAGCGGTTGCAACTTTTAGAGAATAGAGAGTTAGGGAGGAAGAAATTATGTCGGCTGTGCTAGAAATGCCGAGCGAAGAAGATGTACGCGAGGCTCTTAAAACCGTTTACGACCCGGAAATCGGCGTAAACATCATTGACCTGGGCCTGGTGTACGGTATAAACGTCGAGGAAGAAGGCTTGATTGGCATCACCATGACCCTCACGTCGCCGGGTTGCCCGCTCAGCCACGTGATCGGGGCGCAGGTACGCGAAGCTCTCGATGGAATGCCCGGCGTAACTGATGTCAAGCTCGATCTGGTCTGGACGCCGCCCTGGAACCCGACCCTGATGAGCGAAGATGCCAAGATGGAACTTGGCATGGATCAGTATTAGCCTTTATTTTCCCGTCTTCGGCGCGGGCAAGTAGCGAACTTAGCCTGCGCCAGACCTCTTTTCGCCTGGATGCTTTCCTGGCCGCTCCTGTAGGGCCGCCCGGAAGTCCTGACTCCTTTTAGTCTGCTCGTAGTTAAAACTGAATATGGCCTGTCTGACAGGTTTTCCTGGTCTGTTGTCTGTTTCTTTGCGGCCTTTTAGGGCTGGTATTTTTACAGGAATTTTAAGAACTTACGAGGACGATTACGAAGACGATGGAGAAAGCATTCTATGCAAAGTAGTTGGCCTTTGCCACCTCCCGTTGGTCCGGTGCAGGTGATCGCCGACCGCTATCGGCTGCAAAATTCGTTGGGTAGTGGTAGCCTGGGCGAGGTTTTTCTGGCTCTCGACCTGGAACAAAAACCGCCTCACCCGGTTGCGCTCAAGCTTTTGCACCCGCATCTACTACAAGACGAAGCCGCGACTAAAGAGTTACAGCAAGAAGCCACAGTTGCCCGGCAGCTAAGCCACCCACATATTTTGCAGGTGCTGGATTCTAAGGTCAGCCCGGAGCAGGCTTTTATCGTAACGGAGTATTTGCCCGGTGGTTCGCTGGCCGATTTGCTCCATCCCGACCCGGACGCTCCCTTCACCCGGCTATCGCTAAGCCAGGTAAACGTGTATCTGGAACAAATAGCGAAGGCTCTCGATTACGCTCATTCTCGCGGCCTGGTTCATCGCGACCTCAAACCGGCCAACATTTTGCTCGACGCTAACGGCAACGCGCTGCTGGCCGACTTTAGCCTGGCGGTCAATAGCCACGGTCTGGACGTTACCCGGCTTTTGAGTGCCGAAGCCTGGGGTACGCCCCTGTATGCTTCGCCGGAGCAGTGGAACGATCTGGTGGGCAAAACCAGCGACATTTACGCCCTGGGGATACTGACTTACGAACTTTTGACCGGCTATACTCCATACGAGGGGACGAAAGAAGAACTCAAAGATAAACACTTGCACGCCCCGGTTCCGCGCCTGCGCGAAAAGGCTCCCGACCTGGATTACCCGGCGGCTTTAGACGGCGTGCTGGCGAAGGCGATGGCGAAAGACCCGGCAGACCGGCCTGCATCGGCGATGGAGTTCTACCGTAATTTCCGGGAGGTCGTGGGGAACGCAGCCCCGGTCAGTAAGTTGCAAAACGTCGGTTGGTCGAACGGTTCCGCCGTCATGCCCTGGCCGAACGGCTCAACCGCTCTGCCGGGGCTGGCCTCCAAGCCTGCTCAAACGCCTTCTTTTTATTCCTCCCCGACCTGGCAAGCTACCGCCACTTCTAATCCCGGCAACCTGAACCCGGCCACCTCTGCCAATAGCGGCAAAGCTTCAAAGCCTATCGGTTGGTTTTCTATTATCGTATTGGTAGTTACAGTTGTTGGTGGTATCTACACTTTGATGGGCGGTTTCAAAAAGAGTAGTACCACCACCTATAATTATACCTACAGCCCGCCCGCCTCTAGTTCTTCCACTCCGACGGTTGCTGTCTCGGTCAATCGGACGGCAGATGGCACGCAGGTTTTGCGCGGTCATAGCGATGGAGTAACGAGCCTGACTCCATTTGGGAAATCCGGGCTGTTTTTTTATTCAGGGTCGAATGACGGTACGGTACGCAGTTGGACGAATGTGGGCGGCGATGCTATCTCAATCAAAAACCCGGTTCAAATTGAAAAAGGCAACGTCACTCAGATTGCTCTCTCGCCCGATGGCACGATTTTCGCTACGGCTACGTCGGAATATGCTTTAAAACTTTACAACAACCAGGATAAGGTCATTAATAGGGCTGAGAGTATTTTTAACCGAATAAATAGTCTGTCCTGGTCGCCCAACAGCGAGTTTTTGCTGGGAGGATTGACCAATAGTAAGGCGATAGTTTGGGATCGGTTAGGGAGAGTCAAACTGACCCTGGAAGGTTCCGTTAGCAGCGTTAATGCGGTAGCGTGGTCGCCGGATGGCTCGCGGTTTGTCACCGCCTGGGCAGATGGATTACTAAAAATTTGGAGCCTGGACGGAACTTTACTCGCTAGCCTGAAAGACCACACCAAAGGCGTGAACGCGGTGGCCTGGTCGTCGGATGGCGGGCGGTTTGCCTCGGCGGGCGAAGATAACACGATCCGGGTGTGGGGAAAGAACGGCGAGGCTCTCAAAACCTTCGCCTCCGACCGGGTGTTGTCGCTGGCCTGGTCTCCGGTGGGAGACCAGATCGCGGCGGGTGGCAATAGCAACATTACCCTCTGGAAGACTGACGGTAGCCTGATAAAAGTTCTGGTCGGCCACACTGACACCGTAACCTGTCTGCTCTGGCACGATACACAGACCTTGATTTCAGGGTCGCAGGATAAGACGGTGCGAATCTGGCAGCCGGGTGCTTCGCTCAACCCGTTCCTGACTACGCCAAACTCGACTACTACTTCCCCGACCATAAAACCTTAAATGTTTTGCTCGACCGGGCCAGCCCTACCCCGGAGGCTGGCCCGGTTGAAAGAACGGCAGGTTATTCAAGATAGAGGTTGTTTGGCGGGCAAGCCGACGCGCCGGGGGTAAGTTTTGGGGCTGCGGGTGGTTTTGAGGGCGACGATCAGGCGGCGGAGGTCGGTTTCACCGGGCAGGCTGAAAGTCGGGGTAGGGCGCAGTTCGGCTCCCAGCAAGCGGGCGACTTCCGGGCTGGTGGCCAGTTCCGCGCTCAGGTCGCCTTTTTTGGGAGCGATAAACAGCCCCCCGACCCGACAGAGCGGCAGGCAATATTCGGCCAGGGCAGGCCAGGCAGCCACGGCTCGTCCGGTTGCCAGGTCGTATTTCTCGCGGTGGGCCGGGTTCTGGCCTAATTCCTCGGCCCTGCCCGTCAGCACTTGCACCTCGCTCAGGCCCAGGCGGGTCGTCAGGTGTTGCAGGAAGCTAGTTTTTTTGCCCACCGAGTCGAGCAGAGTCAGGCGCAAACCTGGATGCAGGATTTTAAGAGCCATCCCTGGAAAACCGGCCCCGGCTCCAATATCTACCAGCCGCGCCCGGCTCAGGTCGAAGGGCTGGCCGGGTGGGTCGCCTCGAAGGGTGGAAGAAGCCAGGGTCAGCGAGTCCAGGAAGTGCCGAAGCTGTACCGCTTCGTACTCGACAATAGAGGTAAGGTTGATTCGCTCGTTCCAGGCGACCATTTCCTCGTAATAAAGCTGGAAGCGGTCGAGCTGCTCCTGGCCCAGGCTCAGGCCGAGCCATTCGGTGGTCTCTTTTTGCAATAATTCTAACATAAGCTCATTCTACTCTATTCTTAGCAAAACCCAAAACAGGGCATCAAAACCCAAAATACCGCTAATTTGCCCGCGATGGCCCTGAAAGCGGCTTCGTGATCGGTTATAATAGGGTGCAAAAGCGGACTGAGTAGCTCGGAGAGGCCGGGCTGAGATTTCGCCGCCCTACAAGGTACAAGGCAAAGGCACAGGGCAGGCGGTACGGCAGACACTATGGAAGGCAGACAAACCAGACGATGAGTACCCTAAGCAAGAATTATAAGACAGTTTCCCTCAAAGACCGGCGCAAGCGCATTATTGGCCTGTTCCGCTACCTCGTGTTTGATATTGCCAGGGAAAGTTTCGAGCGGCGGGTGCTGGGCAAACGCTTTGTCGAGCAGCGGGCCGAAGCTCGCAATCGGCGCAGAGCGCAACGGTTTGTGAATGCGGCCCTCGAACTGGGCGGGGTGCTGATCAAGCTGGGGCAGTACCTCAGTGCGCGGTTCGACCTGTTGCCGGAAGTCTGGATTGAAGAATTAAGCCGCCTGCAAGACTCGGTGCCGCCAGTGGATTTTGCTGACCTCCGCCCGACTGTGGAAGAAGATTTGCAGGGCCGGGTAGAAGACCTGTTTTTAGAGTTTAATCAGTCGCCCCTGGCCTCGGCTTCGCTGGGACAGGTACACGAAGCGCGGTTGCTGGACGGTTCGCGGGTCGCGGTCAAGGTGCGCCGCCCCGGTATTGACCTGATTATCGAGGCCGACCTGGAAGCCCTCAACCGGGTGATTGATTTCCTGAGCCGCCGGACTAACCTGGGTAAGTTTGCCGACCTCAAGGGGATTGCCCGCGAGTTCGAGACGACCCTGCGCCGTGAACTAGACTATGTGCGGGAAGCTCAGAACGCCGAACGCTTCCGGGCCAATCTGCAAAAGCTTCGCTTCGTTTACGTGCCGCAGGTTTATCTGGAACAGTCGAGTGGCCGGGTGCTGACGACCGAGTTTATTGACGGGTTTAAAGTTACCGATTTTGATAAGATCGAGGCGGCAGGGATTGACCGCCACAAAGCCGCCCGCGTGCTGGCAAACTGCTATCTGAACCAGTTGCTGATTGACGGATTTTTCCACGCCGACCCGCATCCGGGCAACCTGTTTATTCGCAAAGGGCCGCTGGGTTTGCAGGTGGTCTTTATTGATTTCGGTATGACCGGCGAGATTACGCCCCAGGTGCGTTTCGAGATTCGGCGTATGGCTTATGCGATCCTCAACCGGGACATCGAGGGAACATTGCAGTCCTTCCGCACGCTGGGCTTTGTCCGCCGCGAAGAAGACCTCGATAAGGTGCGGGTAGGCATCACTTATTTTACCGATAAACTTTTGGGCCGCAATCTGGGCGAAGTCAAGGCGATGGATAAGCTCAAGATGCTGGATGAAGTGAGCTATCTGATCTACACGCAGCCGCTTTATCTGCCGGGCGATTTCTCGTTCCTGAGCCGGGCGATTGATGTGCTGGTCGGTATCTGTACCGGCCTTAGCCCCAAACTTAATTTCACCGACGAAGCCCGGCCTTTTCTGGATCGTCTGATCGCCGAAGAACTCGGTTCGGCCCAGGTTGCCGAAAGTCTGGCCGGGCTAGGGCAGTTCCTCAATACGTTGCCCGGTGGCGAAACTCTGCTGGCTTTCTTGAAATCGCCTGCGGGGGAACGGCTGCGGGCCAACGCGCTGCAAGTCGTCACCCTTCCGGCTACTTTGAGCCAGACGCTCGAAAAGCTTGAATCAGGCCGTATTCAGGTACAGTTTCAGTCGGCGGAAATCAAGAATGCCTCCGACCGCTTCCAGAAATCCAACGAGCGGTTGCTTTCGGGGGTGCTGGCGAGTGGCTTTCTGGTTTCGGGTGTAACGCTCACGGCGACGGCTTCGCCTTTGTGGGCTTCGCTGGTCTGCTTCTTCAGTGCTATTTTTATGGG
>JBBRBE010000159.1:0-14145 GCA_038206175.1 Chloroflexia bacterium
CCCCTGAACGGTTACGGATTAAGTAAAGTCACAAACAGGCCAGAGTTTTACTTGCTGTTGAATAGAGCCGCCCCGATCAGGCCGGAGAAGTCGCCCAGGCCGGTACGGATGATTTCGATCTGGCTGGCCGGAAGGCGTAGAGCTTCATATTTAGCCTCGGTGACGGTTAGCTCGAAAAGGTAATCTACGGCCTCGATCAGCCCGCCACCCAGGATCAGCCGTTCCGGGTTGAGGAAGTTGATTACGCTGGCGAGACCCAACCCTAAAAATTCCGCCGCCTCGCGCACGACGTGTTTAACCAGTTCGTCGTTTGCTTCGATTGCCCGTGCGATCACCTTCGAGCGGATCGCCACGCTGCTGGCGGTATTGGCGTCCGGGATAGTTCCTTCTTCGGCCAGAATTTCGGTCAGGATTGACTGGCGGCCCCGGCGGAGTTCGCCCAGCAGAGTGCGGGTGATGGCTGTGCGCGAGGAATACGCTTCCAGGTGGCCGCGCCCGCCGCAACCGCACAATCGGCCCTCGGCACTGACCATCATATGCCCGATTTCGCCCGCCGTGCCACTGGCTCCGCGCCGAATCTGACCATTCTGGACGATGCCACTGCCGATGCCTGTACCGATGAAAATGCACACAAAATCGGGGCAGCCTTTGCCCGCTCCAAAGCGTAACTCGCCCAGAGTGGCCGCTTCGACATCGTTGCCCAGCGCGACTGGCAGCTTGAAGCGGTCGCCCAGGAGTGCGCCAAGTGGATAATTCGGCCTGACCCCCAGGTTAGGAGCAAACACGAGCGTTTTCTCGTTGCGGTCTACCTGTCCGGCAGCCCCGATTCCAATGCCCACAAAGCTGGTATTTGCCGGTAGTGCGGCAGTATTGAGAGCTTCGTCCACCACGTCGCCGATGCGTTGCGCCAGATCGGTATTGTCTTTTTCCCTCTCGGCCTTATCTTTGCTGCGCTCTCGTTCTTTCGTTTCCTTGACCGATGCGACAGTCTTTTTCTTGGCCGATGCAACAACTTTGCCGGTTTCTAGCTCTACTACTCCGGCCATAATTTTAGTGCCGCCCAGGTCTACCCCGATGCCGTAATTTGCCATTGCCTATTCTCCCCGCTGCCTTTATTTTACGATTTTGTAATAACCTTGCCGAAAAACTTGAAAACTGCTAATTCTTGACGTGTAGTTTTTCTATGCGCGGTACTTTTTGCTTTAATCGAATTATGGGCTGGCTCATCTTGAGTACCTTAGTTTCAAGCTACCGCTTCTCGGCTGCCTTCTTGGTCACTGTTTCCGTCGTCATTTTCGTCATCTTCCTCAGTGTCGGCGACGGCAGACATAGCCCCGGCAGCCGAGGGCAGCACCTGAGCCGCATCCGAGAGAACTTCACTGCCGGGCTGGTTGGCCTGTTGAGATTGCCGCAGACCTCGCCGGTAGAGTTGCGCTCCGTTCAGGCCAGTATGAATACTAACAGCCCGCACCAGAATCTCCTCGAATTCGACCCGTAGACCAGGCCGCAAAAGCCGACCCAGCAGCCGAAAGATGATCGCTGCCGACGCCAGGGCGTTCTTGGGTTCGATCCGGTCAATATCCTCGAAGAACCAGGCGCAACTGGTGTACATCTGATGTTTGTAGAATTGCGCTTGCAACAATCGCTTCGCCAACCCGCGGTTTTCCTCGGTCGCCGGGGAGAGCATATAGCGGTTCAGAAATTCTTCGGCACCTTGTAAACCTTGCCAGACCCACAAGAACTCGCGCAGTGTTTCCTGAGGTTGGTGG
Source organism: Chloroflexia bacterium (assembly GCA_038206175.1). Lineage (GTDB taxonomy): Bacteria > Chloroflexota > Chloroflexia > Chloroheliales > Chloroheliaceae > 54-19. Next base: position 1,770 of record JBBRBE010000159.1, read on the forward strand.
AACAAAGCCGTAGCTCGGCTTTCATAAAGGTCGTCTACTTCCTGAGCCAACAAGTCACAGGCCAGCCGCAAACTGTTCTTCCAGGACGAATCGCCCGGAGTGCAGTAGCAACCGGTACTCCAACGGGCCACCCCGTGATGGCAACTCCAGCTCGAATTGTCGTGAATACGGATGCGACGGCGCGGCGGATTTTCTCGCAGGTAGCGCGAAGGCCAGGTTATCTCGAAGCCGACCGCCTCGGCACTCATCCCGGTCAGGTGAGCCAGAAAATGGTCGCGGTAGGGCTGATGATGGCCGTAAAGCTCGCCGTCAGTCGCAATCATCAAAAGCTGATTTTCTCGTCGGCCCAGCTTCGCCTCGTTAAGTTCGGGCAAAAGCCACTGGTGGGTATAGCGGTCGGCGTCGGCAGTCGCCTCCTGGTTGAATGAAATATCGCCACTAAGCTTGCCGTTATAAAAGAAAGCAACGATGCTTCGACCTTCCGAAAGCTCGACCAGGTATGGCTCGGTTACGTCGTAAGGTTCGGCCACCCGCAGGGGCAAGAGCGGAACAGCCATGTTGATGCGGTGTAGCCGGGCGGTATATTCGTCCAGGTTCAGGTATCGCCCGGTTCGCTCAAGGTCGCGCCGGGCCTCGGCTCGCCAATCCTCGATAGCGTTCTGGCGTAAGCTGCTTTGTCGCCGCGCCCACTCGGACGGGTTGATCGTCTCGACCGTCGAGGTATCGGCTTGCCAGGGAGCCAGGATCACAAATTTAAGACCGGCCTCGGCCAGCATTTCCAGCACCCACGTACTCGCGCCCGTCTCGGCCAGCCACATTCCTTCGGGCCGGTGTCCAAAGCGTCGCTCGAAGTCCATCACGCCCCACTCGATTTGCAACCGGGCATCGGCAGGCTTTGCTAGCGGCAAAATTACGTGATTATAGTTTTGGGCCAGGGCGTTACCATAGCCATCGCGCTCGTAGTTTAGCCGGTCACTGGCAACGATGCGGGCGTGCGTATCGGGGTCATTCTGTTCGATCCAGCTTGCCAGGGTCGGCCCCAGATTAAAGCTGATCCGCTCGAAATTACCGGCCAGGGCGTTGGGCCGGTAGCACTCGGCATTGATTTTCTGGTTAAAGTTAGCGTAAGGCTCGGCTCCGCCTTCGGCTGGAACCTGCCCCGTAAAAGGATTTTCGCGTGGTGGCTGATAAAAATGTCCGTGAATACAAACCTGGGCCGGACTGCGGTTGGCCCGGCGAAGCACTTCAGAGGGAGGCAAAACGCCAATGGTGTTGACTTGCATTACACTAACCCTACTCCTGGCAGCACAGAAGATGCGCGACAAAATGCCATAAAAATATTATAATGAAGAAAGATTTACCAGTTTACTCGGTTCAGATACGTTCGGGCTGGCCTAAGCGATTTTAAGTCCTGGCTGCACTATGCTATAATAACACAAATTTTACACCTGCTGGCGCAGTTTTGCCATAAGGAAACCGGAGATAGAGTTGAAAGTGCATCAAACTGAAGAACCGACATCCGTTGCTCCCTGGCGCGACCTGTTACCACAGCCTTCTCGTAACTCCCTTCGTACTCGCTCACAAGGTTGGCCCGTCCTGACCCGGCTAGGCCGTCTGGCTCTCGATCTGTTTTTGATTGGCAGTGCCTTTGTACTGTCTTACTTCACCCGCTACGGCCTCATGCTGGGAGCGGATATTTCGGAACAAAATCAGGTGCCGCTCTCGAATTACCTGGGCGTGCTGGCTGGTTTTGTGGTAATTTTCTTTGTCGTGCTGCAATTCAAAGGTTTCTACCGCTTGCCGCGTACTTCCGGCTTGATTGACGAACTTGGGCTGATCGCCAGTACCGCCGCTTATGCCGTGCTGGGTATTCTGGCTCTGGTTTTTGTCCTGCAACCGCCCGCCATGTCTCGCCTCATGTATTTCTACCTGTTTCCCATCTCGTTTGTACTGCTGGGTGGCGAACGAGTGATTGTGCGCCAAATTCGGCGGGGTTTGCGTAAGCGTGGGATTGGCGTTCGCAATGTTCTGGTGCTGGGCGCGACCGACCCGGCCCGCCGGATCATGCAAGCTATCCTCGAAACTCCGGCTTTGGGCCTGCGACTGGTTGGCTACGCTGATGACGAACTACGCTTTTCAGAGTGGACATTGCCCCTGAGCTACCGCACGGGCGAAAGTGTGCCGCATCTAGGCCGTCTGGAAAGTCTCGAAAAGCTTCTGCACACTCATCAAGTCGCCGAACTGATCGTGGCACTCCCGGCCAATCTGCACGAAGCGATCAACGAAGCGATCAATATTTGCCACGAAAATGAGATTAATTTTGCTCTCGTGCCGGATGTCTTCGAGTTGCAGGTCAACACCCTGGATTTTCAGGAATTAAACGGCGTACCCCTTATCGGCATCAAAGATAATCAGCTAACCGGCTGGAACTATTTCGTCAAGCGCGTAGTAGATCTGACGCTGGCCCTGATTTTCCTGCTGGTGGCGGCGGTTCCGATGGCCTTGATTGCCCTGGCCGTTCGGCTTGACTCACCAGGGCCGATCATCCTGCGTCAGACGCGCATCGGCAAAGACGGTAAAGGTTTCACTTTCTACAAATTCCGCTCGATGTACACCAACGCCGATGCGCGTCTGGCCGAACTTCTCAAGTACAACCAGACCGGCGGTGCTACGTTTAAAATGACAGACGACCCGCGCCGAACGAGAGTGGGTCGTTTCATCCGGCGGGCCAGCCTGGACGAATTGCCGCAGCTTTTCAACATCCTGCGCGGCCACATGAGTTTCGTAGGGCCGCGTCCCGGCCTGGAACGCGAACTGGCAAGCTACGAGGAGTGGCAATTTCGCCGCTACGAGGTTACACCTGGCCTGACCGGGCTTTCGCAGGTTAGCGGGCGAAGTAACCTGAAATTCGATGATACCGTCCGCCTGGATATTTATTACACCGAGAATTGGTCGTTGTGGCTGGATTTCAAAATCTTGCTGCGAACTATTCCGGCGGTACTAAGAAGAGAAGGAGCGTATTAAGTTCTGAATTTTGGGTTCTAAGTTCTGAGTAAATACCGTAGGCGAAATTCAGAAAAGCAACGGACTCGGAACCGGGAACTTAGAACTCAGCACTTTTTGAGATGAAAGTTGCAATTGTACACGATTATCTAAACCAATATGGGGGAGCCGAACGACTGTTAGAAGCTTTGTGCGAACTCTATCCCCAGGCTCCCATTTACACTTCGATTTATAGCCCCCCTCTGGTCGGGCATCGGTTCGATAACCGGCGAGTTATCCCCTCGTTTATGCAAAAATTGCCCGGTGTAATGAAACATCATCAGGCCTTCCTGCCGCTTTATCCTTACGCTTTTGAAAGTTTCGACCTTTCGGGTTACGATCTGGTCATCAGCAGTTCGTCGGCCTGGGCGAAAGCGGCGATCACCGGGCCGGAAACTTTGCATATCTCCTACTGCCATACGCCTATGCGCTTTGTCTGGCAGTTCGAGGATTACGCCCGGCGGGAACGGTTGGGCCGGGCGGCCAGGGCAGTCTTGCCCTTTTTTCTGAGCTATGTTAGACTCTGGGATGTTCAGTCGGCCCAACGGCCTGATTTTTATGTCGCCAATTCGCAAACCGTCGTGGCCCGCATCGCTAAATACTGGCGGCGCGATGCGGTCGTTATCAATCCGCCGGTCGAGGTTAGCTCGATCCCCTACCGCACTCACGACCGTGAAGATTTTTATTTGTGGGTCGGGCGGATTATTCCCTACAAGCGGGCCGATGTCGCGGTGCAGGCTTTCCGGGAGCTTGATCTACCCTTGAAAGTAGTCGGAAGCGGGCGCGACCTGGCGGCAGTGCAGGAGATGGCCGGGCCTAAGACCGAATTTTTAGGCCACTTGCCCGACGCTCAGGTGCGCGACTTGATGAGTCGCTGCCGGGCTTTTATCCAGGTTGGCGCGGAGGATTTTGGCATTACGCCGGTGGAAGCGATGGCGGGCGGTGCGCCGGTGATTGCGATCCGGCAGTGCGGCCCGGCAGAAGTCGTGCGCGAAAATGAAACGGGCCTCTTTTTCGAGGAGCAAACACCCCAGGCTCTAACCGAAGCGGTGCGCCGTTTTGAAGAGATTTTTCATATTTTCGATAGTGCAGCGATTCGCCGTGAGGCGGAAACTTACGACCGCACGCTCTTTCTGCAACGCTTCCAGCACTATGTCGAGCAACGCTGGGAAGAACATCGCGAAAAATTGCAGAGTAGTTCTCCCGGTTTGGCCCAGAACAACCTCAGTCTGAGAAGGTGAGGCCTGAAACTTCCCTGGTCGCTTTGAGGAATAACAAATGACTATCAAGGCTAATCGGATCGAGCGATACTACGACGCCCACCCGGACGAAGTGGAAGGGGAAGATTTGAGCCAAACGTTTTTTCACTTCGCCGCTTTACAATATCTTTTGGCTGTGTTGCGCTGGATGTACCGAGATGAGGACGTGGAAGCGGTCAGCGAAATAAACCTGTACGTTACCGCACGTCCCCAGGAAACGCCGGTTAGCCCGGATGTAACGATAATTGATGGCTTGCAGATTGAACAGCGCAGCGATGCGGAAAGCCGAAGCTATTACGTAGGCGAAGACGGCCCGCCGCCACGGGTAGCTTTCGAGGTCGCCAGCGAGGAAACCTGGCGGCACGACCTGGAACAAAAACCGGCCCGTTACGAGAAACTAGGCGTGCGCGAGTTTTTTGCTTTTGACCCAAACCAGCGTTCTTTCTGGAAAGGAAGTTGGGCTGGACAGGGTCGGCTACTCGGTTGGCGGCTTGATCCGGCTACAGGCCATTACGAAAGCTTGCCAAAGGATGCGGAAGGCAGTTTGTGGAGCGAAGAACTGCAAAGTTTTGTCGAGATGCAAGGTCGTTACCTGCGGGTTTATACGCCAAGCGGTCAGGTACGTCCAACCGATAGTGAAGGGCCACAGCAACAGGCTGATTTCGAGCGAGAAGCACGAGAACAGGCTGAGAAAGAAGCTAAACAGGAACGGCAGCAGCAGCAGGCTGAAAAACGGCGGGCCGAACGTGCCTTAAAGCAAGCTGTTCAAGCCCTGAAACAAGCCGAGCAAGCCCGCCTGGAAGCCGAAGCGTCCCTGCAACAAGTTCAGGCCGAGCGTTTACGTAACGAGCGGTTGGCCGCAGAGACTCGACGTTTAGGCGGCAACCCTGACGATTTACTTTAAATAAACTTGTAGGTTTACTGGCTAGTATCGAGAACTTAAAGAGGTAGCTACAGCATGGAATTAAGGCGTTACTGGCAAATACTGATGCGCTACTGGTTACTGATCCTGGCTCTCACCCTGGTCGGTCTCCTGGCAGCTTACCAGTATTATACTTCTAACCGGCCTACTTACCAGGCCGTCGCAGTGGTAAGCATCGTCAATGTACCAAGCCCTAACGACCAGTATAGCGGTCTTTATTCTTCTCAAAACTCCGAGTTTGTGGCTGACGAACTTACCAGCATTGTGACGGGCAATTTTTTCATGACGGCGATTTCGACCCAGTTAAAAGAAGGTCAGGTCAATCTTTCACCGGACGAACTAAAGGGAATGGTAGCCGTCGAGCGCAAACACCGCGAACTGACGATCACGGCCAGCAGTAACGACCAGAATAACGCCCTGCAAGTAGCCCGCACCGTGGCCCGCAACCTCGAATCTTCGGCCAGCGACTACGTAAAGCCTCGTCAAGTCGTGGCTACCGTCATTGATAATCCTAGCGGGGCCGCTCTGAGCGGAGGTCGCACGGTAATTCTAGCGGCTGTGCGAGTGCTGGCTGGCCTTATGGCCGGGGTCGCCCTGGCTTTCCTGCTGGCCTACCTCGATACCTCGATCAGAACTAAAGCCGAGGCGCAGGAAATTCTCGACCTGCCGGTGCTGGCGGTCGTGCCACGCAACCAAACCGGGCAAGTACAGGCTGCCCTCGACGGGCCGGGAACCGGGCCAACCCTGCCCTTGCCAGAGCAAATTGACCAAAAACAAGTTTCATCTAGCAGTACGCGGTAGAGGGCTACACTTTGCAGCTAAAAGATTTTCTGCGGGTAATACAACGACGCTGGTGGTTGGCTTTGCTGGTGGCAGTGGCGGCGGCGAGTGCAGCCTTTCTCTATAGCCTGGCTCAGCCCAAAATCTACGAGTCGGTGGTTAAAGTCGTAGGCAAACCAGCCAGGCCGGACGAAGGTTTGAACAATTTTATCAAAAGCGAGTTGCGCCGTCTCCCCGCTACGCTCAGTTCTACCAACGCCGCCGCCCAGATTGATGCACGCGGTCATTTCGACCTCGGCCCGAATGCTATCCTGGATAAAATTAAGGTGCAGCCCAAGCCGGACGAAGCGATCTTGATTATTACGGTCAATGATACGGACGGTAAACGGGCGGCCCGCCTTGCCGATGCCGCCGCCGATTACGTGCAGGAAGAGAACCTCAAAGCCGTGGCGACCGTGCCGGACGACTCGAAAATTTTCTTCGAGAAAGCTTCCCGTGCGTCCGTTCCCGACCGCCCTTCGCAACCGCGCACTCTGCTCAACACGGCGGCGGCGGGTGGGTTGGGCCTCATTCTGGGGCTGATCTTCATTTTCGTGGTCGAGTTTTTTGACAATAGCTTGCGCTCGGAAGAAGAAGTCGAAAGCATTACCGGCCTGCAGGTGCTAGGAACTATTCCGCCCTGGCGGCCCACTTCTACCGGCCCGGTTCCGGCCTCGGCCCGCCGATTGCCCTCGTCGCCCAACCCGACCGCTTCCGCCGATGCCAGTGATGATTTGCCGGGAAAAAAGTTACAAGAAGAAAAGTTAGACTCTAAAGATAACACGAACAGTCGTTAAAATAGGTCTGTGATTTAGCTTGAAGCGTTGTCTTTTCGATAATTTAGAGTCAAGTTTGGCCTGATTAAGGAGCTAGAGTTTTGAGTTTTGCCTTTAAGAATTTTGGCCGGGCGGAAACGCCGCTCGGTCCGCAAAGCCTGGTCGCCCTGAACGATCCCCGTTCGGTGGCGGCAGAAGCTTACCGCACCTTGCGGGCGAATGTGCAATTCAGCAGCCCGGACAAGCCAGTACACACTCTCCTCATTACCAGCCCGCGCCCCGGTGAAGATAAATCGGTGACGGTGGCAAACCTGGCGATTACCTTCGCTCAAATGGGTAGCCGGGTGATCTTGATAGATGCCGACCTGCGCCGTCCGGCAATCCACACTCTGTTTGGGCTTCCTAATGGGCAAGGGCTATCCACAGTGCTAGGCCAAGCCGGGTCGAACTGGTTGCCGGGCAAAACTCGCCCGGTGGGAGAAAGCTTGCCACTAAGCTCGACGGTTTTGCCCGGACTGCGTATTTTAACTGCCGGGCCGTTGCCTGCTAATCCTGCCGAACTGCTTAGTTCGGGCCTCTTGCCAGAATTGCTAAACCGTTTGCGCGAGGAAGCCGACTACATTTTGCTGGACGCGCCGCCTGTCCTGGCCGTTTCGGATGCGACAATCCTGGCTTCGCAGCTAGACGGAACGATCCTTGTCCTCAAGTCGGGCAAAACCAGCCGCGACGATGCCCGCGAAGCTAAAGAGCAATTGCACAGGGTGCGGGCGAACTTGCTCGGTTCTGTCCTGGGTAATGCCCGGCAAGCCGCTTCGCGCTACAGTTATTAAGTTCAGCTAGATTTTATCGCTAGATTTACTGGTACGGGCAAGATTTCTGCGGCTCTTCAACGCGCTATAGATGAACCAGATGACTAATCCAATCACGATGACGATAATGGGATAATCGAGCCATCCAATCGAGTTACGTACCTGCTCGAACTGGCTACCCAACCCATAACCCACCCAGGCTAACCCTGCCGACCAGATGAACGACCCGGCAAAGGTCAAAATCGAAAAGACCAGGAAGGGAGCGCGGGCAACCCCGGCGGGCAAGCTGATGAAAGTGCGCACTACCGGCAGCAGCCGCGAGAAAAAAGCGGCGGCAGCCCCCCAGCGTACCAACCAGCGTTCGCTGCTATCGAGGTGCTGGGAATTTATTAAGACATATTTGCCATATTTTAGCACCAACGGACGGCCACCGGCCCGACCGATCCAGTAAGCGATAACCGACCCAATCAGGCAACCCGCGCCCCCGACTACCCCTGCCCAGACTAATTGTAACCAGACCGGCGCGGCCCCCGCCACGTCGTGAACCAGTAACCAACCGGCCAACGGCATAATGATCTCGCTCGGTAAGGGAATCATCATGCTTTCGATAGCCATCATAACCAGAACACCCCACCAATCTACGCTACCATAAAAAATTTTCAAAAACTCGATCAGAGCGTCTTCCAAACCTTTTAACAAATGATTAATCCTCCCTCTGGTTTATACATAATATTAGCCAGGTCAGGTCGTCGGCAACTCTTCCACATACAGCCCGTAAAGTGGGGGCGGCGAAATTCCCAGTCGGCTGAGATAAGAACAAAGCTGACTGCGATGGTGTATTTCGTGTTCCAGCATGCCAACCAGAACTCGCCAGCCTGCGATACTACCCTGGTTGGTCGGTACGGGGTGGCTCAAGCCGCTTTCGCCCCTCTGCCGGAGTAAGGCTACCGCCTGGGCGTGACATTCTTCCAGGTAAGCAATAACCTCGGCTTTGGTGCGCCCGTGTTCAGGGCCATGCCCACCGTAAGCCAGTTTCCCGCTACCGAGGCGAGCCAGGTTCATCAATTCGGTCGAGGCCAGATGGCGGATCAAGTCGGCAGGGCTAAACTCCTCCGGGGTGGGCCGCCAATCCAGCCACTCGGCGGGAACTGCCTGGGCGACTTCCAGCGTCCGGGCGTAAACACGATCCCACCAGCTAATAATTTCTTCTAATTCCCATTCCATCAAACTGCCTCCGCCCTGATTAAAGTGGCTGGGCCATAATTGTATCGTAAAACAATAGCTCGAAATCGTGGCTAAGCCGCACCGCTCGCGTAATCAATCGCCTCTCCGCCTCGGATTTATAGTGCGTCAGGAGGTTGGCATCCACCGACCCAACTGCTTCGCCGATGACGTCGTGGGCAGTGAAGAAGCGGATGGCTTCGCTGCTAAGGTTGTAGTTACGCTGTAAAGCCGGGCCGACACGGGCGCAAATCTGGACAAAAATATCTTCGCTGGCTCCGACCGCCGCCAGTTTTTCGCCCGGTGAGCCGTAAACCAGCATCCAGTAGAAGAAGTTGGTCAGGGCCATACAGCCTGCCAACGGCTCGACCGCCTCGAAATCTGCCTGGCTCAGGCCGACAGCCGCGCCAAAATCCAGCAACAGCTTGTAGCCGCCGATTTTAGGGGTCAGTTTGGCAAGTAAAAGTTCTTGAGTTTGCAGATCGCTCGCACTCGCCACTGCCAGAGCGTCCAGACGGTAGGCTTCCCGTACCAGCCACCAGTCTTGCAAGGCGAACAGTCGCAGCCGACCAATTTCCAATGTTCCGGCTTCTACGCCCGTCCAGAGCGGATGTTGCAGTAACTTCTGGCGGATTGACCCTAAATCTTCGGTTAGAATACCATCGGCAAAGCTCATTTTATAACTTTCTTCTTACTAACTTTCGTCAGGTGCTAACTTACTTTGGATTTAGAAAACTAAATGAAAGCCTGAGTTTGTTTGAGCTTTCTGATCCGCAAACGTAACGCCACCACCAGCATGATTAGCCCGGCCAGAGCCACCCACACTCCCCAGCCTAACGCACCATCGCCTGCTCGTGGGGTCGGGCTACGCTCGGTAAAATCCAGAAGCGACCAGGCTACCACCGGCACGCCAACCACCAGGACAAAGAAAGCTCCTACCCATTTTAGAACTGCTTCAAGTGGAGGACGGCCTAGCCGTAGCATCAGTTCGACATAACTAACACAAATTGTAATCGAAAAAACGATAAACACATTCAGGGCAATAACCGACAGCAGCAGTCCCCAGACGGGTTGCCAGCCCCAATCCTGGGTTTTACCTACCGGGCCGTAGACCCACGGCCCGGCAAATCCAACCACCGTCAGGGTTAGCCCAACTGGTTGCAAAGCCAGGTAAAGCCGGTCGGTCCCAGAAGTAGGTAATCCTGACGTTTTTAAAGTTCGCTTTTCGTTCAATTCAATCTCTTTTTCCAAACCCGTCTCTTTTTCCAAACTCAGGTTTCTCCCAGCAATCGTTTAAGAGCGGTTTGCCACAGGGGGTCGCTGGGTGACACACTCAGGTCGGGCGGTAGCGGGTTGAATTCGACCTGCAAGCCCCGGCGAGCCAGTTCTTCCGCCACGTCCCGGCTACCGGCCAGCACTCGGCGGGCTTCGGCCAGTCCGCGCCGTTCAGCCTGCAAAAGGGCGGCCACATTTTTAGCCCGCTCTGCCTGGTCGTCATTACGCTGAATCCGGCTAGTTTGGTGTGGCGAAGTTTCTTCTCCAGGAGCGGTGGCCGGATACGCCAGACCAGATTTAGCCCGTACTACGAAATTTGGCAGGCCAGTCAGCCAGGTACATTTGTGCGGATGTACTAACGACCAGGCCGGAAAGTCCAGGCACAACACCAGATCAATAGAGCGTCCGTTGCTCTCTTTCAAGTCGAGGATGCGCCAGGCAAAGGCGGCTTTGGAAATATCTTTAGGGGCGAAACTACGTTGCGGCACTCGCACAATTTCGGCAGTCCGCCCGGCAGCACCCAGGGCCGCCGTGATCGCCTCGGCCAGATGTGCCAGGTAACGCGCCCGGCTTACTTCTTCGTCCGGTTCTTCGTCAGCCTGGGGTGGGTGGGCTGGATCGGCTGCCAGTTGGTCAAAGACCGCTTGAGTATAGCAGACCAGCACCGTTTCGATCCGAGCTTTAGCCGACGCATTTTCACCGCTCATAAAATTGGCTTCCTTTCAAAGTTAAAGCCCCACCCAGAGATTTGGGCGGGGCTTTAGAAGGTCTGAGCCGGCAAGCCGGGCTTTAAGTTTCCTGAGTCAGATAAATTTCGGCTACCCAGCCATCTACTCCGTCCAGTGTAACCGGGACAAAAGTAACATTGTCAGCCTTTTTGAATTCGCCCTCGCGGATTTTAACCCGTGTGCCGTTAGCAAGCAACTTTATTACCGAGGTGGGCTGAATATTCGGCTCCTTACGGAAATTAGCACCCTGCGCACTGTTAATCTTGGCGTAAACTTCTTTCTTCACTGCCGCCGTGGTTGCCGGAGCGGGGGCGGTCGCTGTCGGCACCAGGGTTGAAAGTGAAGTCGTCGGCGACACACTCTTGTTAGCGTTGGTATTGGTGCTAACTACCGGGGCGGTTGTCGGCGCGGTCAGGCTTGCCCCGACGGTTACATTACCGGCCAGACTGGAAGAAGTAGTTTGACCGCTCGGAGTGCTGGTCGAATTAGCCGGGTCGGTTTTTTTGCCGCCCATCACATTTAGTAATAGCACCAGCAGCAGCACCCCGACAATAACCCAGGGCAGTACCTTGACAAAGTTTATCCGGGAAATAGGGCCGTCTATTTTGTCATAGTAGGGAATATTCTCCACCAGCCAGTTTCTCACCCGGCTTGGCCGGGCTACCAGACCGGGCGACGCCGCCGCTCGTTCGCGCCGGGTGATCACCGGCAATTGCCCGCCGGTGGCCTGGGTTGGGTTGGCACTATTTACGGTTGCCTGGGGCGTAGTTATGCGCGACCGCAGCACTCCATCTGCGGAAGCAGGCCGTCCGCGACCGCTATCAGCCTGCCCGCTATCGGCGGGAGCCTGCCCCACGAAGGGGCTAAACCCGGTAGCGGGAGCATTGGCTTCGACTACTTCTGCCGTCGGCACTGGTTCCCAATAGATACGCGCCCGAAAAACCTGTTCACAGTCTATCGTAGCTGCATCTACCAGATGGTTAGCCCGCCGGTCGTACAGGCGCGGATTGCGACACCAGCCTTTGCGCCAGAGTGGGGCAGGCTCGAAGTAGCGGCAATTGCCACATTTACGGTTACGCGGAAGTGACTTAGTTTCTTGCTTAATCTCCATTAAATCCGATTCCTACTAAGTTTTGCTGCAAACTCACTTTTTGCACACCGAAAGCCAACTTTCGGCCAGATCGGTAGGCACTAGCGGCCTGCTCTGGCTGTAACCCTATTTGTGGGTTTAAAAATTGACCCGGCAAGTTTCCTTGATACCTACCCATGCAAAACACCAAAATCTCAAATTTACCTATCACAAGGATATAGCCTTTTTAAGCAGGTGGGTACTGTAACGAGTGTAGCGCAAAGAGGTCACTTCGTCAAGTTGACCGCAGACTACGGCAGGGCGGTTGCATAGTCATTTGCTTGACAAAAGGTTGGTAAGCAATAATTCGAGGGCGAGATTAGGGTCATACTCCATCTCCCGGCGGACCTGAGCCAGATCACAACGGCCCTTGCAGTTAAGTAAGCCTACTACCAC
>JBBRBE010000160.1:0-14127 GCA_038206175.1 Chloroflexia bacterium
GACCACAGCCCACTTTACAAACCACAGGCTAGGCATAAGATCGAACAGCCGGGGTGATGCAACCGTCGAACACTACAGGGAGGGGCTACACTTAGCCCCGAACAGCCGGGGTGATGCAACCGTCGAACACTACAAAGCCCCCTGAACGGGGCTAATGCCTTTCTTTTATTACCACATAATTATCACATATTTGGTGAATACGTCCCCGTATCAGGCAGGGCGATTGCACAGTCCTACACGGTTCATCTCACGCCCTGTTACGCCCCGCCCCGCCCTGTCATTCTGAGCGATAGCTAAGCCAGGTCTTGATTACAGCCAAATCCAAGCGAAGAATCTTCTTGAATAAGCAAGATCGAGGTAGGTCAAGAAGATTCTTCGCTTAGATAGAAGGTATTCAAGACCTGTTTTAATGTCGCTCAGAATGACAGGGCAGGGCAGGACAGGGCGGCAAAACCTGGACTTTGCAATCGCCCTGCCGTATCAGGCCCATTGATGGGTCTTCGTTGGAATAGCCCGGTCACGCCCTACGGGTGTGGCCGGGCGGTCTTGACCAACGCCCGGCCTTCGCTAAATAAAATATCATTGCGCAGGTGGATTAGCCGCTCAAGGAGCTTTCTATAGTTTGTGAATCATTCAGGCAATTGTCAGGTAAGTATAAAGAAAGACCGGGTGCGGCTCAAAACCGCCCGATCTTTTTTCTTGCTTCCAACGAAGCCCTCAACGGCCCAGGCAGGGCCATTCGCGGCCTGTAGCGGCCCGGTGATTTAGCCCGCAATCACGAGTGGTTCGCCGGTTTCCAGGTAGGTTTTGAGGCCCGACAGAATTTGACTCCAGCCGCTAACGATCATTCGAGTAAGCGGGCTGGTGGGGTCGAGGTCAACGTGAGTCAGCGTCAGTTTGCAGGCAGTCCCGACTGGCACGATTTCGTAGGTGACAGTCGAAAGAGCGGTGGAAGCGGCTTCGGCATCCCACACAGGGCGAAAAGTGGTGACGAGCCGCCGGGGTGGGTCAATCTCCACGACTTGCCCTTCTATAAAAGAACCGCCCGCCGGGTTGTGGTAGGAGTAAGCCGCGCCAGGCGTCCAACTCGACTCGACCGGGCTACCCATGTAATAGTGGGGAGTAATGTTGCCGTCGGTCAGGGCTTGCCAGAGTAGCTCCGGGGTCGTGCGAATGTAGACCTCGAAAACGTGGGTCGGCTTTTCAGTCATCGCTTGTTCCTCCATTTTGTATTTGAGTTGGCTCAAACCAGTGGCCCAGGGTCGGGCGTATTTGCTAACCCAGCGGTCGTAAACCAGTTGGATCGGGACAGGGTTGAGGTAGTGGTATTTTTCGCGCCCGACTTTGCGGCTGGTAATCAGCCCGGCTTCCTCTAATATTTTGAGGTGCTTCATGCAACCGAAGCGCGTCATCGGCAGATGAATTTGCAACTCGGAAAGAGTTTGCCCGTCTCGCTCGAAAAGTAAATCGAGCAGGGTGCGGCGGCTGATATCCGCCAGTGCTTTGAATACTTCTTCGCTGTCCATAGCCTTATTATATGTTACCAGATGGTCACTTGTCAAGGCTTTGGCGGTCAATTTAGAATGGGTGTACTAAATTGGCCGGTTGGTAAACCCGCGCCGGGTGTAATATAATAGGCTCAACTTTACAGGCCAAAAGTAGATGAGGTATATATAGATTATGAGCGACCAGGTGGGATTAAATTCGGCTAAAGCCTATTCTTTTGCACCACTCGAATTCGAGCGGGTCTCGGTGGAAGAACAACTGGCAAAATCACAGAGTTTTCTGCAAACGATGAAACGGCGGCGCACGGTGCGGTATTTCTCGCCGGAAGCGGTGCCGTTTGAACTGATCGAAAATGCCGTCGCCACGGCGGGGACTGCGCCGAGTGGGGCGAACCAGCAGCCCTGGACGTTTGCTGTGATTTCCAATCCGGCCCTCAAACAGCAGATACGGCAGGCTGCCGAAGCCGAGGAGCGCGATAATTATGATCGGCGGATGAGCGCAGAGTGGATAAAGGCTCTTGCACCACTGGGGACGGACTGGCACAAAAACCACCTGGAAGATGCGCCCTACCTGATCGTCGTGTTCGAGCAACCCTACGGCCTCGAAACCGGGCCGGACGGCCAGGAGCAAAAAATCAAGCATTATTATGTGCTGGAGTCGGTCGGGATTGCGGTGGGCTTTTTGCTGGCGAGTTTGCATCATGCCGGGCTGGTAACGCTGACCCATACGCCCAGCCCGATGGGATTTTTGGCCCAGATTCTAGGCCGACCGCGCAACGAACGGGCTTTTGTAGTTATCCCGGTGGGCTATCCGGCCCAACCTAGCCCTGTGCCGGTTCTCACCAAAAAGCCGGTTGAACAAATTCTAGCCAGGTACGAATAGCTTTTAAGAACACAAGAATTGCCTGAATATTTCACAAAATGTAGAAAGCTCTTTGAGCGGCTAATCCACCCCGTCAAAGATATTTTATTTAGCGAAGGCCGGGCGGTCGAACGGTCAAGCAGGTTTTCAGTTTTGTGCAATTTTTAGGCAATTGTTAAGTAAGCAGATGAAGCGAATACGAAAAAGGAGAAAGACCCTGAAAACCCCGGTGGTAAAAGCAAAATTTGAAATAAAGGCC
Organism: Chloroflexia bacterium; assembly: GCA_038206175.1. GTDB lineage: Bacteria > Chloroflexota > Chloroflexia > Chloroheliales > Chloroheliaceae > 54-19. The sequence goes on from JBBRBE010000160.1 coordinate 2,627, forward strand.
AGCCTGAACGACCTTTTCCGGCTGGCAAACCTGGTTGTGCTACCCTTCTGGCTTTTGATGTTGTTGCTGCCGCGCACCGGCCTGACACGCCGGGTGATGAACAGCAATCTGATTTTTAGCTTGCTGGGAGCGGGCTACACCACGGTTCTGGTGCAGGGCTTGCGCCAGAATCCGAGTGGCTTCAAGGCTCTGTCGAACCCCGACCTGGACGGCATTACCAAACTTTTTGCCAGTAAACAAAGTGTCTTTGCCGGCTGGGTGCATTTCCTGACCTTCGACCTGTTTGTAGGACGCTGGATTTACATGGACAGCCTCGAACGCGGCAAACCGGCCCGGCTTTCGCTCCTCTTGACTTTCCTGGCCGGGCCGTTGGGCCTCTTGTTTTACCTTAACTTTGCCCGGCCCAAAGCCAGGCCGAGCAGCGAGGTCAAAGCCGCCTAAGCCATGCTCAGAGAAATTCATCCGGCGGGAACGGTTGCACTGGCCGACCAACGGCAGACCGGGCGGTGGCGGCAAAAGGAAAGCATGCAGTGGGTCGGGCTGGCCCTGGTGGTCGGGCTGGCTTTGGCCTGGCGGTTGTGGGCGCACGAGCGGATACCGGGCGGCTTGCATTACGATGAAGCCGCCGACGGGCTGATCGGTAAATCGGTGCTGGACGGACGCTGGCGGGTGTTCTACCCCGAATTTACCGGCAAAGAACCTTTCTACATGTGGCTGCTGGCTCTGGGTGAATGGGTCTGGGGCCAGAACGCCGAGGGCGTGCGGTTGCCCGCCGCTTTTGTGGGCGCGGCGACGGTCGGGGCGGCCTGGTGGACGGCGCGGGCTATTTTCACTCCGGTTTACGGGGCGGCGCGAGGAGTCAGGCTGGCCTGGCTTGCCGCCTTGAGCCTGGGGGTTAGCTACTGGCATTTCCACCTGAGCCGCCTGGGATACCGGGCGATCCTCTTACCTCTGGTCGAATTGCTGGCTTTTGCCGCGCTCTGGACGGCCATTTCGAGCCGGAAACGGAGTTGGTGGATTGTTGCCGGGCTACTAAATGCCGCCGTGCTATACACCTACCTTTCGGCCCGCTTTGTGCCGATGGTGCTGGTGGCTTTTGGCCTTTACCTCGTGCTGTTTCATCGCCCGGCTTTGCGGGCTTACGCCAGAGAGCGGCGGGTGGCCCTGTTGAGCGGGGGCGCGGCGTTTGTGGCCGGAGTTGCGCCTCTGGCTCTTTACTTCACGGTCAATCGGCGGGAGTTTTTCGAGCGCACCGGCCAGATCAGCATCTTCCAGCCTCTCGGTGCGGCTCCCGGCAAGCTCTGGAACGGCTTCGTCCAGTCCTTCCAGATGATTTCTATCGCCGGGTCGGACGACCTGAAATATACTTCGCCCGGTCGCGCTCTATTCGACTGGCCCCTGGCTCTGTTCTTCTACCTGGGCCTGGCCCTGACGCTATACCAGTGGAAGCAACCGCGCCCGGCGTTTCTCCTGCTCTGGCTGGGCCTGATGCTTTTGCCCGCTATCCTCAGCACCGAAGGCAATCAGCCTCTGCGGATCGGCGGGGCGGTTCCGGCCTTTTTTGTGATCTGGGCGGTCGGTTTCGAGGCGGTCTGGCGGTGGCTTGCGGCCCGGCTAAGCTGGGGATGGTGGGGCGGTCTGGCCCTGGCAACCGCTCTGCTTGGCTTCGCGGCTTATTCCACCCACACCGAATACTTCGACCGCTGGGGCCAACGGGCCGACCTCTATTATGCTTTCGACCAGGATTACGCTGATTTTGCCCATCTGACGGTGCGCTGGAGCCGCGAACATCCGCGCACGGTTCCCGTAGTCGTTTCCGAGTCGGTGCAGCACCCGACCATGATTTATTTAGAACCGAGCCTGGAAAAAGGTCGCTGGCTCGACCTGAACCAGAGCTTGATTTTGCCACGGGAGGTTTTCGAGCAAAACCCGCCCCCGGCAGTGGAATATATCGGGGCGGTGCGCTACCTGGGCCAGTTCAAGCTAAAAGCGGTCTGGCAAGAATGGCTGGGTAAAGATCAGGCGGCGGTGCTGCCCCAGGCGGCCTACGGCGGGCCGGGCGGGGCAATCTACCGCTACAGCCCTAAGCGCACCCTGACGGTGCAAAGCCTGCCGATGGATGTACGCACCTGCGGGCCGGTTTCGTTCGATCAGAACATTACGCTCCTGGGCTACCGCACCCGCCAGGAAGGGCGCACCGTTTCGCTAGACCTTTTCTGGCAGGCTCAACGCGCTACCGCCGACGATTTTCGGATGTATGTTCATCTGGTAGACCGGGCTGGTTCGAGCAATTTGCTGGGCATTGGCGACGCTAACGGGGCGTATTCGCAAGCCTGGCGCACCGGGGACGTGATTATCGGCCACCACGAAATCAAGCTGGACGAGCGGGCCACCCTGCCGGGCCGCTATCTGGTGGAGGTCGGGCTGTACAATACGGCTTCGCTCAAGCGTATGTCGCTGGTAGCAACTTCGGCCTCGCCCGCCCCCGACCCGGCCTGTACGATCCAGCCCGACCCGGCTAACAATCAGGTGCTGCTGACCAATTTTACTTTGAAGTAGACTTTACCGCATGGCACACCAAAAAGGGTCTAAAAGCCTCTTTTTTCCACATTTTGGGGATATGCGGTGGAGAGTTGGGTACAGGGCAGTGGGTAAGTGGGGCCGGGTGTGGAAAAGTCCCGGCCAGATTGTGGGTAAGACCGGAAAAACTTTTCCGGTGTGCCTCGGTAAACTCTCTTTTTTCGAGCAGTTACCAGTTTTTGAAGGGACGCTGGGCCAGCCCGGCGTTTTTGTAGGCCGGGTCTTCGGTCACGTCCTGGCCTAACCAGTCCGGTCGCTCGAAGGGGTAATCCCGGCGCGGCACTTCCAGTTCGCACACGACCAGCCCGGCGTTATCGCCTTCAAATATATCCAGTTCCCATTTGAGATCGGGCGCGGCTTGAACCGGCAGACGGTAGCGGGTCTTTTCCACAATCGTCCAACGGCTGAGTTTTAGCAGTTGAGTGGCTTCCTCGAAAGGCAGGTCGTACTCGAATTCGTCGCGCCCGACCAGCCCGGCCCCTTTGATCGTAATGTAAGCTTTGCGAGTTTCGCCCGGCCCTTCTTCGGTGCGTACTCGCACGGTTGGCCCCAGAGCCAGGTAGCCCTGCCGCAGCCGGCTTCCTTCGGGCAGGGGCGGCATTTTGGCCCGCTCGACCAGAAACTTGTATTCGATTTCTTCTTTGTAGCTCATTTTTCGTTCTCCTTCCACCAGCTTTAACTGTATCATGTAGCACATTGTATACCTTGCGGTCTGGTCTGCCAATATTATCAAATTTTTATGCTTAGTCTGATCGTAATATATAACGTAATGTTCGAGTGCTATTATCTTCCTATATTCATTCACGTTCAATCTTAGAGGCTTAAAGCACTAAACCTATTGATAAAGCTTAGTCGGGAAGCATGGGACATTTATGACCGAACAACCTGTCACGACTCCTGTATATATCGGGATGGCCTCCGGCCCTGTCGGGGAGGAGCTAAACGCGCTGGGTCGCATTGCGGCTTGCCTGAACCAATCCACCGACCTCAACAAAATTTTATCCACCACCCTCGTCGAGATCGAGCGGACTTTCGGCCTGAACCATAGCGCGGTCTGGCTGGCGACCGGGGGCGGCCAGGTATTCGAGTTGGGCGTATCGCACGGTTTGAGTACCGAATTTAGCCAGGAGATCGAGCGGGCCGTCCGGTCGGTGGATGTAGCCGGGCTTGGGCCGACCGCTCTGCTCGAAACTGTCCAGGCTCCTTTGCGCGAAGCGGCCCAGGCCCACCGTCTGCCCGGCGCGTTGTGTGTGCCGGTGCTGGCGCAGGGCCAACTGGTCGGCCTGGTGACTTACTTTTGCGGTTCGTTGCACCATCTTAGCCCGGCGGCCCACACCTGCCTGACGGCTATTCGCGGGCTGATGGGTACTGCCATCTACAACAATTCGCTGGTCGAGCAGGTCGAGCTATACGCTTCGCACCTGGAGCGCGAAGTAAGTGTCCGCACCGCCGCGCTTCAGGCGGCTAATTCGGAACTGGTGGTAGCGCGGGACGAAGCCGAAGCCGCCAACCGCGCCAAGAGTGCTTTTCTGGCTAACATGAGCCACGAACTGCGCACTCCGCTCAACGCGATCATTGGCTATGGTGAACTGGCCCAGGAAGAAGCCGAAATTCAGGAGCAACCTCGCCTCGTCTCCTATGTCCAGAAGATTAGAACGGCCAGTAAGCACCTGGTAGCTTTGATCAGCGATATTTTAGACCTTTCCAAAATCGAAGCCGGGCGGGTCGAACTTTACCCGGAGACTTTCAAACTGGCCCCTCTGCTCAACGAGATCGCTGGGACAGTGCAACCTCTGGCCGATAAGAACGCCAATACTTTGCGGCTGGATTGTCCGCCCGAAACCGGGCCGATCCAGGCCGATATGACCCGCTTGCGGCAGGTGCTTTACAACCTGCTAAGTAATGCCTGTAAGTTTACCCAGAACGGGCAGGTCTGGCTACGGGTCTGGCGGGACGACCGGGGTTGGATGAATTTCGAGATCGGGGATACGGGCATCGGGATCACGCCGGAGCAACTCGGCAAGCTCTTTCGTGAATTTACCCAGGCCGATTCCTCGACTACCCGCCGCTACGGTGGCACCGTCCTGGGCCTGGTGATCAGTCAACGGCTTTGCCGGATGATGGGTGGCGACATTACGGTTGAAAGCACTCCCGGCCAGGGTACGCTCTTCACCGTCCGCCTGCCCCTCAAAAGTGCGTAGGCTACAAATTCAGGTCGGACTAAATTCTCAAGAATCGCCTGAATAATTCACAAGCTATAGAAGGCTCCTTGAGCGGTTAATTCACCCCGTCAAAGATGTTTTGTTTAGCGAAGACCGGGCGGTCGAACGGTCAAGCAGATCTTTATGTTTGTGCAATTTTTATGCAATTGTTAAGTAAGTAGATTCTAGCCTGCGCCCCTGGGAGTTGATTAAGCCCCGGCCACGAGGCTGATTTCCCTGGCTCCGCTCGTCGGCTGGCTGCCGCCGCTCGCGGTTGGCTGCCGGACGACGATCCGCCGTCGCCAGTCGTCGCGGGAAGTCGGAAAATCGAGCCGGAAGTGTGCGCCCCGGCTTTCTTCGCGCCACAGAGCCGACTGTGCCACCAGGCGACCCAGCCCGACCAGGTTTGCCAGTTCTAGCCCGGCCCGGTCAGCAGGGGAAGGGTTAGCGGCGAGAGCGGCCTGCCATTCTTCCAGTTGCGCCACCGCTTCGCGCAGCCCGGCCCCGTCGCGGCTGAGGCCCACTTTCGCCCACATCAGGTTTTGCACCTGCAACAGGGAAGGTTGGACGGCGCGAGCGTCCGGCAGAGGCGTTTCGACCGTATATTGGAGGTCAGGTAGACTCAATCCCTGGCTCGTGGCTTCGGCTTCGGAGGCCGTCGCTTCTTTCTCGCCGGAGGTGTAGGCGTAGATGCGCTGCCCAAACACTAAACCTTCCAGCAGTGAGTTGCTGGCAAGCCGGTTAGCCCCGTGAACGCCGGTGCAAGCGGCCTCGCCACAGGCGAACAGGCCCGGCAGGGTTGTCTCGCCCTGGTGATTAGTCAGGATGCCGCCCATAAAATAATGCGCCGCCGGGGAAACCGGGATCGGCTGGCGGGAGATGTCCAGGCCGTAATCCAGGCAAAAGCGGTAAATCGAAGGGAAGCGGTGGCGCAGGGTTGTTTCGCCCAACCCGGTTGCATCCAGGTAGACTGGCTGGCCGCTGCGGGCCATTTCGGACGCTATCGCCCGCGCTACGATGTCCCGCGAGGCCAGTTCTAGCCGGGGGTCGTAGCGGCTCATAAAAGCTTCGCCCTCGGCATTGCGCAAGATGGCCCCGTCGCCGCGCACCGCTTCGCTGATCAAGAAAGTCGGCGCACCGGGCAGGTTCAGGGCGGTCGGGTGGAACTGGAAAAACTCCAGGTCGGCCAGGGCCGCGCCCGCCCGCCCCGCCAGCATCAGGCCGTCGCCAGTCGTAACCGCAGGATTGGTGGTATAGCGGTAAAGCTGACCGGCCCCGCCGGTTGCCAGCACTACAAACCGACCGCGCACCTCGAACGGCTGGCCCGGCCCGGCTTCGTCCAGCAGCCGCACGCCTACGACACGCCCGGTTTCGTCCTGGATCAACTCGGTGGCAAAGTGCTGTTCCAGCCGCTCGATCAGGGCTGATTGGCGCACCGCCTGGGCCAGGGCCGCTTCGATATGCTGCCCGGTGGCATCGCCGCCCGCGTGGAGAATGCGGTTGGCTCCGTGCGCTCCCTCGCGGCCCAGTTCCAGCCCGCCGTCCGCCTCCCGGTCGAACTCGACGCCCAGCCGCAAAAGATCGGCGATGCGGGCCGGAGCGTCCGCCGTCAGTACCTCGACTGCCTCGGTGTCGCACAGTCCGGCCCCGGCAATCAGGGTATCGTCGCGGTGAGCCTGGGTCGTGTCACCCTCGGCGACGGCGGCGGCAATGCCGCCCTGAGCATAGCGGGTGTTACTCTCTTCCAGAAAGCTTTTCGTCACGATCAGGCTGCGCCGCCCGCCTTCCGCCGCCGCCAACGCCACGCTCAGCCCGGCAATTCCACTACCAACTATGATGTAGTCGTAAGTTTTCATCGTTTTTCCTTTGGTGAGGCTCGAAAGCCGGGAGTAAAGTTAAAACTTGCCCCTTCACCCCCCGGCCTTTTACCCCTTGATTGCCAGCATTCGGTCGAGGGCTACCCGCGCCCACTGCATCACCTGCGGGTCAACCTTAATCTCGTTCAGCACCTGACCGTCCAGCAGACCTTCCAGCACCCAGGCAAGGTAGGCCGGGTGGATGCGGTACATGGTGGAGCAAGGGCAGATTACCGGGTCGAGGCAGAAGATTTTCTTGTCGGGATTTTCGGTCTGCAAACGGCGCACCAGATTGACTTCCGTGCCGATTGCCAGGGTCGAACCGGCCGGGGCTTCTTCGACCGCCCGGATGATATACTCGGTCGAACCGGCGGCATCGGCAGCCTGGACGACTTCCATCGGACATTCGGGATGGACGATCACGCGCACACCGGGATAATCGGCGCGGGCCTTTTCGATCTGACCGACCGTAAAGCGTTTGTGAACCGAACACCAGCCTCGCCACAAAATCACTTTCGCCCGGCGCAAAGCTTCCGGCGTGTTGCCGCCGAGTGGCTTGTTGGGGTTCCATAGCACCATCTGGTCGAGCGGAATGCCCATTTTGAGGCCGGTATTGCGGCCCAGGTGCTGGTCGGGGAAGAACAGCACCCGTTCGCCGCGCTCGAAGGCCCACTGAAGGACTCCTTCGGCGTTGGACGAAGTGCAGACGATGCCGTTGCGTTCGCCACAAAAAGCCTTGAGGTCTGCCGCCGAGTTCATGTAAGTTACCGGCAGCACAGGCTGGCGACCGTCCTCGGTCGGCTCCGTGCCAAGCACGCGGGCCAGGCTATCCCAGCAGTCCAGCACATCGTCCAGCTTTGCCATGTCCGCCATCGAGCAACCCGCCGCCATATTGGGCAGGATCACCCGCTGTTGCGGGCCGCTTAGAATATCGGCACTTTCGGCCATAAAATGCACGCCACAGAAGATGATGTATTCAGCCTGGGGGCGGGCGGCGGCTAACTGCGAAAGTTTATACGAGTCGCCGCGTAAGTCGGCATATTTAATAATTTCGTCGCGCTGGTAGTGGTGGCCCAGGATGACCAGCCGTTCGCCCAGCATTGCGCGGGCCGCTTCGATCCGGCGGTCGAGTTCCGCCGCGTCCATTGCCCGGTAGCGGGCCGGAATTTCACGTTGCACAGGCGTGGTCGCGGGTGCTTCGTCCCACTGGCTGGCACCCGGCCCGTACAGGGGGGTCGCCGAGGCTTCCCGGCCTTCTTCCACGTCCAGGCTCCAGGTCGGCAATTTCAAGTCGGTGCTGCAAATCGCGCCGGTAGCAATTTCGTGGTCTAAAGGAAAGATTACCCGTGCCATTTTGTTTCCTCCTCGATGGTATAGTGTAAAATACACTATAACTACGTATAACGAAGTGTTTTAGTTACAATGACCAAAACAATTGTGACAACAGAGTTAATGTCAAAAAGACAATAACTCGACGGCAAAAAAAAGGTTCCTGGACGGCATTCTATGCAAAAAGCTAAGAACTCGGCCCTTGCTGAAAAGGGTCGTTAGAGCCGGGCAAAACGGCCCGGTAAAGGCGCGGCGGGCGGTGTCGTCCGCCTTCGAGTCGTTCGTTCGTTTCTACAATCGCGCCACTGGCCTCGACTTTGCGCTTGAAATTGGCCGGGTCTTCCTTTTTGACCTGCCGCCCCTGGATCACATCGTAAACTTCGCGCAGTTGCGTGAGCGTGAAAGTCGGCGGCAGGAACTGGAAAGCGATATTGGCATATTTAATTTTGTTGCGCAGCCGCCAGAGGGCGTAACCCAGAATGTCGGCGTGGTCGAAAGCCATTTCGGGCGGCAATTCGTCCGCCGGAAACCAGCGGGCCTCGGTGGTGTCGCGTCCGGCTTCGGGCCGTTCCCGGTCGGTTCGCACCAGGGCGTAATAGGCTACCGAAACGGTGCGGCCTCGCGGGTCGCGGTCTTTGCGGCCAAAGGTATAAAGCTGTTCGAGGTAAGAGGCGCGTACCGCCGTCTTTTCTAACAGTTGCCGGGCGGCGGCCTCTTCCAGGCTTTCGTCGGCCCGCACCCGGCCTCCCGGTAACGCCCAGTTGCCCTCGAAAGGAGAGCGACCCCGCCGTACCAGCAAAACCTGCAACTCGTCGTTGGCCCGGCCTGCATCCGGTTCGTTATCGCGTTCCCAGGCGTGTTGAAAGCAAGGGCGCAGGCTGAAGATAACGACATCCACCGTCAGCGAAATGCCGTCCTGCGCGTTATAGCCCCGCTTTTCAATTTTGCCTGTGTCCAGCGTCACGCTTTCTTCCCCTCACCCGGTCTTAACCGTGTGCCTAGTGTGCGATTAACTTTAAGTATCGTATCACCCTTCCGTGTTCTTGTCAATACGACAAGAACACCTGAAAATAACGATAAGCGGTACAAATCGTGATGATGCACGATCTCTATTTTCGTTTTTAGCCTATTTCTATTACAATCAGCCAGAAAGAGTTGTTATAAGTATGAGCTTAAGAGTTGGATAAATAATTCACAAACTATAGAAAGCTCCTTGTGCGGCTAGTTCACAAGCTCAGAGATACTTTATTTAGCAAAGACCGGGCGGTCGAGCGGTCAAGCAGGTTTTCATCTTCGTGAAATATTTAGGCAATTGTTAAGTATGATAATAAAATCAGGAGGAACCGCCGATGAGCCAGGAAACTAGCGAACAAACTTATGAGAAAGTGCGGGCGACTTTTGGCCCGAACGCGCATGCCTACACCGTCAGTCAGGGTCATGCCGACCAGGGAGCATTGGCCCGCCTGGTCGAGTTGGTTGGGCCGCAACCGACCGACCGGGTGCTGGACATCGGCACCGGGGCCGGGCATACCGCGCTGGCCTTCGCTCCGGCGGTGGCCCGCGTGGTAGCTTTCGACCTGACCCCGCAGATGTTGGAAGAAGTCGAGCGGAACGCTGCCGCTAAAGGGCTGACTAATATCGAAACTCGCCAGGGGGCGGCGGAAGATTTGCCTTTCGAGGCGGCCAGTTTTGAGATTGTGTCTTGCCGCCTGACTACTCACCATTTTGCAAACCTGGCCCAGGCCGTGCGCGAGATGGTGCGGGTGCTGACCCCCGGCGGTCAGCTTGTGATTGCCGATACGAGCGTGCCGGAGGACGACGAACTCGACCGGCAGATTAACGAGATTGAGGTTTTGCGCGACCCTTCGCACGTGCGCAACTACCGGGCTTCCGAATGGCGGCAGTTTATGACCTCGAACGGCCTGAGCGTTACGTCTCTCCAACAGGACTATTACGACGAAGGCGACCTGATGAATTTTGAGGCGTGGACGAGGCGGATCGGCACTTCGGCTCCCAGCGTGGCCCGTCTGCGCGAACTCTTTCGGGGAGCCAGTCCGCGCCTGACGGAGGCTCTGCGGATCAGGCTCGATGGCGACGAGATCGGCTTTGCCCTGCCACGCGTTACGATTATCGGGCGGAAATAAGGGTCTACACCGCTTTTGGCTTGATCGGTTCGAGGAAGCGACTCGTAAGCACGCCGATAACCAGTCCCCAGAAGGGCGCACCGATGCCCAGCAAGGTGATGTCCGAGGCTGTCACCAGCAGGGCCAGCAATGCTCCGTCTCGCTCCTGGGGATTGATCATGGCAGCGGTCAGGGACGATAGGATCGAGTTTAGCATAGCAAGTCCGGCCAGAGCCGCGACCAGGGCTTTGGGGAACCCGGCAAACAAGGCGGCGGCGGTGGCCCCGAACGAACCCAGCAGGATAAACCAGATACCGGCGGTAAATCCGGCGGCGTAGCGTTGCTCAGGGTCGGGATGCGCTTCCGGGCTGGCGCAAATTACCGACATGATCGCGGCCAGATTCAGCCCGTGACCGCCAAAAGGAGCGGTCAGAACCGAGGCAATCCCGGTCAGGGTGATCGGGCCGTCAATCGGCATTTTGTATCCGGCGGCCAGCATTACGGCGATGCCGGGGGCATTCTGGGAAGCAATCGCCAGCACAAACAGGGGTAAGCCTAGCCCGACCAGGGCCGAGAGATTGAACTCCGGGGTGATCCAGACCGGTACGGCCAGTTCCAGCGAGAGTTGTTGAAAGTGCAGGTCGCCACTCAGCCCGGCCACGCTTACCCCGGCCACGAGCGCACCTACGATAGACACCCGCGATTTCAGGCGGCGCAGCAAGAAGAAAACCGCCAGCATAATCAGCACCAGGAGCGGTTGTTGCGGCAGTGCGACAAATAATCCTGTACCGAAGTGCAAAAGGACTCCGGCTAACATGCCCATTGCTATCGGCGGCGGGACTAAAGCCAGCATACGCCGGAACAGGCCCAACGCTCCTAACAGCACTACCGCCAGGGCCGCCACCAGATACGCCCCGACCGCTTGCTCCAGACTGTACCGCCCCAGGCTACCGACCAGCAAGGCACTTCCCGCCACCGACCAGGCGATTACAATCGGTTGGCGGTACCACAGACTTAAAATCACGCTACATACGCCGCTCCCGACTGTCAAAGTCCAAATCCAGGAAGAAAGATGGCTGTGGTCAAGCCCGGCACTGGTGGCCGCTTGAAAGACCAGCACGAGCGCACTGCTGTAAGCAATCAGCACTGCGATCAGCCCGGCAATCCAGACGGTCGGGGTAAGCGCGTGCGGTAGGTCGCGCAGGTTGCGTTTGAGGCGAGGCAGGCCGCTAAGTGGCTCTGGTGGTGCGTTCTCCTCAAGCTTTTCTAAAGCCATAATCCTCTTTCTTGTTAGACTTTCTTCCGGCCCGCCTCGGTCGCCCGAAACAACCGGGCCGAGGTGGGCTTTGCTCCGCCTGAATCAGTCCAAGACCGGGCGATGGCGAAGACCGCCCGGTGCGTGGCCGGAGATG
>JBBRBE010000161.1:0-14114 GCA_038206175.1 Chloroflexia bacterium
GATTATTTTTAAGCTTGTTTGTCAGGATAGTTGGTTTTCAAATGGCTAAGCTAATTAATTTTAGAAAAATCACAACATTTTGCACTATTCAACGGAATAATAGTAGCAGGCAAGGACACTTTGATAATATATTATTCACCAGCAGGGGAAAATATGAGACAAAGTACCACATTCCGATAAGGCTTTTACGCTTTAGACCTGTTCATATAAATGACTTACCAGATTTTAGAGGACGGAAATAGCGACTGCCGAGTAGTGGAGGAATTGACCGAAGGTGTGGAAGGGTTAATAGCCCAGCAAAACTGGCTACCCGAATCTTACTGCAAGCCGCGTCCCGATGCAAGTTATTCGCAGTACCCGCTTTACATTGATCCAAATGGAGCTTTTTGTGTGACGGTGGTCGCCTTTGGGCCGTCAATCGAAACTTCGGTGCATAACCATTGCGTCTGGGGGGTGATCGGAGTATATCAGGGGGAAGAGTGGGAACATCGTTACCACCGGGAAAGCTATTGGAACGAAGCCAATCGGTTTCGCCTGACCGAGGTTGATTGCGCTAAAGCCGGGCCAGGACAGGTGAGCGGCTTTACTGCTCCCAACCAGGACATACATTCTATTCAAACCTCCCTCACCGGGTCGGTTTCAATTCACGTCTATGGCGCGGATATTGTGAAAATACCCCGTCTCAACTTCGACCTGAATACAGGACAGGCCAGTCCGGTCTATTCCTGTTACACTGCGCTACCAAAAGTGTAGAGGTGAATTTTGGGTCATAAATAAAATTGAAATAGCATAAAATCAGGGTAAGGAACAAAGGTTTCCTTACCCTGCGAGATGCATAAGCCCTTTAGCGGCTGACTAGAGCGAAGGCACTTCTTCAACTACGGCTTCCTGTTTGGCGGGCCGAAAACTCACCCGGTCTACCCGCAAGCCGTCCATTTCTTCGACCTGTAACTGATAAGGGCCGATTTTGACCATATCACCGACTTTAGGCACCCGCCCTAACTGGCCCTGAATGTAGCCGCCGAGAGTGTCGTATTCGTCCAGTTCTTCTTCTTCCACGCGCAACCCAAATCGTTCCGAAGCCTCTTGCAAAAGATAAAGACCACTTACCACGGTCGAACCATCCGGGCCGACCTCGAATTCTTCGTGAACGCCGCCTTCCTCAGTATCGAACTCGTCGCGCACATCACCCACCAGTTCTTCCAGAATATCTTCGAGGGTGACAATACCAGCCGTGCCGCCGTATTCGTCCACGATAACGGCCATATGCACCTGGCGCACCCGCATCTGGGTCAGCAGGTCAGCCGCGTGCAGGGTTTCCGGCACGGTCAGCACCGGGCGCACAATCTGGCTGAGCCGAAAAGTTTGGTTGCCCTGCTCCGGCGAGAACCCGTTTCGTAACAGGCCGAAAAGGTCTTTGACGTGGGCCACCCCGATAATTCGATCCAGCGAGTCGTGATAGACCGGGAAGCGGGTAAAGCGTTCGTCGGCGGCCAGCGAGATCAGCTTTTGCAGAGTCGCTTCTTCCGGCACGCCTACTACTTCGGTGCGTGGGATCATCACCTGGCGGGCCGTCTTGTCGCCGAAATCGAATACCCGGCGTAACAGAACTTCCTCGTTGCTATCCAGTACCCCCGCCTCACGGCTCTCTTTGACCAGCATTTCAAGTTCTTCCACCGAATGCACCTGAGAATGTTCGTCGGTGGTCTGGAAGCCGAACAACCGCACTACAAAACGCCCGGCAGTATTCATAATCCAGATGAAAGGCCGGAAGACCAGCCGGAATAATTCGAGCGGACGAACTACGAACAAAGCCGTACCTTCAGGACGTTGCAACGCGACAGTCTTGGGAGCCAGTTCACCCATTACGATATGGAGCGTAGTTATAAGGCTGAATGAGATAATAATGGCGATAGTATGAGAGATTGCCCCTTCCGCCCCGCCCGGCGCAACCAGGCCGACTACTGGCTCGACAAAGTGGGCCAGGGCCGGTTCGCCCACCCAACCGAGAGCCAGGCTTGCCAGGGTAATGCCTAACTGAGTGGCAGCGATGTAATTATCGAGATGAGTAAGAGCTTTTTGAACTGTTGACGCGCCGCCGCGCCCTTCGGCTACCAGTTGCTCGATCCGAGTTTTGCGTACACTAACCAGGGCGAACTCTGCCGCCACAAAAAATCCATTGAGGGCCACCAGTACAAAAACTGCACCGAGGCCCAAAAGACTGCCAATTTCCAAAATTAAAGGAACCTCCTGAACGTTGCCAATAAAGAGAGTGGGCCGATCAAGGCCCACTACATAGCTATATTATAGCTTCATAAAGAATCTACGCAAGTACGGCACAAAGGTTTCGGCTCTGCTAAAATAAAATCGGTTGTTTTTGGCGGGAGATTTTAGACTCTCTGAGCTAAAAATGCAACGGTTTTAACACTTGCAATATGTAACAACCTTTGTAATAATAGCTCTGTAGTTATTACCAATTTAACATTTTCGTCCTAGCTGGCCTGAGCAATGCTAAAAACGGGGTGTGTCTACCCTACCCCTGAATTTTGGGTATTGATTGAGCTGTTTCCTTTATTTAGTGGAAAGTTAAGTTATGGAGCTTCTAGGGCAAGCCTGGCAATATGCCGCCGACCATTCGGACAAGTTCTGGAAGGCTGGCGGGCAACACCTTCAATTAAGTTTTACCGCTATTTTGATTGCGGCGGCAATTGGTATTCCACTGGGTGTTTTCACCAGCCGAAGGACTGGAATTACACGGCTCATCCTCAATATAGCCGGTCTCATTCGGGTTATACCCAGCATCGCTGTGTTACTGGTGTTGCTACCTCTGGTTGGGGTGGGCTTCCTGCCGTCGCTAATCGCCCTGACCGTCCTGGCCCTGCCGCCTATCTTGATCAATACCGACGCCGGAATGCGTGGTGTAGATCGTGCTACCCTGGAAGCAGCCCGTGGAATGGGCATGTCAACCTGGGACAGTTTGTGGCGCGTTGAAATTCCCCTGGCTCTGCCAGTAATTATCGGCGGCATCCGCACTGCCACGGTGGAAGTGATCGCCAGCGCGACCCTGGCGGCTTTTATTGGCGGCGGCGGCTTTGGCGATTTTATTCAGGAAGGACTGGCCGGGTTCCAGTACGAATTGTTGGTCGGGGCTGTGCCGGTCGCACTGCTGGCGGCCCTGACCGAGATCAGCCTGGCGGCTTTGCAACGGTTCGTCAGTCCCCGGCGCACCAATCGTCCTAGTCCGGCCTGAGCGAAGCCGGGAAATAGAATTACCGATTTAGAGCTAACAAGAAAGGTCGGAGCCGGAGTATCGCCGGGGAAATAACCGACCTGGAAATACAAATTATTGTGTTTTTATCCACATTTAGCCGTATTAAGTGTTTTGCACGCCATATAATATACGAACGATTTCAGAGAGGAGAATCTTTTTCGATGAAGGTACAAAAATTTGGTTGGCTGGCTCTAGTTGCCACCCTGTTAACAAGCCTGCTTCTGGCGGCTTGCGGAGATAATACCGCGACCAGTACGAGCGCAGCCAGCACAGGCGCAACTGCCGCAGGCACGACTGCGGCGGCAACTACGACTGCCGCTTCCGCCACATCTGCGGCGGCTGCCACGGCTACGACGGCAGCGGCCAGTGGTAACAAACCAACCGTGATTGTCGGGTCGAAGAACTTTACCGAGTCAATTCTGGTGGCGGAAATGTACGCCCTGGCCCTGGAACAGGCCGGGATCAAGGTGCAACGCAAGTTCGACCTGGGTTCGGTAGATATTGCCCAGGCCGCTATCACGAAGGGCGACATCAGCGTTTACCCGGAGTACACCGGAACCGCCCTTCTCAACGTCCTCAAGCTGACCAAGACCAGCAACGACCCGAAAGTAGTTTACGATCAGGTCGCAAAAGAGTACGAAAGCAAGTTCAAACTGACTATTCTGACGCCCGCGCCGATGAATAACACCAACGGGGTCGCCGTAACTAAAGCTGTCGCCGACAAATATAAGCTCAAGACCCTGAGCGACCTGTCGAAAGTCGCCGACCAATTGCGCTTTGCGGCCATCGCTGACTTTGTGGGGCCACGCAGCGACACGGACGGGCTGGGTAGCCTGCAAAAAGCCTATGGTGGCTTCAAGTTTAAGGATGTTAAGAGCTACGAAATTCCGCTGCGCTATCAGGCCGTCCAAAAGGGCGATGCCGATGCCGTAGTCGCCTTTAGCACCGACGGTGAAATCGCTGCCAACAATCTCGTGTTGATGGAAGACGACAAGCTGAACTTCCCGCCTTACCAGTTCGCCCCGGTCGTGCGGGACGATATCGTGGCGGCCTATCCTAATATCAAGGATGTGCTGAACGCAGTCTCAGCCAAAGTGACCACGGCGAAAGCTCAACAGCTTAATTCGCAGGTTGACATCCAGAAGATGGAAGCTCCTGACGTTGCCAAAGCGTTCCTCAAGCAAGAAGGCATCTTGAAATAAGCGTTCAAAGCGTTCAATCGGGGGGACTAGATAGGGTCAAGAGCAGTCTTATCTAGTCTCTCCGGTCAAGATGGCCCTTTTTGGCCAAGAATTTAGCCAGAGGGTTAGGGTGTATTAAATTGAGCAAAATTATCGAGTTTGATAAAGTCAGCAAGAATTTTGGCGGCACAAGCCGGCCTGCCGTCAACGAGGTAAGCCTCGAAATTATGGAAGGGCATCTGGTGGTGTTGCTAGGGCCGAGTGGCTGTGGCAAAACGACCCTGCTCAAGATGGTCAATCGGCTCTACGAACCCACTGGCGGTAGAATTTTCGTGGGTGGCACCGAAATACACGACCTCAAGCTGACTGACCTGCGCCGCCGGATCGGTTATGTCATTCAACAGGTCGGCTTGTTTCCCCATATGCGAATTGACAAGAACGTGGGCGTCGTGCCGCAGATGCTCAACTGGGATAAGAAGCGTATATCGGCCCGCACCGACGAATTACTGGAACTGGTCGGACTACCACCGGCAGAATACCGCGACCGCTACCCCGGCCAGCTAAGTGGCGGGCAGCAACAGCGCGTTGGGTTGGCTCGCGCCCTGGCCGCCGATCCCTCAATTATGCTCATGGACGAGCCGTTCGCCGCAATTGACCACATCACCCGCACGCGCTTGCAAGATGAACTTTTGCGCGTACAGCAAACTGTGCGCAAGACAATTCTTTTCGTGACTCACGATGTCGAAGAAGCTCTCAAGCTGGCCGACGAGATCGTGGTGATGAAGGACGGCAAGGTGGTACAGTACGATACGCCCCTGAATATCCTGACCCATCCGGCTAACGATTTCGTGACCAGCCTGACCGGAGCGGATGACGTGTTGCGCCGCCTGAGTTTGCAGCCGGTCGCTGCCGCAATGCAGCCCGTCAACGGCAGCAGTCAGGCCACCGGCCACATCCGCCCGACCACTAATCTGCGCGAGGCTCTGGGGATTTTGATGGGCAGCCAAAGCGACGAGTTGGCCGTGGTGGACGAAGAAGGCCATCGGGTCGGCACGCTCACGCTGGCAGCGATCCAATCGCTCACCCGTGAAGGCGAACGAACGGCAGTGCCGGACAAGCGCGGTTAGGGAAACAGCAGGTTTTAGAAACAGGTTAACAATGAACACAATCTTTTGGGAAGTGCCAGCGCAAGTTACGGCTCCCCCGAACCCGAATCCAATCGAGCTTGTGCAGCAAGGTTTCACATACATTTTCGAGCATTGGGATCGGATCGAGCTATTTTTCTGGGAGCATCTCAAGATTACGGGCGTTTCGCTGGCGATTGCGCTGGTAATTGCGTTGCCTTTAGGCGTTTTAATTAGCCGGGTGCATTGGCTGTCGGCTCCCGTTTTGAGCGTGCTGGGAATTTTGTACACCGTGCCAAGCCTGGCGTTTCTAGCGATCCTGGTACCTGTCTACGGCCTGGGTTTTACGACCGTCGTGATCGTGCTGGTGGCTTACGCCCAGACCATGCTGGTGCGTAACGTGGCTCTGGCTTTTAACGGGATCGATCCCTCTATCATCGAGGCGGCGCGAGGAATGGGCATGAGTGGCTGGCAGACTTTTTACAAGGTCGAGCTACCCCTGGCTGTACCGATCATTCTGGCCGGGATGCGGATTGCGACACTGGCAATCGTCAGCATCGCCACGATTGGAGCCTGGGTCGGGGCAGATAGTCTGGGTAAACTGATCAAACCGACCAATTCCTCCACCCGCATCATGGCCGGTATTTTACTGATTATTTTTATCGCGGTTGTAGCCGATCAGCTCTACCGTCTGGTCGAACGGCTGGCCGGAGGATACCTCCGCAAGCAACCCGCCCTCGAACGCCAGGTGCGCCGGATCGAACGTGAGCCGAGCAGCGTGGTGGTGCAACGCTAGCATTTTCGTAACAGTTTAGCCGACTTCCGCTTTTTAGCAAGGTTCCTTTTTCAGGCACAATTAAGGCCTATTATTCTTCACTTATCGAAGAATAACAGGCCTTAATTGGTTGCGAAGTTTCTCTATTTTATCGAATCTGGTTTCTAGTATTCTTTGTGGCCGCCGATGATACCGGAAGGAATGCCAAAAGCCAGCAGAAGGCTAAGACCTCCCAGAGCGTAGTCAATCAGGCCCGCCCCGGTTGCCCGGATTGCGTCGGGCAACCCGCCCAGGCTCAAGCCGGAGCCGTTGATTGCTTCGGCAGAGATTAGCAAGACCAGTGTGAGGGCGACTATCGCCAGGCCCAGCGCGATCCATTGTAAAGCTGCGCTAGGCTTGTTAAAACCACCCAGCCGCACCGCCGTCCCAATTATAATGCCGACTCCCAGGCTCATGACCCAGTTGATTTCTCGCCCGTTGGCGGCCAGGCCGAGTTGTCGGGCAAAAAGCACACAGGCCAGCAACCCGATCAAGCCCATTAATAAGCCACCCAGCACCCGCAAACCGTCCAGGCGGCCTGGTAGCCGTTCTTCCTGCTCGACCTGCCGGGCCTGGCAAGCCTGGCAAACCTGCTCATCGCGGCCTCGTACCGCCAGCACCATCTTGTCGTAAGGAACACTGCGGCGGCAACGCGGACAGCGTACCGGCCAGGTCGGTTGCAACCCTTCCGGCAAAATCAGCCGCCCGTCTTGCCTTTGCAAGCGGTTGGAGCCTGCCGAATCCACCAAAAATTCCAGGTCGGCACTGGCCAGATTTCGGCGGGCCGGATGCAACCCCAACGAAACCGCCTCCTGCGGAGACGGGGCCGCTACACGCACAGGCTCCAGCAAGAAACCTTCCTGGACCTGGACCTGGGTTTGGGCCTGAGCCTGGGCGGGGCCACCGACCGTCACGGCGGCGGCAATCGGGTCGAGAATCTTTCTACAATTAACGCATTCCAGGATATGCGGGGCATTGGGAGTGCCACAGGAGAAGCAACGCATAATTCGTTATCCTCAAGCGATCCGGCGAGGAGAAATTCTCCTCAATTCCAGCTTCAATTTTAGCGAGTCGGCCCAACGGGGGACAATTCGAGGCTAACTCAATAAATAACCCTTTACTCTTATCATACTTCTATTGTAAGTTCTAAACATTACAAAGCACATTACCAAATAGACCGAGTATTAAAACTGCTTCATTTTTGGTGTAAAGCTTCCTGAGTACGAGCCACAATACGGACGAAATCGGCGGCTTTAAGGCTGGCCCCGCCAACCAGGGCACCATCAATTTCAGGCTGGCTCATAAACTCGCCAATGTTAGCACTGGTGACGCTACCGCCATACTGAATCCGCACCAGACCAGCCAACCTCTCGTTGTAAAGCTCTGCCAGCACAAAGCGAATGTATTTGGCTACTCCGTTAGCAATCTCGCCGTTCGCCGGGCGGCCCGACCCGATAGCCCAGAGCGGTTCGTAGGCAATTACCACCGACCCGGCGTCAGCCTCGCTTACTTCTCGCAGGGCCGCCCGTAGCTGATTTCCCACGACGTTCTGGGTCGAGCCTTCTTCGCGCTGCGTCAGGTTCTCGCCTAGAGCAATGATGGGGGTCAGGTCGTGCTTGAGCGCAGCTTTGACCTTTAGATTTATCATTGCGTCGGTCTCGTGGAAAAGGGTGCGCCGTTCGCTATGCCCCACAATCACATAGTCGCACATCTCCCGCAACATCAGGGCGGAAACTTCTCCAGTAAAAGCCCCGCTTTCTTCGTGGTACATGTTCTGTGCACCCAGCTTGATCTGCGTATCTTCGACCAGTTCCACCACCGGGTAAAGCGCAATAAAAGGCGGGATCAGCACCGTCTCGACTTCCTCGTAAGCGTCCAGGTCGTCCAGCATCTCGTCTACCAGGGCCAGAGCCTCCTCGACGGTTTTGTTCATCTTCCAGTTAGCGGCAATAATGGGGGTGCGGCGGGGTTTATTAACATTGTTGCGGTTGATCTGTAACATTTAGGTCTTCTCCAATAAGGGTTCCGATCTTCCTGCTTTTCCCTGGCTTCGCTTGCTGGCTCTATTATATCAAGAATTGTACGTTTTGCATCTGTATATAACAAAAACTGGAAAAACATAGGTTTGTCCAGTTTCTGCTTCTTTTGCTTCAAAGTTTGTTCTTTACCCAGGGTCAGGTTAACTGGTCAGGAAGAAATAAATCGTCATAATGAAGCCAAAGACAATTACGAAATAGCGCACGAAACGTGGATTGATCTTGAGAGCCAGGAACGCCCCAAAGTAACCGCCGATAATGCCGCCCACCACCATCAGGAGAGCCTGAGGCCAGTAGATCGCTCCGGCAATCACAAAAGTAAAGACCGCCACACCGTTGATAAAACTTGCCAGGATCGTCTTGAGGCCGTTCATAGCGTGGATGTTTTGCATCCCCATCAGGGCAAAGGTAGCCAGCATCAAAATGCCGATACCGCCGCCGAAGTAGCCGCCATAAACCGCCGTTACAAACTGGATCAGTCCGATACCGCCTAGCCCGGTCTTTTCTGGCTCGGTACTTCCGGGCGGGCGGCGACTGGCTTTAAGCTTTTTAAGGGTCGAAACGATCAGTCCGCTAAAAGTAAAGAGCAGAGTTGCCACCAGCAGAAGATAAGGAATAAGGGTCTTGAAAGTATTTTGAGGCGTGAGCAGGAGCAGCACTGCTCCCAGCACCCCCCCAACGAGGCTGATCACGCTCAGCAGAGGTAAAATACCGCGCTGAGTGGCTAAATCCTTGCGGTAAGCCCAGGCACTCGCCATCGAACCGGGCCAAAGGGCTACCGTATTAGTCGCGTTAGCGTTGATCGGCGGAACCCCGGCGTACAAAAGAGCCGGAAAAGCCACAAAACTGCCGCCCCCGGCGACCGAATTAAGACCCCCGCCGATCATCGCGGCAAAGAACAGCACAATTCCATACCATAAGTTCATCCGCGTAGAATACTCTTGGCGATCACAAGACGTTGTATCTCGCTCGTCCCTTCGTAGATTTCAGTTACTTTGGCATCCCGGAAATAGCGTTCGACCGGGTATTCTTTGATATAACCATAGCCGCCGTAAATCTGCACCGCCTTTGTCGTCACCCACATCGCTGTTTCGGAGCTAAAGAGCTTTGCCATACTCGCTTCCCGGCCATAGGGTTCGCCAGCGTCCCGCAGCGAAGCCGCCCGGTGAACCAGCAGACGCGAAGCTTCGATCCGGGTCGCCATATCTGCAATCATAAACTGGATCGCCTGGAAATCGTAAATCTTGCGTCCGAACTGCTGCCGCTCGTTGGCATACTTCAAGGCAAACTCGTAAGCGGCCTGAGCAATGCCGAGAGCTTGCGAGGCAATGCCGATTCGTCCGCCGTCGAGGAGGCTCATCGCCAGCCGAAAGCCGCCGCCGACCTCGCCCAATACGTTTGCCATCGGCACTTCGCAATCCTCGAAAATCAGTTCGGTCGTATCGCTGGCCCGCAAGCCTAGTTTATCCAGCTTCTGCCCTACTTTGAAACCCGGCATACCTTTTTCAAGGATAAAACAGGTAATGCCGTCGGCAGGTTTTTTGCTTCCCCGGTCGGTCACGGCAAAGACCAGGAAAACGTGGCCGGACTGCCCACTGGTGATAAACATTTTCGAGCCGTTCAGCACGAACTTGGCTCCGTCGGCACGGGCGAAAGTTTTCATGCTCACGGCATCGCTGCCGCTGCCCGGTTCGCTCAGGGCGTAACCGCCCAGCTTATCCCCGCTTGCCAGAGGCACCAGATACCGCCGCTTCTGCTCGTCCGTCCCGAACTTCCACAGACCGTAGCAAGTCAGCGAATTGTTGACCGACATAGGGGTACTGAGGGCCGGGTTGCCACGAGCAATCTCTTCCAGAGCCAGCACGTAACTGAGCGTATCTACGCCCGCGCCACCCCACTCTTCGGGAATCATCATGCCCATGAGTCCAAGCTGGCCGAGCTTCTTCCACAGTTCAACCGGGAATTCTTGCTTTTCATCGTAATAAGCGGCGGTGGGCAAAAGCTCTTTATCGGCAAAGTCTCGCGCCATTTCGCGGATCACGCGCTGTTCCAGGCTCAGGTTTAAGTCCATTGCTTAAAACTCCAATGCGACTGCTTCAATCAATATTGCACTGCTTCAATAGATATAATCTATAATTCTCTGGCAGCATGAAGAACTCTCCGGCAAGGTTTTCAGAGCGGTTGCCGTCATCCGGCAAAGCTGCCAGGTCTGGCGAAGTTCAGCACCCGACCTGCCTGAATGAGGCCGGTCTTCCCTCTAATACAGCCTACTGCTTGCTGCTTTCGCGCAACAACTGCCGGGCGATCACAATGCGCTGAATTTCGCTGGTGCCTTCGCCAATGGTCGTCAGGCGCGTATCGCGGTACATCCGCTCGACCTGGTTCTCGATGACGTAGCCGTAGCCGCCCAAAATCTGGATCGCATCGCGGCAAACCTTCTCGGAAATCTCACTGGCGAAAAGCTTACCCATCGCGGCTTCTTTGCCAAAGGGCAACTTGTTGTCTTTGAGCCAGGCCGAGCGGTAGATCAGGAGGCGGGCGGCGTCAATCTGGGTCGCCATATCTGCCAGCATGAACTGGATGGCCTGGAAATCGGAAATCGGGCGACCGAACTGTTGCCGTTCTTTGCTGTAGGCCAGCGCAATATCGTAGGCTCCCTGCGCCAGACCCAGAGCCATTGCTCCAATCGAAATTCGCCCGCCATCCAGAATTTGCATAAACTGCTTGAAGCCATCGTTGGGTTGGCCCAGGATATTTTCTTGCGGCAGGCGGCAATTATCGAAGAAAAGCTGGCTTGTCACCGAGCCGTGCAAACCCATCTTCTTTTCGTTCTTGCCGTAGCTAAAACCAGGGTGGCCTTTCTCGACCACGAACGAACTGATCCCGTGCGCCCCTTTGCTCTTGTCGGTCATGGCCGTAAAAACAATGGTATCGGCAATCGAGCCACTGGTGATCCAGTTCTTCGAGCCGTTGATTACCCACTCGTTGCCTTCCAGCACCGCGGTTGTGCGCGTCCCGGCGGCATCGCTTCCGGCGGTGGCTTCGGATAGGCCAAAAGCCCCTAATTTCTTGCCACTGGCGAGGGGTTTGAGGAAGCGTTCTTTTTGCTCTGGCGTACCAAACAGGTAAAAAGGAGCCGTGCCAAGCGAGACGTGTGCGGCCAGCGTAATACCGGTGCTACCACAGGCCCGGCTAATTTCCTCGACCGCCATCGCGTACATCAGCGTATCGCCGCCCGCACCCCCGTACTCTTCGGGGAATGGCACACCCAGGAGGCCCAGGTCGGCCATCTTCTTGAGGTTATCCCAGGGGAATTCGCTACTCTCGTCCACCTCGATAGCCCGTGGAGCGATCTCTTTGAGGGCGAACTCGCGTACCGAACGGCGGAAAAGTTCGTGTTCCTCGCTCAGTTTAAAATCCATCTGTACCGACTCCTTTGTCAAATTTACTACAGATACCGACCGGCGTTTTTGAACCGGCGTTCAAATCAAGGTCGGACTAAACTCGTCACAGACTGTACCCGGCTCTATTCTTACCCTATAAGAAATTCTAACGCTTCGTATATTATCGCGCCTGAATCTTTTTGTCGAGTCTGCTCGTATTGTTTTAGAACCGGGATTGTAGTATATTAAGATTAGCCACCTTACAAGCCTTAAAATAAAAGTATCCTTCTTATATTTGCAGCATACATTGACCCTTAAACTTAGGATAGCCTTTCACAATGAACCAAACTAATTCTGCTCCTGATGTCGAAACTACCGCCGCCGCCGCCCGCCTTCGCCAATTCATTCGCTGGGACATAGCGGCTAATACCGGCGCGTTTATTTTGATGACGATACTTTACCTCCTTTTTCCCGCCTGGTACATCCTGTTAATTGGAGCCGAAGTAATCTTCAACCAGTTCATCCTGGTATGGGCCTTGCGGCAGGCCGAGCGATACCAACTGGAGCGTTCTATTGTAGCGATGTGCGGCAGTTTGTGGCTCATCCTACTGTCTGCGGCGGCGATTGTGCCACAGGTTTTTCCGATGTTGGTTCTCTTGATCATCTGGCCGGTCACGCTGGCCTTACCCTACTTGAACAGTTGGGGAGTGGGCCGGTTGATGTTTATCTCTACTTTCGTAAGTCTGGCTACTTCGCTTTTGTCTACACGCCATGACCCGCTAAACATCGAGGCAATTGTGCCTGATTGGGTGCTACCTCTAATTAACGCGACTTATATACCAGTCTTTACCGGGCTGATTTTCTTGTTGCTGTGGCACTACAGCCGCCGCCTCAAAGACACCCTGACCGCCACAAAAACAGCAAATGCCGCCCTGCTTGCATCCGAGCGGCATCTGGAAGCGCGTGTCCTCGAACGTACCGCCCAGGTCGAAGCTCAGAACCTGGCTCTGCGCCGCTCTCAGGAAGAACTGGCCGTCGCCCGCGATGCCGCCCTGGAAGCAAGTCAGGCCAAAAGTGCTTTCCTGGCGAATATGAGTCACGAACTTCGCACGCCGCTCAATGCGATCATCGGCTACAGCGAAATGCTGCAAGAAGAAGCCGAAGAGAAGGGCCAGGCCAGTTTCGGCCCCGACCTGCTGAAAATTCACGGCGCGGGCAAACATCTACTCAGTCTGATCAACGACATCCTCGATCTTTCCAAAATCGAAGCGGGCAAGATGGAGCTATACCTCGAAACTTTCGACCTCCAAAACTTGCTAAACGAGGTGGTGCTGACGGTGCATCCCCTGATCCAGAAAAAGGCGAACCGACTCCAGGTGCAGACCGACCCTCGCCTGGGCCTCGTCCACACCGATGCTACCAAGTTACGCCAGGCTCTTTATAATCTGCTCAGTAACGCCGCCAAATTCACGGAGGGAGGCCAGATTACTTTGCGAGCCGAGCGATTTAGCACGGAGGCGGGCGATAGGCTCCGTCTAAGCGTCAGCGATAGCGGGATCGGCATGAGTCAGGCTCAAGTGGGCAAACTGTTTGGAGCCTTCAGCCAGGCCGATGCCTCGACTACCCGCAAATATGGCGGAACCGGGCTAGGTCTGGCAATTACCAAACGCTTTTGCCAGATGCTAGGAGGTGACATCGAGGTAAAGAGCCAGGAAGGGGTTGGCTCGACTTTTAGCATCCTTTTACCGGCTCAGATACCGGAAACCCTGCTGCTTTCAGGAAGGGTTGAGCAAGAGCAACCGACCGGGCTGACCTCGGACGGCTTGCCGCTCCTGCTGGTAATTGACGACGACCCGACCACCCGCGACTTGATCCAGCGTTTCATGAGCAAAGAAGGTTTTCGGGTCGAGGGAGCCTTGCAAGGCGAAGAGGGCTTGCGGTTGGCCCGCCAGTTGCACCCGACCGCGATTATTCTGGATGTGATGATGCCAGGAATGGACGGCTGGGCCGTGCTGACCGGCCTCAAAGCCGACCCCGACCTGGCCGATATTCCGGTGATAATGGTTACGATGATTGACGACAAGAATTTTGGCTATGCCCTCGGTGCATCCGATTACCTGACTAAACCAATTGAGCGGGTTCGGCTGGCGACTATTCTGACTAAATACCGGCCCGGCCACTCTTACGGCGCGGCCCTGGTGATCGAAGACGACGAAACAACCCGGCACATGCTTTGTCGCACTCTCGAAAAGGAAGGCTGGGCCGTCAGCCAGGCCGATAACGGGCGGGTCGCCCTGGAAAAGGT
>JBBRBE010000162.1:0-14084 GCA_038206175.1 Chloroflexia bacterium
TGTACTGTTCGACGGTTGCATCACCCCTGCTGTTCGATCTTATCCGTAGCCTGTGGTTTGTAAAGTGGGTTGTGGTCGAACGGACTCACAAAAGGCTACACTTAACCTCGAACAGGGTGGGGTGATGCAACCGTCGAACAATACACTTGTCATTCTGAGCGAAGCGAAGAATCTTCTTGAATAAGCCAGATCGGGGTAGGTCAAGAAGATTCTTCGCTTCGCTCAGAATGACAGGGCGTGGTAGGGCGACAGGGCGGGACGTGATAAAATCGTGAGATGTTGTGACAGGGCCACAGGGCGGGACGGGATAGAATCGTGAGATGTTGTGACAGGGCAAGCCAGGATGAAAAGCCGCCCGGTACGTGAGGAGAGATATTTTCATATAGGGAAGACCGGGCGGTCTTGACCAACGCCCGGTTTTCCCTACCCGCACTATTTTTGCTTACGCACCGGGCGGTCTTGACCAACGCCCGGTCTTCGACACAAGCTTTTTTATTTACGGAAGGAGTTACAGGCTGATGGGTCAATACCACTATCCAGGCTTACAACTGCTTATCAATTTACTGCAAGATGCGGAGTGGTTGGTGCGTAGCGATGCTGCCGATGATCTGGGAGAACTTGGAGATGTACAAGCCGTGCCGTTTCTGCTGCCAGTTTTGAAAGATGAAGACTGGATGGTACGCCGGAGTGCGGCCCGCTCTTTGGCTCTCTTAAAACAAGAAGAAGCCGTCGAAGCTTTATTGGAAGCCTTGCATGATGAGGACGAGGAAGTATTTGAAAATGTTATTAAGGCTTTGCAAAAGATTGCGGAAGAAGCTAAAGGAGCCAGCCAACCTTCTACCGGGGAGGATTTAGAATCTAAAGAGAAGCTCGTTTGGTCTGCACTTGAAGCTATCAAGAGGATAAAATTAAGATAGGAGGTAAGTTCTGGTGAGTGAGTTGAAGTTCCGGCGTTACCAGGAGAGCGATCAGGCCGCCGTCACGGAATTGCACGTTTTAGGGATGAAGCAGATGGGTTCGTATGTCGGGGATGGGCCGTGGGACGACGATCTGCGCCACATCGTCGCCCATTATTACCAGAACGAGGGCGAATTCTTGCTGGGCGAGTACGAAGGCCGGGTGGTGACGATGGGGGCTTTTCGCAAGACTGGCCCGCAAGAAGCCGAAATCAAGCGCATGCGTACCCACCCGGATTACCAGGGCCAGGGGTTTGGACAGCAAATCTATGCCGCTCTGGAACAAAAAGCCGCCGAAATGGGGTATACTCGCTTACACCTGGAAACCGGCGAAATGAACGTGACGGCCCACAGGCTTTACCTTAAAAACGGTTTCGTGGAAACCCACCGGGGCTTCGTCCACCAGGGACTGCCCTCGATCTTTTACGAGAAATATCTAGCAGTACAGGGGGAAAAACAGGGTGAGCGACAAGATAATTGATATTCTGGTGCAAGACATCAACAGAACGACATTTGCACCCCATCCGGCTAAGGTTTAGAATGAATGAGTTGAGTAAAAGGAATAAAAAGCGCAGTATGAGGTAAGGGTTATGTCGTCTGGATCAAGAGCGGATATTGTTGTACGAAGCCCGGTTGGGAACACTATTGCCGTGGTAGAGTTGAGAAACTGGCGGAGTTTGCAACTGGAAGTCGCTACCACAGTTTTAGATGAATTTAGAGACGCTGATTTGCTGGCTAATAGCTCTTATTTCCTGGTGATTTCGCAGGAGAAAGGCTTTTTATGGCACAAAGATCAACGTGACCTGAATGAGTTTCTAGCTCCACTGGAATTTCCCACCAAAAACATCGTAGACCGCTATCTGCCGGGCCTGGCTGCCGACGACCGCCTGAGAGAAAATGAATTGCGTTCGGTCATCCTTCAGTGGTTGATAAACCTTACCTGGCTCACTGAGGAAAGTGAAAACGAACCCGAAAAGCTACTTATTCCCACTGGTTTTACCGGGCGATTGCAAGGAGCCACCGTCCTGACCGAGGTTAGACTTTATGATAGTGTACTTTGAGACTAATTTAGTTTTAGAATTAGTATTTGGACAAGAGCAGACTCAACAGATACACGAGATTTTAGAACTTGCCAGGCACAAAGTGATCGAGCTAGTCTTTCCTGTTTTTGCTCTGATCGAGCCTTCCTGGAGGATAACCGAACATAATCTTGAAGCTGACCGTCTAAAAACATCTTTAAGTGCCGAACTAAAGAAACATCAAAAGTGGTTTCACCGTTCAAGAACACCTCAAAATCTCAATGATTTCTATAATTCTGTGTCTACGGAGATGGCAAAAATTACCAGAAGAGAGGCTGATTTATTTGAGGCGACTACTCTCGACTTACTCGATCTGGGTAGATGCCTTGAAATTAACGGCCCCATTTATAGACAAGCGGTAACTGCGATTAAAGTTTTAGATTTATCTCTATTCGAGGCCTTAATTTATGCCTCTATAATAGCTGACCTGCAACAGCAAGACCCAGATATTCCAAAATGTTTTATGAGTAAAGACGGAAATGCTTTTGCAAACCCGGATATTAAGGCCGAGTTACGCAAATACAATTGTGTCTGGACGAACGACTTCAATAATGGCCTGAAATTTATCGAAAGTAAATCCCAGAAGTAAAAGCATGAAAAATATCCTGATTATCGGCGGCGGGGGCCGTGAACACGCCCTGGGCCTGGCCCTGAGCCGGTCGAGCGAGGCTCCCTTTTTGACTTTCGCGCCGGGCAACGCCGGGACGCGGCGGCTACCCCAGGCCCAGAACCGGGCTATCGGGGCCGAGGACGTGGCGGCTCTGGTGGAGTACGCCCGCGTGGAGCGGCCCGACCTGGTGGTGGTGGGGCCGGAAGTGCCACTGGCGGCAGGGCTGGCCGACTCCTTGCGGGCCATGAATATCGCCGTTTTCGGGCCGGGGGCGGCAGGGGCGCGGTTGGAAGCCAGTAAAAGCTGGGCCAAAGAGTTTATGGGGCGGCACGGCATCCCCACGGCGGCGGTCGCCACTTTCCGGCAGAGCGAGAGCGCGGCAGCCCTGGCGCACCTCCGCACCCAACCCGGCCCCTACGTGATCAAAGCCGACGGCCTGGCGGCGGGCAAAGGGGTGCTGGTCACGGCGGATCAAGCCGCCGCCGCCGAGTTCGTGCGCGAAACGTTGAGCGGCGGGCTATTCGGTGAGGCCGGAAACCGTGTGCTGATCGAAGAATTCATGCAAGGGGTCGAAGTTTCGGTGCTGGCGATGTGCGATACCGTTTCGGGCCGGATTATCGCGCTCGAACCGGCTTCCGACTACAAACGAGCTTACGACGGCGACGACGGCCCCAACACCGGCGGAATGGGAGCTTACTCGCCGCCCGGCTTCATGACCGCCGAGGTGCGGCAGGAAATTCAGGAGCGCATTTTAGAACCGACCCTGGCCGGACTGCGGGCCGAAGGAATTGACTACCGGGGGACGGTCTACGCCGGGCTGATGCTGACCGCCACCGGGCCGCGAGTAGTCGAGTACAACTGTCGCCTGGGCGACCCTGAAACCCAATCGCTCGTGCCGCGCCTGGCATCTGATCTGCTGGAACTGCTCGAAGCGACGTCGGCGGGCCGGTTGCGAGAAATTGCGCCGCCGCGCTGGAAGGACGGCGCGAGTGTCGGCGTGGTACTGGCGGCGGGCGGCTATCCCGGCCCGTATGAGCGAGGCGCGGTCGTGCGCGGCCTGGAAGCTTTCGACGGCCTCGAAGATATCTGGCTCTTTCACGCCGGAACAACCCTCGATGCGGCGGGCCAGACCGTCACGGCGGGCGGGCGGGTCTTTAATCTGGTCGCCACCGGGCCGGACATCGCCACCGCCCGCCAACGGGTGTATAATATTCTGGGCGAGGGGCGTATCGGCTTTGCCGGGATGCGCTATCGAAGCGACATTGCGGCGAGGGAGATTTTAAGGGCTGAGTTCTAAATTTCAGCAATTCAGTCCTAAAAGTTGGGAGATGTTTTGGAGCAAGAGCTTGATCTGAGGGACGATAAATTCCAGGACGAATGCGGCGTGTACGGCGTGACAACCGAAGGGCGGCAGGTCGCCCGGATGATCCACTTCGGCCTGTTTGCCCTGCAACATCGCGGCCAGGAAAGTGCCGGAATGGCCGTCTGGGACGGAGCCGACCTGAACGTGCGGAAAGGCATGGGCCTGGTGGCCGATGTTTTCGACGACCGCAACCTGGATAGCCTCAAAGGGCCACGCGGCGTCGGGCATGTGCGCTACAGCACGACCGGCGGCAGCCTGCTGGCGAACGCCGGGCCGTTCGACGTGGATACACCGCTGGGATTTCTGGTGGTGGCTCACAACGGTAACGTCGTGAACGCCCCGGAATTGCGCCAGGAACTCCTGGCCGCAGGCGTCCGCCTGACCGCTACGACCGATAGCGAAGTGATTACCCACATCCTGGCTCGCGCTCCCGGCCAGACCTGGCCGCAGAAAATCCAGGCCGGGGCCGCCCGCTTGCGCGGTGCTTTCAGCCTGGCCGTTCTCACCAACGAACACCTCTACGCCGTGCGCGACCCGTTCGGTATCCGCCCGCTTTGCCTGGGCCAACTTCACGACGGCGAAGGCTGGGTCGTCGCCAGCGAAACCTGCGCCCTGGATACGACCGGCGCGGCCTACGTGCGGGAAGTCGAACCGGGCGAAATTGTGGCTCTGGATGCCGCCGGAGTGGAGACAGTCGGGCGGCTCGAACGCTGGCAAACTCTCGAACACAAAGCCGCCCTGTGTGCCGCCGAGCTTTTCTACATCGCCCGCCCGGATAGCGTGCTGGCCGGGCAATCGGTCTATATGGTGCGCGAAAACCTGGGCCGCTACCTGGCGAAAGAACATCCCGTCGAGGCTGACCTGGTGGTAGGCGTGCCGGATAGCGGTATCCCGGCGGCGACCGGCTTTGCTCAGGAAAGCGGCCTTCCTTATAAAGAGGGCTTTATCAAAAATCGCTATATCGGGCGCACCTTCATTCAGCCCGACCAGCAGATGCGCCGCCGTAGCGTCCAACTCAAACTCAACCCGCTCCGCCCGATGCTGGAAGGCAAGCGCGTGATCGTGGTGGACGACTCGATTGTGCGCGGCAACACCACGAAGGCAATCGTGCATATGCTGCGGACGGTCGGGGGAGCCAAAGAAGTCCACCTGCGGATCAGTGCGCCGCCGGTGCTGCATCCCTGCGTGCTGGGCATTGATACCGGCACTTACGAAGAACTGATCGCCAACAATCTGACCGTCGAGGGCATCCGCGAGTACGTAGACGCCGACTCGCTGGGCTACCTCTCGGTCGAAAGCTTTGCCGCCGCGACGGGTCTGCCGCGCCATAGCGTCTGCCTGGCCTGTTTCAACGGGCGATACCCTGTAGATTTCAAGTATACGCCGGGCGGGGCAAAGCTGGCCCTCGAAAGCCGTTAAGCAATCCGAGTAAAGAGGTATTGACGATGACTGCTGAATTAACTCTGGAAAAACCAGTTGAGACCGGGGCCGAGATAGCCGAGGAAAATCTGGTCGAGCAAGCCCCTGCGGTGGCTCTCAAGCGGGACTACACCGTGGCCGAATTCCTGGCCTTGCCGGATTTTGACGACGGCAAGGAATATGAGCTAGTAAGAGGAGAACTTGTCGAAATGCCCGGCCCAAGCATAGAACATGGCGAAGTTATTGTTAACATTAGTCACTACCTCAAAGAGTTTTTGCTGGCAAATCCGACCCTCGGACGGGCCAATTCTGATATAGCTTATACGATTGACGCCGAGGCTAACACCGTGCGAAGGCCGGATGTCGCTTTCGTGGTAGCCGCCCGATTAGAAAATATAGACCGCAGACAGGGCTTTCCGGCTGCGCCCGACCTGGCTATCGAAGTCATTTCGCCGACCGACATCTGGTTCGATATTCAGGCTAAGGTGCAAGAATACCGCGAAGGAGGCGTCCAGTTGATCTGGCTGGTTGACCCGGCCTCCCAGAGCGTTTTTATCTATCATCCGACCGACCGCAAAGGTCAGCTTGCCAACTTCGAGGATGAGCTAGAAGGCGAGGACGTGATTCCCGGCTTCCGCCTGGCCGTTAGCAAGCTGTTTGAATAAAGATTAAAACATGAGTGAGAGTGAAACCTACAAAGGGGCCGGAGTAGATGTCGAGGCCGGGGACGAAGCCAGTCGCCGGGCGGCAGTCCTGGCCCGCACGACTTACCGGCCTGAGATAGTCGAGCGGGCGGGCATCGCCTTTTTCGACGGACGCTTCCAGAAATACCGCGAACCGCTTCTTCTGGGCGGTAGCGACGGCGTGGGAACCAAACTCAAGGTAGCCTTCGAGAGCGGACGGCACAACACGGTCGGCATTGACCTCGTGGCGATGAGCGTCAACGACCTGGCCCGGCGCGGCGGAGAACCGCTCGTATTCCTGCCCTACTTTGCGACTTCTAACCTCGACCCGGCGGTAGCCGAAGCCGTCGCGGAAGGCGTGGCGGAAGGTTGCCGACAGGCCAATTGCAGCATTATTGGCGGCGAGACGGCGGAACTGCCCGGCTTCTACGCTCCCGGCGAGTACGACCTGGCCGGGTCTGCCGTTGGCGTGGTCGAGCGTAGCCGGGTCGTGACGGGCGAAGCTATCGAGCGGGGCGACCTGGTGCTGGGTCTGGCTTCGAGCGGGTTGCACTCCAACGGCTACTCACTGGCCCGCAAAGTCCTGCAAGCCCACTACGCCCTGACCGATTTTGTGCCGGAACTCGGCCTGACCCTGGCCGATGCGCTCCTGACCCCTACCCGCATTTATGTAAAGTCGGTGCTGCGGCTGGTCGAAGCCGGGGCGACCCTGCACGGTCTGGCCCATATCACCGGCGGCGGCTTTGGCAAGCTGGCAAAGATCGTCCCGGCGGGCCTCCAGGCCCAGATTGACTTCGCCACCTGGCCGCGTCCGGCGGTGTTCCGGCTGATCGAGCAGCTTGGCGGGCTGGCCGAGGCCGAGATGCGCCGCACTTTTAATCTTGGCATCGGTTTTGCAGCAGTAGTCCCTGCCGGGGAAGCCAGCCATATTCGGCGGCTTTTCGAGGAGGCGGGCGAAACGGTCTATTTAATCGGCCAAATCTATTAAACATGTCTGCCTTTGTCCCTCAAGTCGCGCACTAATAAAATAGAAAGTGTTACAGGTAGCCACACTTGATAAGTGTCCTTGTGCATGTGCTTGTATTCGGGTTGGGGCTGGGGCTGGTAGGCTGGACGCTTTTATCGGCGGTCTACACCGTGGTTTTGCCGCGTGGAGTGAATAGCAGCGTAACCCGGTTTGTGATCAAGGGGTTGGGTTTTGGCTTTTTCTTTCCCCTGGCCTACCGAATTCGTCGGTTTCGAGCCAGGGATCAGCTATTAGCTTTGTTCGCGCCGGTCAGCCTTTTGTTGTTGCCAATCATCTGGCTCACTTTGATCTGGGCAGGCTTCGTGCTGATGTTCTGGTCGCTGGAGGTGCAGCCCTGGAGCGAAGCGATTACCCTGAGCGGTTCGTCCCTGCTGACTCTCGGCTTTGCCGTGCCAAAGAACCTGGGCACAACTCTGCTGGCCTTTTTGGAAGCGATCATCGGCATCGCTGTTTTATCGCTGCAAATTACCTATTTACCCTCGATTTATTCTGCTTTCTCCCGGCGCGAAATCGCCATTACCCGCCTGGCGCGGCGGGCCGGTACGCCGCCATCGGCACTCAAAATGTTCGAGTATTTCCAGCACAACGAAGACCTGGACGAACTGGAAGAAGTCTGGAAAGAGTGGGAAATCTGGTTTGCCGAGCTGGAAGAAAGCCATACTTCCTTTCCTTTTCTGGTTTTCTTCCGCTCGCCCACCCACACCCGCAACTGGATCACCGCCGCCGGGACAGTTCTGGATTGTGCCGCGCTGACCGTTTCGACCCTGGCTCCTGACGAAGCTTTTACCCCAAAAGCTCGCTTGATTTTGCGGGCCGGGTCGGTCGCTTTGCAAGACATCGCCGCCGTGCTTGACCTGAATTTTGACAACCCTAACCCCCCGGTAGACCCGGCCCAGATAATCAGTGTGACACGGGCCGAGTACGATAAAGCTTACGACCAACTGGCGAGCCTCAAACTAGCCCTCAAACCCGACCGGGAGCAAAGCTGGCAGGATTTTGTACGCTGGCGGCTGCGCTACGACCGGGTTTTGGTCGGGCTGGCCGACCGTTTGCAAGCTCCCTACGCCCTGTGGTCGTCCGACCGCAAGCTAACCTGAGCTGGCCCGCCAAACCGGGCCAGTTGATCAGTGGTTTTTAAGGCTCTCAGGCCAAAGCTATCCCGCCGGGCAACTCCATCTCGACCCTTAACGTGCCGCTTTGATAATTAAAGCTTAAAGGCATATCCAATTTAGCTAGAAGTTTCCGCATCGCCTTGTTTTGAGCCAGCGTTTCGGCAAACAAAAGGGTCAGGCCGCGCCGCCGGGCCAGTGTGATCAGGCGGTTCACCAGCACAGTACCAATTCCCTGGCTCTGCCACTCGTCTCTTACCAGCAAAGCAACTTCGGCCTGTTCAGGGGCCTGCGGGTCTATGTGCAGTTCTCCTAGCCCGATGACTTTTTCTTCCTCGCCTTCCCCCATAGTCGCCAGTAAAATCAGGGTCGGCCAGGAATTGTCCAGCCATAGCGTGAAAGCCTCGGTAGTTGCCCGTTCCTGGCTAAAGGCCGGGAGAGGTGACAAAAACCGCAAATAGCGCGTGTTATCCGAAAGGCTGGTTAATAGTTCGGCCATTAAGGGCAAATCCGACGATTCGGCCAGACGGATCGAATATTTCGAGCCGGTACTGGTCATCAAAGGTGCTTCTTCGGCCCCCTGGCGCAACGGCCCGCCCGATTGGATCAACTTCTTTTCACTTATTTTCAGCTTTAGTACATCAATAAGCCATTCTCGCACGTAAGATTCGCTGATAGGGATGCGGGTAGCTAACTCGGTCGGGGTGAGAGGCGGTTTAGTTTCATTTATTATAGTCATAACGGTCTTTCATTGCTTTTAATTAAATTTAGTTACATATTATTATTAGTAATAGCAGGCCGTTTAAAAAGCCAAAACCCGGCCCGCTATCTTACACCACAGTTTTAGCATACGGCCTGGATTGACACATCTTTTAAATTACATATTTAATTGTTGGGAATAAAAGTCTGGGGGATAGAGCGGTAGGTAAAATTGCCCAATAAGTGAGGTTACTTGCGGTTGCGGTAGTCCGGCCCGAATTGCTCGTGCATCTCGCGGGCGGCCTTACCCACTCATGCCCGGCCCTGAATTGTCGCGCCCGGCCCTGAATTGTCGCGCCCGGCCCTGAATTGTCGCGCCCGGCCCTGAATTGTCGCGCCCTACGGGTGTGAGCGTAGCGAAGAATCTTCTTCAAAAAGCACAATTTACCCTGACGAAGAAGATTCTTCGCTACGCTCACACCCGTAGGGCGTGACACGGCCAGGCCGGGCGTGAGCGGGCCAGACCTGCCAGGCGAGGACAGTCAGAAGCCGACTTTGCATTCCCCCTGCAATTTTGGATAATAAACCTTGCTTTAGGCTAACGAAGGATGTATGATTTTAGTACAATTAGTGTACATAGAAAGGACGTTATATGCACATAAGCTTTGCACCGAAGGATGAGGCATATTTGAAAAGTCTTGTTGAAGAAGGCTACTACACAAATGTATCGGAAGCTATCCGCGATGCAGTGCGCCGAATGCGGGATGCTTACACTCAGCACGACCCATTTGTTGAGGCTGTAACGAAAGGCATACGTTCGCTAGATGCGGGCAAGCATATTCCCTACACGCTGGAGCTAATGGAACAAATCCGCCAGGAAGCCATTGAAAGTGCTGAACGCGGCGATCCGATCAATCCCGATGTCATCCCACAATAACTACCGCCTCGTTCTCAGCGAAGAAGCGAGGGCGGATATTAAAGATATTCTCAACTACACCTTGCAGAAGTGGGGCAAGGAACAGCAAATCAAGTATTCCGTTTTGCTA
This sequence comes from Chloroflexia bacterium, assembly GCA_038206175.1. GTDB lineage: Bacteria > Chloroflexota > Chloroflexia > Chloroheliales > Chloroheliaceae > 54-19. The sequence goes on from JBBRBE010000162.1 coordinate 9,992, forward strand.
GATACCGCACTACTTGCCATTCAAAATGACCCAAACAAAGGACGGAAACATTCCAACTTAGCAGCGGAAATTCGTTACTACCACGCCGGAAGGCACTATATTGTTTACTGGATAAAGGGTGCAGAAATTCAAGTAGCACGTGTTCTTTCCTACGATATGATCAGGGTGGGCCAGGAATAATTGTAAAATCTAAAACCGGACGATGGCGAAGACCGCCCGGTCTTTACTTCTAAAACTTATACCTGAAGGCTCACCCACCGGGTTTCATTTCTAAAACATTTGGGGGCCGGGCGGGTGGGCCGCTTTCAGGCAGGCTTGTCAGTCCTCCGGCCAGGGTTTGAGGATAAGTTTGCCCGTCGTGCGGCGTTCTTCGAGCAGACGGTGGGCGTGGGCTGCTTCCGACAGGGGTAAGGTCTGGTCAAGCTGGACTTTTACCCGGCCAGAAGCAACCAGACCGATTAACTCCTGGAACGCCCCGATTGTAAGCTGCGGCTGCAAGCCAAACCACAGCCCCAGGTTGAAAACGTGGAGCGACTGGTTGAGGGCCGGGTCGTAGAAAAACTTGAGAATAGTTTCCGGCTCGAAGTAAAGTGGGCTGCGGCTTGCCATCCCGTACACGACGACCCGGCCAAAGGGAGCCAGGCATTCGAGGCTCTGGGCGAATACTGCTCCCCCGCTCATTTCCAGAATCACGTCCACACCCCGACCTCCGGTAAGTTCGCGCACCCGGTGAGGCCAGTCGGGTCGGGTGTAATCCACGACCTGATCGGCTCCCAGGCTCGTCGCTGCCTCAAGTTTGGCGGCGGAACTGGCCGCCCCGATTACACACCCGGCCCCCAAAAGTTTGGCAAGCTGCACCGCGTAGCTACCGACGCCACCGCTCGCGCCCTGCACCAGCACACTCTCGCCGGGCTGCAACCGGGCGACTTCCTTCAGGATCAGCATTGCCGTGATGCCCGCTACCCCCAAAGCACTGGCCTCGTCCGCCCCAAGACCGGGCGGTATCGGGATAACCTGGGCGGCGTTCGCCACCGCGTACTGAGCGTAGCCCTGACCATCGTTACCGATCAGCGCAAAGACGGCGGTGCCAATTGGCGGTTCGGCCACTCCTTCGCCCTGGGCCGCGACCACTCCGGCCACCTCGCTGCCTGGAATGAAGGGCAAGGCGGTCGGGAAGGGATAAGTAGCGTTACTCCGGCGTAACACATCGGCGTAATTGACCGAGGCGGACTCAACCCTGATCAAGACCTGACCGGGGCCAGGGGTTAAGTCGGGAACAGTCTCGTAGAGCAAAACTTCCGGCGGGCCAAATTTATGCGCTCGAACAGCTTTCATATAGGTTCCACTCGCTCCTTCAAATTATTTGACTGTATATACAGGCGAGAGGTGTCGCCTTATAGTAATGACGAACGAGCCGGACGTATTTCGACACTTTTGAGGGCTAATAATTTTGGAAATAAACCGGGTTTTACCGCAAATTTAGTGAATCTCCAAAATTCTTTGGGCAGCTATTAACAGTTGCAACGCTTAGCTGGTTGTGCTATACTCAAGTCGTATAACTCTGAGTTTTAGCCAATTTACCTTGAATGCTAGTAATTAGTCAGCACTAAGGCTAAACGCTTAGCCTACACCTAACAAGGAGAAAACGAGTTATGGAAAAGGTAAAAGGCTTTGGCGGAGTTTTCTTCAGGGCGCGAAATCCTCAGGCTTTGAATGAGTGGTACGCTACAATGTTAGGCATAACACCAGAAACGGGTCAACCCGCCTGGCAGCAAGAGGCCGGGCCAACCGTTTTCGAGGCTTTTCCGGCCAATACGGAGTATTTTGGCCGGGCCGAGCAAGGTTTCATGCTCAACTTCCGGGTAGCCAACCTGGACGCCCTGCTCGAACAACTCCAAAAAGCCGGGGTCAGGATTGACGAGAACCGGCAGGACGAATCCTACGGACGGTTCGCCTGGGTCTACGACCCGGAAGATAACAAAATCGAGCTATGGGAACCCAGGTGAGCGTTGACAGGCGGGTTGCTCCTGAGCATAGCGGCCAGGCGCACACCGGGCTACTGGTTTCTTTACCACCTTTCTACACTACAAGCTCGTAGCGTCCGTCAAATTCCGAGCGTAGTGAATATTTATTGGCAATCAAAGTAATTTATAAGAAGAAGGAGGTACACGATATGTTAAAAGTTGCAAGGGGCAACTTCGAGCTGAATACAACCATATCACGTCCTCGAAGGGTTATGCGCCAGATGTTTCGGCACTAAAGTAAGTCCGAAGCTTCAGGATAGGCCGTTCGAGTAGGAGCGGCCTTTTTTAATGGAAAAAGCCGCGAACGTGAAGTTGCGTTCGCGGCTTTTTGTTTTCACTTTTTTGTAACTATTCAGCCCTGTCACGCTGTGTCATTCTTCGCTACGCTCAGAATGACACAGCGTGACAGCAAGCGAGGCTGGGTGAACAGTTACCATTTTTTTAGCTTTTGAGAAGGAGCAACCAACATGTCTATGAAATTAACATTGGCAATCGCCTTAGAATGTTTCCCCACCGAGTGCCGGGTGCAGCTTTTAGACAGTGACAGGCCGACCACCGTTCCCTACTCGGCCCGGGTTCTGGCTAACCCGCTTCTGGTGATTCGCCCCGGTCAACTTGTGGCCCTGGATACCAATCTCGCCCTCCCCGAAGTAGTTTATCGCTGGCACTACGCCAGAGTGGAAGGGTTGAAAGGCGACAAAGTGCTGATAGCGGATCGCCAGGGCCAGTTGATAGAACTGGTCAGGGCCGAGGGGCTAGAACTGGCTCCGCAAGTGAACGATTGGGTATTTGTGACGCTCGGCGGCAGTGGGGCGCAATCGGAAGTAGTTGACCTTGCAACCGACGGTCGGCCAGCGCATCCGGCTTATTTTAGCAAGCATGTCTTGCCTAAAGTCGAACAGTTTTACCAGCGAATAGCCGATAAAGCTTAGCGCACAAAAAGGCTTCTACTCCCAATTGGGGGGTAGAAGCCTTTTTGTGCAATTACCAAAACCTAACCGCCCAGCACCTTTTTCAGTTCGGGCGGCGCACTTAACCGCACATAGTTCTGGCTGTCCTGGAGGGGGTGAAGCAGCACGTTCGATTCAAGGTCGTAAATAAAACTTACGTTGGTGTTATCGAAGAACTGGAAGCCAAACGCGACCGTATGCGAGCTATCAAGCGAGGGAGAGCCGTTGAGATTTTCCAGCACCTGCAAAGGCTGATCCATCGCTTTTAGCAAAACCTTGAACCGTTCGCTCCCGGCCTGTGCGCCTTCGGGCTTGATTGTCTCGCCTTTGAAATAAGCCGACTTTGCGGAGTTCAGGCTGTAAACTTTCACCGGCTGCAAAACCTGCCCGGTGCGGGCATAGGGCGTGGAGGTGGGCGGATAAGGGGTAGGCGTCGGCTCGGCAGCCGGATTTTTGATTACCGCCTGGAGGAAAGGAATAGTGAAGGTAGCCTGGTTGATTTGCGAAGACCACCGCTCGGTGCTGCCCTCCTGCAAGTGGTAACGCCCGCGCACCACCGGCCCTGAGAACGAAACCGCCGGGTTATCGTTAGGCGTAGAATGGTCGTCTGCTCCCAGGAAAAACACCAGTCGTTCGCCCGACCGGGGGAAGTAATCGTAATTACCCTGAATTAACGACCCTGGTGCGCCGGTCAGCCAGAGCGTCAGTTTACTCCCTGGCCCTGGCTGACCCTTGTAACTTTCCTGCACCGCAATCTCTACCGGCGAATACTGGTAATGCCGCCCGTCGCAACCCGAAGGAGCTTTGCCATCCGCCGTATTCCAGACCATCGGCCCGATCTTCGTCACCTGGGCCTGCACGACGCTCTCGCTCTCTTTGATCTGCTCTCCCAACGGGGGCGAGATATAGCTGGCACTAAAGTAACACAGGGGCGTAAAGCCGAGGGTCGGCGTAGGCGAGATTGATACCGAAGTCGGCGTTGCAGATTCTTGGAGAGCGGCGGTCGGCCTGACTCCCACTTCCGGCTCAAGCGGGCGGGTCGGCCCTGGCTTAGCGGTCGCGCCGGGCGGCCTGGCCGTGGCGGTATTGGCAAGACCGACCGCCACGTCAGGGGTAGCG
>JBBRBE010000163.1:0-14012 GCA_038206175.1 Chloroflexia bacterium
TCCCGTCAATCGCCACCAGCACCCGCAAGTCCTCCTTTAGTTTAAGAATTTAGCGGCCCCGGCGCGGGCCACCAGTAGGCCGCTCGAAGGGTCGGAAAGGTTTCGGGGTACGCGGACGACGCACGGCATCCCCTTCAACTCCGGTTTCAGGGCGGCGCGGAGACGGCCCGGAACGCTGAGGCGAGCCACCGTTGCCATTGCCAGGGCCACTCTCCCGGCGCGGGCCGCGAGGCGGGCCACCACTCGCAGGGCGATCAGACGACCGGCCTCCTGCTGGTGGGCCAGAAGCGGGTCGGCGTGGCCCGCTATAATTCGGATTGGTTTGCTCGTACTGCCGGAAAGGAGCTTTACCGGGAGTGAGATTGCGCGGGCCACGGGGAGAGCCACCGCCACCGGGCCGTTCAGAGGCTCCTTCGTCGTCTCGGCGGTAGGGAGCCGAGCGGCGCGGGCCACGGTCGAAATTACCCGAAGGCCGGTCGTCCCGATTGTACGGCCCCGACTCGGAGCGGCGCGGGCCACGGGCCGGGCCGGAATCTTCTTCCAACCGAAAAGGCGTCGGCGCACCCCGCGCAGGACGGGGAGGCCGGTCGGCCCAATCTTCATTCCGCGCCGCCGGACGGTACGGCTCCCGGCCTTCTTGCGGAGGCCGGGCCGGGCTGTTATAGCTCGGTGCTGACCGGGACGGGCGGGTAGGCCCGTTCACGTTTCGCGCCGGGCGGTATGTGTCACCGTCACTATGGGCCGGTCGTGGCGACCGGGAAGGGGCGTAATCACTGCGGGAAGGCCGGGCCGGGCTGTTGTACTCACCGCGAGGAGGCCGGGCCGGGCCACTTTCGTTACGGTCGGGCCGGGCCGGGCTGTAGTCACTCCGGTTTGGCCGGGCCTGATCGCTATCGCTACGGGAAGGACGGAACGGGCCGCTATCGTTACGGACGGGACGCGCCGCCTGGTTGTATTCGCTACGAGGCGAACGGGCCGGGCCGCTATCGCTACGAGGCGGACGGGCAGCAGAATTGTATTCGCTACGAGGCGGGCGGGGTGAGAAGGGTTCGCTTGGTCGGCTCCCCTCTCGTTCGGTGCGCCCACGGGGTGCGGGTTGAGTGGGTCGCTCGGTCTCGTTCTCGCCGCGTTGCCGGGCCGATTCAACCAGGGCGTGAACTTCGGCTTTAGTGAGCGGGCGGTATTTGCCGCTTCCCAGGTCGCCCAGCTTGACCAGGCCGTAGCGCACTCGCCGGAGTTCGATCACGGGATGCTCTACCGCCTCGGCCATCAGCCTGATCTGGCGTTTCTTGCCTTCTTTTAAGATAAAGCGCACCAGGCTATTCGAGCCTTCGTGCCGCACCAGGTCAACTTTGGCGACGCGGGTAGTGTGCGGGCCGTGTTCGCCGGTTTCGGGGTCTTCCACCCGGATCGTAACGCCATTGCGCAAAGCCTCGATGTCCTTCATGGCAATAATGCCATCCAGCAACGCGATATATTCTTTTTCCACGCCGTAGCGGGGGTGACTGAGCGCATTAGCAAAGGCTCCGTCGTTGGTCAGGAGCAAAAGTCCTTCGCTATCGGCATCCAGCCGCCCGACCGGGTAAAGCCGCCGCACCCCCGGTTCGTCCACCAGATCTAAAACGGTCGGGCGGCCTTGCGGGTCAACGACGGTTGAAAGATAACCTTGCGGCTTATTAAGCATAAGGTAAATCTTTTGGGGCGCAGCACTGGCCCGGACTGCCACTGGCGAATCGTCCACCGTGACCCGGTCGCGGATCGGGTCAATCTTGGTGCCGAGTAGGGTTACAATTTTGCCGTTCACCTTCACCCGCCCGGCGGCGATGAGGTCTTCGCAGGCCCGGCGACTGGCAATTCCGGCGCGGGCCAGAGCTTTTTGCAACCGTTCCTCGTTTGAATTCAACATTTCTAACTTCTTAACTTTCCTGAATCAAAATCAAATCTAGCGTTCTGGGACTCTCGCAGTTCGATTTTTTACAACTCTCAAAAAGAAGGAGCGCAGGCTCCCCCGGTTCACCTTTATTCCAGCTTGTATTATAGCACTTCTAGCTCTCCAAAACCGCTTGCCAAACCGTCCAGTCTATAGCAAAATAGGGTTTGTGAAAAAACCAGGAATGCGGGTCGGGTTTGATGCCCGAATGATCGCTTATCGTCAGGCCGGGATCGGGCAGTATTGCCTGAATTTGTTGCGTGAACTCGTGCCGTTGCAAGCCGGGGCGGGCGATTTTGAATTGGAAGTTTACCAGAGCCGCAAACAAGCGGGCCGACCTGCCGATTGGCTGGAACTACCGCCCGGCTTAGCAGTTGGTAAACGCTCGCTGTGGACGCCGCCGCATCACCGCCTGGAACAACTGGCTTTGCCCCTGGAACTGACGGCGGGCGGTGGGTTAGAGGTTCTGCACAGCCCGGACTTTGTGCCACCCCTGCGGCGGCGGGCCTGGCGCAATTTCAGGCTCCGGCCCCTGGCCGGGGTAATCACGATTCACGACCTGGCTTTTTTACGCTTTCCGCATCTTCTGACCGAAGAGAGTGCGCGTTACTACGGTCAGGTTGGAGAGGCTGCCAGGAGTGCCGAGCGAATCATTGCCGTCTCCCGCAGCACCGCGAATGACATCGTGGAGCGGCTAGGAGTGGGACTGGACAAAGTTCGGGTAGTGTACGAAGCGGCCAGCCCCTTATTCCAGCCTCTGCCGCCCGCCGAAATCGCGGAACTAGGCCAACTCAAGGCCAGCCTCGTAGCTGGCAAGCTGAGTGAGCGCGGGGTGGGAGCCGAGGACGGCTTCTGGCTGTTTGTCAGTACGCTTGAGCCGCGTAAGAACGTGCCGACGCTTCTGGCGGCCTACCGCCGCTTCCTCGATGGGCTGCCAGAAGACCAAACGCCCCTTAAACTGGTGCTGGCCGGGCGCGAGGGCTGGCTCTACCAGGATATTTACATCCTGGCCGACGAGCTAAACCTGAAGCCGCACCTGGTCTGGCTCGGTGAGGTCAGTAGCGAAGAACTGTTGTATCTGTATAACCGGGCCACCGCCCTGGCGATGCCTTCGCTCTACGAAGGGTTCGGGCTGCCGCCCCTGGAAGCTCTGGCCTGTGGCTGCCCGGTGATCGTGGCCGACATCAGCAGTCTGCCCGAAGTAGTCGGCTCTCTGGGAACGCTGGTGCCGCCGGAAGGAGTCGAAGAATGGGCCTTAGCTCTGCTCGACCTGTGGCACAAGCGGGCCGAACGAAAAGCGGCGGCGCAGGCCAACGGCCCGGAGTGGGCCAGAAATTTTTCGTGGCGGCGGGCCGCTCAGGAGACTCTAGCGGTCTACCGCGAAGCCTGGGAAGCAGTCAAACAGCGTGCTTGAAAGATTGAAGAAAATTGTGGGCCTGGGTAATCCCGGTGCTTTAGACGACGAAGTGGGCAAAATGAAATTGATCGTGGGCCTGGGTAATCCCGGTGCGAATTATGCCAGGAACCGGCACAATGCCGGATTTCAATGCCTGGATTGGCTGGCCGCCCGGCATAATATCAGCTTTGACAAAAAGGGCATGAAGGCCGTCTGGGGCAAAGGGACGCTGGCCGGGCAAGAAGTAATCCTGGCGAAACCGCAGACCTTCATGAATTTGAGCGGTCAGTCGGTCGGGGAGATCGTGCGCTTCTACAAGCTCGACCCCAAACAAGATTTGCTGGTGATCTACGACGACCTCGATCTGCCGGTGGGACGCTTGCGGTTGCGGCCTGAAGGCAGCAGTGGCGGACAAAACGGCCTGAAAAATATTATCGAGCTTCTGGGTACGCCCGAAATTCAACGTATGCGAATTGGGATCGGGCGCGGCCACGAAAGCAACGTCCGCGACCGGGTGCTTAACGATTTTAGCCGGGAAGAGACGCCCGTGATGGAGCAGGTTTTCGGTCGGGCTGAAGCCGCCGTCTTGATGTGGCTCACGGACGGTATGGCAAAGGCCATGAACTACTTTAATTCTTCCAACTAAACTACATTATGACAGGCCAGGTCAGCCAAAAGAAAGACGGCCACTTCACCAGCAGGGCCGTCTCTTCAAGCGTTATATTTCCTAAAACTACTAATTCCAGTTTGGGGCCGGGCGACCTGCCTGGCGAAATGAAAGCTGGTTCAAGAAATTTATTTTTTCTTGGCCGGTTCGCTTGGAGCAGGTGCTGGTTTTTTCTTGTCTTTGGCCGAGTCTTTTTGCTGTTTCTTTTTGGCCGCGTCCTTCGGACCTTTGTCGCCCATAGTTCAAAATCCTCCCTTCATCTAAATTTTGCTCGTTGTGTTAACCCACACTGAGGGCTAAAATCGAAGCGTGGACTCATTTTACACACTCTACATGCAATGTCAATACTCACGGTTCAACTTGGAGTTCAAGAGCTAAAAATCAGCCCTTTTCCGGGCTGCACCCCAGAATTCTATTTGGAACTGCCGTTTTAACGTGTCTAAGTGATTTTTGGTTCCCGGCCTAGCGGGGTTAAAAAGAGGAAAGCCAGACAGGTGAGAACCAGCAAAAAACCGATGACCTGATACAATAGCGCAATGTTGGCAGTAGCCTCGACGAACACCCCGCCCAGCACCGAGCCGACCGGAATGACTGCCCAGGATAACACCGTGCCGGTGGTCATCACGCGGCCCAACAATTCGTTTGGGATCAGCGATTGCGATAGAGTGCTGACCTGTACGTTAAAAATGACGATGCAACCGGCAGCCAGCACCCGCAAAGCCAGCCCAACCCACAGCAGGGTCGTCAGGCCCATCCCGATGGTCAGCAGGCCGAACAGCAGCATAGTTCCCAGCACTATCCGGCCTAGCGGCCAGCTTTTAGGTAATCTTCTCACCAGCAGCGAGAATACGACCGCCCCTAACCCTGCGGCACTGTAAAACAAACTTACCTCATTATCGTCTGCCCTGTAAACTCGCTTTACCAGCAAAACCTGCTGGGCCGCCACCGAAGCAGTCCAAAAATTTATCATGGTCGCAAAAAGGGTGACGCTGAACAGCAGGGACTGCCGCCACAGGTAGCGCATCCCTTCGGCAATGTCTTGCCGGATTGTGGTACGTCTGGCTGGATGCTGAGCAGGTTGATTAAAACTCCTTTTTACTAGAGCCAGAGAAAAAGCGGAAATCAGGAAAGAAAAGCTATCTACCAGGAAAACCGTCTCGAAGGGCGCAATCGTGATCAGTAAACCGGCCAGCAGCGGCCCGCCAATGCTGGCCGCCGACCGCGCCGCCGTGACTCTGCCGTTAGCCTCGACCAACTGGTCTTTTTCGACCAGGCCTGGCACGGCGGCAGTCACGGCGGCACTGTAAAAAACCCCCAGCGTCGAATTAAGGAAGGCTATCGCGTACAGCCAGTTTACATTTAGAATTCCACCCGCCGAGAGTGCCGGAATGAAGAGTAAAACGGCGGCGCGGATCAGGCTGGTACGCAACATCAACTTTTTGCGGTCGCTACGGTCGGCCCAGGCTCCGACTACCAGGCCAAAAAGCAAATAGGGCATAAAAACGGCGGCGGTCGTCAGAGCCAGTTCAGTGGGTGAGCCGGTCAGCTTGAAAACTAGCAATGGTAAGCCGTATTGGGTAAAAGCCGTGCCAATATCGGAAATAGCCTGTCCAGCCCACCAAATCTGAAATTCTGAGCCTAGCGAAGGGCGGGAAGGGGCTTGCACAACCATTTTATGGCCTTTAGATTTACCTGTAATGAGGGTTTGAGTTAGCCTTAGTTTAGGGCAGTATTATTATGACTTTTAGTACATATAATGTCAAACTAAATAAGTTATAAAGTTTGGAAACCTCCCACAATTATTAAGTGAAACTCGTATTGTGTAAGATGGCACAAAATATGCTTGTAAATGTAGTAAGAGGCCCGGCCTACGGTATGGCCTGACCCAGACCAAGTTGGATGTGTGGCAAGTGCGCCCGGTAGTGCCGGGCCTGGACTGGCCGCTTTGATGAAGTAAAGGAGAAAACCAAAAATGGCAGACGCTAAAACTATTCTGCAAAAGTACGTGAGTGACATGCTCTCGCTGGAGCAGCACATTTATCAGGCAATTGACAAGCAGGTAAAAGAGAACAAGGACGAGCCGGAAGTAGCCGACAAGCTTAGCAAATTCGCAGTCACGATGAAGAATCACCAGGAGAGCCTGGAAGACCGCCTGAAGCAATTGGGCGGCGCAGCCAATAGCCCGATCAAGCAGGGTGTAGCGGCGGTGGCTGGCGTAGCGGCAGGAGTGATTGATAAATTCCGCTCCGAGGAAGTTTCCAAGAATTTCCGTGACGACTACACCGCCCTGGGCCTGAGCCTGATCTCTTACGAGATGCTACACACCACGGCGGTAATGCTGGGCGACCGTGAGACGGCTGACCTGGCCGCCCGCAATGTGAAAGACAACGCTGATTTCATGATGGAAATTCAGCGTCTCATTCCGGGAGTAGTGGCCCGCGACCTCAAGAAGAACCACGAAGAAGTACGCGGCACGCTTAACGAAGGCGGCGTCGAGGAAACCCAGAAGCTCATCGGCGAAATCTGGAAGTAACCCCTGGCGGAGTAAAAAATACTCTTTGCAACAAACAGGCTCAACCGTAAATGGTTGAGCTTTTTGTTTGGCCTGCTCGCTCGACTTACTCGGCGGGCCGCGTGTCAATCACGTAAGTTCCGGCCAGAAGGTCGTGCGGCCTCTGAGGGTCTGGTCGAAGGCGGCCCATGGGAAAGTTGGATAGGGTAGGGCCGCGACGACTAGAGCCATCGCCAGTCCCAGCCCGTCTGTGTCGGGCAAGGTCAGCAGAAGTACCAGTCCGGCTATCTGCGGCAGCGTTATATACATGGTGCGGACGAGAGCCGCCAGGATGCCCGCAAAACGGCCTTCCCGCCGGACTACCCGGCATTGCAGCAGGCGAGAGCCGATGGTCTGGCCGTTGAAGCCGGTCAGCAGGCTCTGATAGCTGAAATAAGCCGGTATCCAGATCAGCCCGAAAGCGATCAGGCTGAGGCGAAAGGCTTCCGAATCGGTCAGGGTACGCTGAATTGATTTTCCGGCAGCCCAGGCCGCTTCTGTTGCGCTACCCTGGCTCTGGAACCGTGCAAACCAGACCACTACCACTATTACCCCGCTCAGTATCGCCAGGTCACACAGGCCCGCCCCGGCCCGGCGGAGCGGGTGCGCCAGAGGCGCGATGATAGTTTCGCCCTGTGCATCGGTATAGAAGAAATGCTTCCGCGCAACGCCCCAGGTCGGGCCAGGTGGGTCGGGCGGTAGTTCGAGCGATCCGTAACGCTGCTGGTGTTCGTGGACGGTCAACGGCTCAACCGTAGGGTCGGAAGGTTGCCAGCCCTGGCGGGCCTGGAATTGAGGGGACAAAGCCACTTCTAAAGGTAAAGCTTCCGACCGGGAACTGGTTTCGGCCTGAAAATGGCTGACCGGAGCAACTTTGTCGCGCATCCGGCTAACCCGGAGCAACTGGTTAACCGAAAGCTCGGCTGGTGTAACGGCATCGGCGGGTTCTTCGGCGGCGGCGGTGGCCCTGGAGGTGGGCCGGTCAAGCGGTCTCGCCAGGCCCGGCACTTGCAAGAGGGTTCCGCAAGCGGGGCAAAACAACACTTCCGGCGGCTGTAGAGTACGACAACTAGAGCATCTCACGCGCTTCTCCTGGCGAGTTTCAAGCGGTTTGGGTTCGACTATAAGTGTAAAGGAAAGGAGCCTCGGTCTATTATACCGCACGTTAGCAAAACAGAAATCTCCGATTTGAGAAAAGGCTTAAATTCAACAATTACTTTTAGAAGTCGGTTCTTCAATAGCCGGTAAATCACCTACTTGAAACGAAAGCCGAAAACTACTTTAGCAGAACATTTTAGGGTTCTACCGCACTTTTAGTGAACGAATGTAATCAAGGAATAAATCAGGCACAAACGTTGATTAACTAAAGCTCATATTCATCCGGTGTAGCTGACTGGTTTCCTTTTTCACTAAAAGTGCGGTAGAACCCTAAAATGTTCGGTTATTCGAGGAACTCCGAAGTGTGATTTCAGTCACATATTGCGAGCGTAAGCGTAACCCTGCTCTAGCCACTGCATTATTATGGGTGTCGATCATACTGAGGCTTACGCAGATGGTATTCACAAAATTAGAACAGGACACCAATGACGATGAATAATTACCGAACGGCTCTACTGAGTGCGCTCACTTTTCTGCTGGCCGCTTTCACTTTGGTTGCCTGCGGCGATGCTACCGTGACAACTACAACCTCCCTGGCTGCGCCGCCTACCGGAAACGCCACGCCGGCCACTACCTCTTCACTGGCGACACCCGTATCGGCTGCCGTAAATACACAACTGGCTAACGCGCCAACTGCGCCTTCCCTCGCTACTGTGACCGCCGCTCGTGCCTTGACCACAGCTCCTACGATGGCGACAACTCAGGCGGCCACCGCACCGGCAACGCTAACGACAGTGCCCACAACTGCCCAGGCTAAAACGACCACCGCACCGACCAGCAGCACCACAGCAAACCTCGAAAAAGCAGCCCTGACCTTGCTAGGCACGGGCTGGAAAGTCATTGGTACTGGGACGCTGACCGCGCCTGCCCCGCGCACTTACGTGGTAGCGTATGTGCCGTCGGCTCTTAAAGCGAAAGAGAGTGGCCTGAAGATGGAGCGGAATGCAGTGGGGACTGAGGTTGCGATTGTGCAAACCGACGCGACCGGCAAACTGTCGGTGGTTTTCACCATTAAAAACCTAACAATCACATCGGCGGGACAGTGTTTGCTCAGACTGCCCGAAGATCACTTCAAGAACGCGCAGTATCAAATCGCTTTCTCTCCCAGCGACACCGAGAAAGTGCGGGATGGCCGGACAGTACAGATGCCGGTGCAGTTCGTGACGCTTGATCCGCAGGGCAACGTGACCATACAAGGCTTCGGCATCTACTGGGATGCGCAGCAACTGCGCTACCGACTGGTTCAAGATATGGGAGCAAGCGTTCCCGAAAATTGCAGCTAGAAGTATTACCTGCGGGAACCGGGCTTTAAGCTAACTTAATAGAATTTTCAGACAAGGCTGAACTGGAGACGCCTCAACCTGAGAGCTTATCACTAAAAATGCGGATGAACCCATTTACGACCATCTAATCCGTTTGGCTTCGAGATATTCAAGGGTTATAATGCAAGCAGCATAACGAGTGCTGGAAAAGATCGTCGGGCGAAAGAGAGGATGTTAGATGGAAAAAACAGCTTATTTAGGCGCAATCGAGCGGGAAGCGGCGGCTTTTGCGGCGGCGGCCAGGCAGCGGCTAGAAGCTCCCGCTCCGGCGGTGCCGTCTTGTCCCGGTTGGAACTCGGTCGATCTGGTGCTTCATCTGGGCGGGGTGCATCGCTGGGTGAGGGAACTTGTTCATTCGAGGCGACAAACGCCCTTGCCTTTCAAGGAAATGCTGCCATACATGGCTATGCCGCCTCAATACATACCCTGGCTGGGCGGCGCGGTTCCCCGCGAGGCCGCTCTTCCGTCAGCCCTGGTGGACTGGTTCGAGGAGGGCGCGGCCAGGCTCGTGCAAACCCTGGCCGAGGTCGGGCCAGACGAGCCAGTTTGGACCTGGGGTAACGAGCAAAAAGCCGCACATTGGCCGCGTACTCAGGCTATCGAGGTGCTGATCCATCGCTGGGACGCGCAGCAGGCGGTCAGCCGGGAGGCAGTGGCGGCTTTAGAGCCGGAACTGGCCCTGGACGGAATTGATTGGGTTTTCGACGTGTTGCTGCCTTCGCGCCTGCGCAAAGGCAAAAACCCTGCCGGGAGCGGCGAAACCTATCACCTCCACCGCACCGATGGGCCGGGCGAATGGCTCCTGACTTTCGGGCCAGAAGGTCTGGTCGTAACGAAGCAGCACGCGAAAGGCGATGTCGCCCTGCGTGGTTCGGCCTCCAACCTTTTGCTTTTCCTCCACGGGCGGATCGGCTCCGACGAGTTAGAAGTATTTGGCAAAACCGAGCTAATCCCGCGCTATTTCGAGCTTACCGCCGTACCCTAACACCAGCCTACACCTGATCGCGCTGGCCCGCAAGCCCGGATAAGCTAGGGCTTGACGATATACAGACTCAGGCGCAAGCGGGAGCCGTCCGGTTCCATCTCTTCGGCGTCCGGGGCGCGGCCAAAAATAGTTTGGAGAGCCGTCTGCATCTGCGGCTTTTCGGTTTCGCTCAAGAGCCACCAGTTGACCATTACGTAGCGCACGCGGGCCTGGCCTAACTGTTCCTGACTGGCCTCACCCGTTTGAAGCCGCAAAGCCAGAGTTTTAAGGGCCGGATTTTGCTCGATCAACGGGTTTTCGACCTGCCGGGCCAGATAGCCGCCGATCATGGGTTTATCGTAGGCCGGTTGTGCGATGTAATAGTGCGAAATCTGGCGCAACGGCAGTTCTAAAACTGCGTGGCTGGTGTCGCGGTCATTTCGGATCGGGTCGTAGATCGGCGGCACGTTGGGGAACGCGGTTGTCACGTAGGGAGCGAACTCGAAGGCGATCAGCAAACTTGCTCCTGCCACGACCAACCAGGAAGCGTAGGAGTAGAAAGAGGCTGTCCGCCGTCCTGCCTTCGGGATTGGGCTGGTTTTCTCGCCACCCTTCGCGGTCTGCCCTCTGCCGACTGCTGCTAGTTGTCGGCTGATCGCTTTCAGCCCAAAAGCCGCCAGAACTGCCAGGGCCAGCATTACCACCAGGGCGAAGCGGGCCGGAGTTCGCATGATCGAGAAGAAGGGCAAATAGTAAAGCGTGGCGTAAGGTAGCGGGATCATCAGTTTGAAAACGGTGAAAACCGAGCGTCCGGCGACGTGCAGAAGCGGGCCGAGCGAGAGGAGACCGAAAGCCAGGGCCGTGACGGCCCAGAAGCTCGACCGGGCGGGCGAGATTTGGTTGATTTCTGAATTCTGGCGACTGAGTACTAAGGATTGGCGGGCGATGCCTTTCTTGCGGCCGGTCCACCAGCCGACGGCAGCCAGTACCAGGACGGTCAGGCCCAGGTAGGCGGTGCGTTCCGCCGGGTTGCCGCTAAACTTTTGGGCCAGACTCCGGCTCCAATTACCCAGCACCGGGTGAAATTCGTAGGGCGTGACAAAACTCAGCAGATCGGCGGAGTAGACCACACTTTCCTGCGGATCGTACTTGATGTTCTGGTTGCTGCGGGCCTCGCCCAGCATCGGCAGCAGAACCGGGGCAGTTAGACCCACGAAAAGTCCTACAACCAGGGCGATTCGTAACCAGGGGCCGAGCAAGATCGTTCGCCATTCCTGCCGTTCCTGCCACAGTCGGTAAAGGGCGTACAGCGCGGTAAACATTAGAAGGAAAGCCGCCAGCGTCCACTCGGTCAGCGCGTTCAAGGCCAGAAAAAGAGCCGCCAGCCCGATGTTCACCGCCTGGGTGCGCCGGGTCCGAACCGGGTCGTCTGCCGCCTTGAGCAGGAACAGAACATAGAAGGGCATCCACTGGATTGAGACGAAATTTAGCTGCCCGTTAAGATGCGCCCAATGGAAGGGACTAAAACCAAAAATCAGCCCGGCCACGAACGCGCTCGGCTTGTCCGCGACTACTTTATCGGCCAGCAAGAAAGCTCCGTAAGCACTAAAGACATACCCAAACAGCACCAGGCTATTGTACGCTCCGGCCAGGCTCAGGCCCAGCCATTGCAAAGGAATCGCCAGCAGCCCATCCAGAAAGGCCAGGGTGTGAAAGTTAAGGCTGGCTCCGCCGGGAAAGTTTACATAGGTAGTATAAAAAGGATTCGTGCCGAGTTCGGTCAGAGCTTTTTTAACCCACCACAAATCCCAGTAGAAAATCCAGCTATCGCCGCCAAAAGGTACGTCCGTGGTGAAGCGGGCCAGGAGCGGCCCCAGGTAGAACAGGGTCAAAAGGGTGTAGAGGATCAGCACCAGACCGTGAGATTGCCAGCGTTGCCAGCCGCGGCGCGGTTCGGTTGACGATAAGGCGGGAGGGACGGCTTCCGCTTCGGGTAGGGTCAAGTCGGGTTGGGATGGTTGAGTCGCGCCGGACAAACTATTTTAACCTTTCGTACATTTCGGTTGTCCAGGCGTCCAGAGCAAAAGTATCGCCAAAGCGTGTCAGCATCTGGCCCAGGATTTCCTTGACTTTGCCCTGATGCTCGGTCTGGCCTGATTTAAGGTCTTGCAGCGTTCCGGCCAGAACGACGAGCACCTGAACAAACAAAAGCCAGCGTCCCTGTCCGTCCGGGTTGCCTTTGCGTTTGGCCCGTCCTTTGAGTTCGAGATTGGCTCGTTCCAGGCATTGCCCCGACACCTGCAAGCCTTCGCCGTAATAATTTCCCTGCGCCATCAACTGAATCAGCCGCATAGTCGAGGTGAAAGCGAACATCGCCTGCTGCCCGTCCTGTTCGGTGGTCAGCTCGAAAGTCAATCCGGCCATCTCTGCTGCTCCTGCCGGGTTGTGCAAATTCTCCAGGTACAAATCGCCCATGCGCAGGTAAACCGTAACCAGGGTTGAAATGTCTTTTTTATTTTTGAAAAGAGCAGCCATCTCCCGCAGGTAAGCCAGGGCAGCCGTCGGGTCGCCCTCGGCCAGTTTGAGGTCGGTCAGGTCATTGAGGAAAAGAGCCAGAGCCGCGCCGTCGCCAATTTCCTGAGCCGCCTTTTGGCCGAGGGCGATCCACTGCCCGGCCTCGGCCCAATCCTGGCGGCTGAGGCAAATTGTGCTGAGCAACTGGTAGCTTCGCACTTCGGTCTGACGATCCTTGATCTTCTGAGCCAGCGTCAGGCTTTGCCGGGCTAACTCGGCGGCCTCGTCGAAGTTTTCCTGAGCCTGGCAGATGCGGCTCAAGTCCTGCAAGAAGATCAATTCCTCGCGGGTGTTGGCCTGTCCACGGGCCAGTTCCAAACCTTTGCGGGCGTAATCGAGAGCCAGCCCATAATCGCCTTGCTGCCGGGCTAACTGGTCAAGCTGGCCGTAACTGATCATCAGGTTGTCCAGGTCGGCGGCCTCCTCGAAGACGGTACGGCTGCGTTCGTAATAATCGCGGGCTTTATCGAGATCGCCCTTTTGCAGGTAAAGCTGGCCGAATTGAGCCAGAAAAGTTGCCGTCATCACGGGCTGATTGATCTGCTGGGTCAGGAGAAGGCCACGCCCGAAAATCTCCTGAGCGCGGTCGGGCCGGTCGGTCAGGTTGTACAGGACGCCCAACTTGAAAAGTACATCGGCTTCCAGGTGGGGTAAGCGGCTTTCTTTGGCGACGACCAGAGCCTGTTCTAACAGCCTGGCCGCCGGTTCGAGCCGGTTTCGCAGCATCCAGGCCCGCGACTGGTTGAGCAGATTGTTGATCTGGGGAGTTTTGTCGGGCAAGTTCTGGTAAGTTTTGAGGGCGCGACCGAGGGCGGCAAGTCCGGCTTCGCTCTGGCCCAGTTCAAGGTAGGCGTGTCCGGCGGCATCATGCACATAAGCCGCCAGGATTTCACGCTGCTGTTTATCCAGATTGCGGGTAGTCCGAACCCGTTTGAGCAAACTCTTGGTCGCGTCGAGGGTAGCCTGGGGTTGCTGGGCGGCCCCGGCGTAAGCGACGCGCACGGCTTCCGCCAGGTCGTCAAATTCTTGCCGGTTCTTATCCTCTGGCCGGTCTCCCGCCGTCGCTTCGCGTCTGGAAAAAAGAAATTTCACCCGCTATCCTTATCTCAACTAGAGCCTGGTTGCTTCTGAGGTATCCGGCCCTGGTGATTTTGACCCAAAACGGCCCAACTGTCAAGCCGGGAATAGAGCCTGTGGATTGCGGATTGGTCTAAAGGCTAATTGCTTGCTAGTTGCTTGTATGGTACGTTAAAGGCGGAGTTTAACCTCCCTAAATATTTGTACAGGCCATTCGCTTGAAGCGAGAACGAGGATTTTTGAGCCAGGGAACGACAGAGGTCGTGACTGGAATAGCCAGCCCTGAAGTGAAAGTCCTGATTTGAAAGGAAAAAGAACCGATGACAACCCGTGCGCTATACCTTGAGAATATGAATACTATTGGAGTGCTTGA
>JBBRBE010000164.1:0-13770 GCA_038206175.1 Chloroflexia bacterium
TGGTAGTAGGCTTACTTAACTGCAAGGGCCGTTGTGATCTGGCTCAGGTCCGCCGGGAGATGGAGTATGACCCTAATCTCGCCCTCGAATTATTGCTTACCAACCTTTTGTCAAGCAAATGACTATGCAACCGCCCTGTTAACCTTAATATAGAACTACCGCGAGACTGTAAATAATGGTAAAATGGAAAACGTCTGTTTTCCATTTTACCGTTGTTTAGTTTTAGTATAATTAATCACCAAATTTATGATGCCTCCAATTGAGCCGCGCCGACTGCGCCAATGGCTAGAACCGCTCAACCTGAGCCTGGCTGACCTGCTGGAAGAAACTGCGACCCGCCAGGCTGAAATCGTGCGCTGGCTTTTGCCGGTCGAGGGCGAGGCTGGGGGAGAAGGCGGGCCGACCCAGTCGGAAGACCGGGCAGCCCTGGCCGTGCTGGGCTGGGCGTTGGCTTCGCACACCCTGGCTGCGACCGGCTTCAAA
Organism: Chloroflexia bacterium; assembly: GCA_038206175.1. GTDB lineage: Bacteria > Chloroflexota > Chloroflexia > Chloroheliales > Chloroheliaceae > 54-19. The sequence continues at coordinate 484 of JBBRBE010000164.1, forward strand.
ACTGTGCTGGTGGCCCTGACCGACCTTTTCCTAGCTATCGAGGAGCCGGAAATATCGGAGAGCCTTTTCCGGCAGGCGTATCCCGAAGCTGAAACCCTCGTAACTTATTTTAGCAAGCTGGTGGAGTTAAAGCTGGCCCAGGCGGATATGGCCGGGGCCGCCCAGGTGCTAGCGGAGATGCAGCAAGCCCACCCGGCCCGCTTTACGACCCTGACCACCGCGGCTTTAATTCATACTTATAACGGGGCTTTTGACGACGCTAAAGTAGCTCTGTTGAAGGCCTGGCAAGATTCGCCCAACAGCCTCAGCCTGCTGCTAAAGCTGGCCGAGTGCGATTTCAAAGCCGGGAAGCTGACCGAGGTGCGGGATTGGTTGGAACGGATCGAGGCCAGGGAGGGTTGGCCGCAAACGAACTGGCTCCAACTGCGCCAGCTTGCCCGGCTCTGGGGCGGAATTGGTGAGGCGGAGAAAGCCGCCTGGTTGGAAGCGGCCAGCCTGAAACAACGGGCGATGCGGCAGGCGGAGTTGGCCGCTAACGAGAAGAAACGGCCCGCCAGAGAACCCGCCTCCTCTGCTTCGGGTGCGGGTAGGGTAAAGGTCGTGGCAGAGGAAAGCGGCCTGGAAATTGTGCCGGATTTTACCGCGCCAGAAGCAGGTGCCGGTGTCGGCGACGCTGCTTTTCAAGTTTTGCGTCGGGTCTTTGGGCATGCCGAGTTCCGGCCCGGTCAGGAACAGGTGATTGCCAGCGTGCTGGCGGGCCACAACACCCTGGCCGTGCTGCCGACCGGAGCCGGAAAATCCCTGTGCTACCAGTTGCCCGCCCTGCTCTTGCCCGGCCCGGTGCTGGTGCTGTCGCCCTTGATTTCGCTCATGAAAGACCAGTTCGACAAACTGCCCGCCGCCCTCAAAGGCCATACGGTGATCATCAATAGCTCGCTGGAACCGGGCGAAGCGGCCCGCCAGATGCGCGAAGTCGCCCGGCCCGGTAGCGGCGTCCGGTTGATCTACGCCGCGCCCGAACGCTTGCGCCAGCAGCCTTTCGTGCGAGCTTTGAGCCGGGCCGGGTTGGGCCTGGTGGTGGTGGACGAGGCGCACTGCGTGGCGATGTGGGGCAACGATTTTCGGCCCGATTATTTATTTATTCGTAGGGTGCTGGACGATTTACCTGCCACCAACCTGCTGGCCGTGACCGCCACGGCTACCCCTGCCGTCGCGGACGAAATCGGGCGGCAGTTAGGGCGCGAGATGACGCTGGTGCGCGGTAGCGTTTACCGCTCGAACCTGCGCTTTGGGGTCGAGAAGGTCAAGACTGGCGGCAATCATCGGATCGAGCGGGTAGCCGAAATCGTGAGCGGGCTGGAAGGAACCGGCATCATCTACGCCCGCAGCCGCGACAAATGCGAAGAAGTGGCTGCTTACCTGACCCGGCAGGGTGTAGCGGCGGCTTATTACCACGCCGGATTGGAAAACACGGCCCGGCAACGGGTGCAGGAAGCGTGGAGCAGTGGCCGTAACCGGGTGATTGTGGCGACGATTGCTTTTGGGATGGGAATTGATAAGCCGGATGTGCGCTATATCTTGCATCTAAACCCGCCCGCTTCGCTCGAAAACTACGTGCAGGAGGCGGGCCGGGCCGGACGCGACGGCCAACCCTCCGATTGCCTGATGCTCTACACATCGAGTGATAAGGCTAACCTGACGCGCTGGCAACGCGAGGAGCGCGAACGGCTGAACCTGGAGGCTTTGCGCGGTATTTATCGCGCTCTGACCCGGCAATTAGGCCGCTCCCGACGCGGAGTGGTGATCCTGGTCGAACTTTTGATGCGGTTGAACGACCTGAACCCGCCGCCGGACGAAACTACGCTGCGGGTGGGCCTTTCGCTGCTAGAGCGGGCCGGGTTGCTAGAGCGCAGCTACGACCTGCCGCCCACGGCCCAGGTGCGGTTGGGTTTGTTCCGGCCCGACCTGCCCGAACTGGTTTCTTTCGGGCAAGCCGCCGACCTCACGGCAGGCGAGGAGCGTCAGTTGGATCTACTTTATGTGGCGGATAACCTGGGTATCAGCCTGGCCGAACTGGAATTACGCTTGCTGGATTGGGCCGAAGGCGGGTTCCTGGTGTATAGTCCGGCCCGGCGGGACGCATATATCGAGCTAAAGGAAGCCGGAAACGATGCCCGCGCCCGCCTGGAAACGATCCTCGAAGGGATGGGCGTGGCGGCAAACCACCGGCTAGACCAGTTAGAAAGCTTCTTCAAGGAGCGCACCTGTCGCCAGGTTTTGCTGGCTCGGCATTTTGGCGAAAAGCTGGTCAAGCCCTGCGGCATCTGCGACAACTGCACCGCTAAAGCTGGCTCGGCCCGCCCGTCTCGCCTGGAGTCTGCCGCCGCCCCCTTTGCCGCCCTTCCTTCCTCTCGGCGGACAAACGGTGCGGACGACGACCTCTCCGCACTCCCGGAGGCTCTTATCTTCCCGGAAGAAAGCCACCCGGAAAGCATTAACTTGCAGGTTGGGGCGAGAGATTTAAGAGCCGTAACCCCGCCTGTTTCTAAGCCGACCCCGAAAGCTCCTAAATTAGATGACAACGAATTAACCGAGTTGGTCTTGAAATGTCTGCACATGCTGAGCGGTGGCGAGGCTAAAGTCGGGCGGACGGGCCTGGTGCGGCTTCTTCTGGGGCAGCAAACCGCTCTGGGAACGCGGGCCAACAACCCCTACAAAGGCAGCCTGGAAGGAAAGCTCAAGGTTAAAGAGTTGGAGGGTGTGATCGAGCGGCTGGTTACTTCGGGCCTGATCGAGGAGGAAACCGCCCGCCGTGCGATGGGTGGTACTTACCAGGCGTTGCGGGTGAGCGAAGGCGGTCTAAGCTGGCTTGAAGGAATTTATTCTTAGGTAATAAAAAAGCCTGTCACACTCGCAAGGTTGTGACAGGCTTATTTATTACTTACGAATAGCGGTTAAGGCAGAATTTCGACCTGCCCGATGTAGGCCGTTTTGACGCCGGTGGGAAAGCGCAGACCGAGTTCGTGATAGTATCCCGGTTGGGTTAATTGCCAGCGTACCTCGATCCAGCGACCGGGCAAGACGTTTTGCTTGTAGCCGTCGTCGTGATATTGCCAGTTCTGGTCGAAGCCAATCATACCGACCGGAACCTGCGCGGTAGGGTCGGCTCCGGCGGGAGTTTCGAGGTAAATCTGCGCTTTCACCTGGCTGACCGGCCCTTCATGGCCCACCCCGACCGTCTGGGCCGTGGGGGTGAGGTTGAATTGCAAACTCGTTTGGTTGCCACAGGCCCGCGCCGAACTAAGAGCGACTTGCAAGCCCGGTTGCAAATTGCCCGTTTCGAGCCGACCGCCCCAGTTTTGCTGGCTCGTGCCGAAACTGTAAACCTTCGAGCCGTTTTGGGCGGGTGTGACCTGGCACTGGCGAGGCCGAAAGATTTCGACCTGCGTACCGTGACGGTTCGGCTGGCTGTAGACCGGCTCGTAATTTTGCCGCAGCACATCGTCAATATTTTGCCGCAAAGCCTTGCCGATTGGTCCAATCGAGCCGTCCAATACCACTACATCGAAGAAACGCTCGGTGAGAGCCTGACGGTAGGCCGCCTTATTCTCCAGGCCGTGATACTCGAAATAGAACGGGTCAATAATCTGCTCGGTCGGAATGCGCGGATAGAGATAGTAGCGCACCGCCGTATCGTCGGTCAGGACGGTGCGGGCCTGAGCGGTCTGGGCTTGCAGGGTGGGTAGGGCGGGCGTCAGGTCGGGATAGAACGTCACCAGCAAGTTAGCCTGGGCCAACGAAAGCGGCAGGGCCGCCGCCAGGATTGCCACCGCCAGCAGACTCAGGACAACCACCCGGACTTTTTTCAGGCCGGGCCGGTGTGGGCGGCGCGGTTGATGATTGCCTAAAACGCGCACGGTCAGATTCGTCAGAGCCAGGCCCGCCAGGGGAGCCAGGAAGAAGATAATATAAATCGAGTGTTTCCAGAAATCGTAATCGGCTCGGCCAAAGGTTTGAAACACTGCGATAATGGCGACCCCGGTTACGGCTACCAGCCGTCCCAGGCGGGTCGTGTGGCCCCAGCCAAACGAGGCCAGCCCTACCAGCAGCCAGATTTCAGGCCGTTCCCAGACGTACTGCAAGAACGGGTCGTTGCTTTTCAGGTCGGTATAGCCAGTCGAAAAGGAAAGCAGTTTTAATAATTCGTTGCGGGTCAGCACAAAATAAGCGGCACAGGACAGAGCCAGAGGCAGCACGAAGCCGATAAAATTTACTACGGACTGCCGCCAGTTTCGCGGCTTCGCTAAGAGCGGCGAGAGCAACAGATAGAGGCAGATAAACGGAAAATACAGCGCGATAATATACTTAGCCAGAAACGCTACAAAGAATAACCCCGCCGCCGCCAGCAATTGAAAGGACTGTCCCGCTCCCGGTCGGCGTAGGGGCAATAGCATGGCTACGCCGCTCATGAAAGCGGCTCCGGCCAGCGAATCATACGTTCCAAACCGCCCGATGCCAATCGCAGTCGGCATGATTGCCATAATCAGACCAGCCAGGCCCGCCGCCAGGAAGCGTTGGCGCGGGGCAAGCGTGGCCGGGAGCAAGCGGGCCGTACTGATCGCGGTGGCTCCGACCATTATCACTCCCAGCAGAGCGGTTAACATTCGCACCCCGTTCAACCCGCCGAGGATGTCGGCCAGCCCTGCCGAGAGCGGCCAGAGGTAAGAACCGTAAGACCATTCCAGAATATAGGCGTAGGCGGCGTGCTTTTCCAGCAGGTAACGACCGGCAAGAATCTGACCGGCTTCGTCAATATAAGCACTCTGGCTCTCCCGCAGGAGATAGCGCAGCCCAAAAGCGAAGGCGGCCAGCAGCACCAAACCGCCGAGCAAAATAGCCGGGCCAAACCGAAAGCTCTTTTGAGTTGGAAGCTGAGGGTTTACTAGCGGAGTGTGGAAGCGAACTGTTTCCCGTTCCGAAAGGGCCGGTTCCATCAAAATCGTCGGACGAGAGGTTCCTATAAAATTATTTCGAGCGTCTTTTTGTACTTCTTGCAAAACTGGTTCTCCTGTGTTAATTCGTTTCTTTTAGCTTAAATCTTTTCTTTTGATTATACCTTCGGTGTTCCGCCGAACATATCCCCCGATGGGGTGAAATGGCCGGGGGATTAACTAATCCTATCCGGTTTACCTGGGTTTCAGGTGTGGCCGATGGCGCACCAATGAAGCCTTACAACCCTGGAATGGGCAGGGTTGGTACCGGCACAGGCACGGGCAAGGTTGGCACGGGAATGGGCAACCCCGGCGTTGGGGTCGGTGGTGCGCTTGTTGGCGTCGCATTCGGCGTTGGCGTCTGGTCAGGTTCAGGTGTCGCCGCCGGAGTCGGCGTCGGCCCTAGCGGTGGCACCACCGTCGGAATCGGGATTGTCGGCACAGGCGGCAGCGGCAGCGTTGGCGCGGGTGGCTCGTTTGTTGGCGTCGGCGTCGGCGTGGCCGGTTGAGGCGTCGGAGTCACGGTTGGCCCGCCGGTAGTTGGCACGGGCGGAACCGTAAGGGTGGGCAGCGGCGGAACCAGCGTTGGCACTACCGGCGCGGTCGGGGTCGGTGCTATCGTAGGGGTCGGTTTAGGCGTGGCGGTCGGTGGCGGCGGTACCCCCGGCGTCACCGGCGCAGGTTTAGGCGTGGCAGTCGAGGTAGGGGCCGCTTGTCCCCGTGTCGGCGTCGGGTTGGGGGCAGTCGCGTCTGGTGTTGCGGGCTGGGTCGGAGCCGTTTGATCCGCCGTCGGTGCAGGGGTAGCGGTCCAGGCCGCTCCGCCCGCCACAGTCGCAGACGGCCCTCCGCCCGAAGTGGCCGAGGTCGCGCCTGGTGTAAATGCCAGTGCCGGAGCAGCCCCGGTCGAGCGGGTACCGATTGGCCCGGTCGTAGCGTTCGGGCCGGGTTGGGCCGGGTCTGCGGCGGCAGTTACGGTTGCAAGTGGCGTCGCCTCGCCCGGCCTGGCGACGCCAGCAGGCAAGGGTGCCGCCGCCGCAGGCGATGGCACGGGCGTGGAGGTCGGGGTGGGGGTCGGCTGAGATTGTCCACCCAGAGGCAAGCCTACACTGGTTCCCACCGAAGTAATAAGCGAACTGGTCAGGCCGCGCCGATCTGGTTTGGAAGTATCCCGGCCAAAGCCGAACTCAACTCCGCCTTGCGACGAGACCATAAAACCGTAGCCAAATTCTGAGGCCAGCAAAGTGATTCCCACCACGGCAACGGCTACCACCAGCAACCAGCGACGGGTTAGCCTGGTTTTAAGCAGGTTTCGGGCCTGATAGAGCGGCGAATGAGCCATCTATTTATTCCCTCCTGTAGTCGTTTGAGCCGGGGCCGGGATGTGCCACAAATCCGGCAGCGCGTTGGTGTAGAGAGCCGCCCCAAACCAGCCCCATTGTTGGGCGTACAGGTCGCTCGGTTCGCCCCAGTAAATGCCGCCCTCGGTGCGGCTAAAACCGCCGACTATGCGGGCAGCGTAGAGCGTGTTGGCGGTCGCCGGGTCGAGGGTCAGGAGAGCCGCCACTGCGCCTGTCGTACCGACGAGGCTAGAGGCTTCGGTTACAACCCGGCCATCGTGTTCGTAGACTGCGCTGACCGCGTTTTTGCGGGTCTGGCCGTCTTTAAGCACCTGGGTTATTTCGTCGCGCAAGAACCCGGCCTGGCTGAGATAAGCTTTGGCCCGGCCATCGCCCGACCATCGCTCGTCCAGGGCAATCCGCCAGTATGTGCGCGGAGCTTCATAGCCGTAGCGGGTCGGGTTGTCCTGGGTGATCTTCAACGGCACGAAGGCTCCCGTAGTACGGTCGAGGCCAATCCAATCGGGGGGCAACCCGGCACTTTTAGCCCCGCCAAGCGGAGCCGCCGATACATCGAACAGCAGACGGTAGCCCGTGTCAATCAAGCCGCGCCAGTCGTGGCCGGGATCGGCTTCCACAAAGACCCGGTAGGCGTAGGGCGCGAAATAGCTAGGATTGACCGCCGCCGTGCCGCTCTGGGTGGCCCAATCGCCCGCCGCCAGATAAGGTTGCCCCTTGATCTGGATTACTTCGTGCTGCCAGATCGCCCCGGCCATTTTCTGTCCGGCTTCCAGCAGCGTGGGGTCGTTCCAGCGTTTCCCGGCCATCAACAGAGCCAGGGCGGTGTCGCTATCGGCTCCGGCCAGGGTTTGAGGCCGCACAATTTTGCCGTCCTGCCACTGCCAGGCCAGCAAGCCGTCTTTGTTCAACAGATTTGTGCGCGTCCAGCCCCAGATACGCTCGAATCCGGCCCGGTCGCCCGACCAGACCGCTTGCAACAGAGCGTAAGATTGCTCTTCGGAACTGGCATAACGGTCAGCGTCCAGCAAAGCCCCGTTTTGCTCGAACCGGCGCGTGATGTAGCTGGCACTATCCACCAGCAGGGCGGTATCCAGTGGGCCGGGTTTATCCACCTTCCACAGCTCGATAATTTGCTGCGGGTGCATCTCGGTTGTGCCGGGCTGAGCCGTCCACCGCTTGACGAGGTGAGCGTGGTGCAGAGCGTCGAGAGCCAGTGTATTGTTGGCTAGTTGGAAATCTTTTTCCAGATTAGGGGTTATAACCAGGTAATCCACCGTCTGCCAGTTGTTCTTAAAGACGCCTTCGCGCACCTCGCGGTCGGAGGCAATCTTGAGGTGCGGATGGGCATTGGGGAAAGCCGGGCCACCCGAACCGGCCTCTCGCAGGTCGCTCCACAAGTCGTCCCGGACGATCAGGCGGCTCTCGGCGGGCAGGTTCGCTTTGATCCAGGCCAGAGCCTCGCGTCCGGCCTGGGCCGGTACTTCGTTATAGAGTGGTTTAAGTTCGCCGCTTAGCCAGTAGTTGCCCGCCACGGCCAGGAGTGCCAGGGCGGCCGCCGGGGCAACCAGTCGAGCCGGAATGTGCAGCCGCGCCCGCAAAGGTTCCAGCACCAGAGCCAGATTGAGGGCCAGGAAAGGCAGCGCGAAAACGATCTGGTAATTTAGCACCGTCCCGCCCCGCGCCAGGTAAAGCAAGGGCAACAGCCCTAGCAAACCTGCCGCTAACGCCCGCCGATCCTGGAAGCCCCGCCGCAGGTTTACGATTACCGCTACCGCACCCCCGGCCAGCAGCAAACCATCTCGCCCGAACCAGTCTTTGCGTACCAGCGTCCAGAACTGGTTGTCGTAGTTTAGTAACCCGCCCCCCTCGCGGGTTAATTTCCACCAGACGGTATCCCACAGCGAGACCTGGCCCAGAGCGGAACCAGGAGCAAAAATCGAGGGGTTGCCGGGAAAAAGTTCGCCTTTTAGCAGAGCGTAAAGGGGATACCAGCTTGTGATAATGATCATCGGCCAGAGCCAGCCAATCAGCGAAAAGCGGCCCTGGTGCTTCCAGCGTTGCTGCATGGCGATGAAAACAAAGGCCGGAAGCAGGATTAAAGCACTCTCTTTGGTCAGGACGGCGATCCCAAAGCAAGCTCCGCTCGTAACTACCCGGCTCAGGCGGCCCCAACCGTCCAGCAGCAGGTTCAAACTTGCCAGGAGCCAGAAGATCATCATGTTGTCCAGCAGCACCAGTCGCTGGTAGAAAATCGCCAGAGGTGAGAGCGAGAAAAGCAGCGTGGCGAAAGCCGCAATCGTGACGTTGCCGCCAAGTTTGCGGGTGATGCGGTAGAGCAAAGGAATCGAAGCCAGATGCAGCAGCAGCATGAGGACACGCCCGCTATCTATCACGTCGCCAAAGGCGTGCAGCCCGCCACTGATGCCCAGCCAGCCCGCCAGCATTACCCAGCCTGCCGGAGCATTCTCGTAAATGTAGGTATAGGGCGTGAGGTGGCCGTACAGCACCGCCGTAGCCTGCCCCGTAATCAAGCCTTCGTCGTCCAGGAAAGTGAATGCCGGGTAGTTGAACATATTAAAGCCGTGCGCTACCAGGCCCAGCACCATCAAGCCCAGCACCAGGAACGGTTCCAGTCGCACGCTTAGAATTTGAGGACGCAACCGCTCCTGCACCTGGGGCGCGGCGAGTTCCGGCGCAAGCGTCGGTAGGGGTGTTTGCAAACTATTAGCCACGGCTTAGTTCCTCCGTCCCGCGATTAAACTCAACTGAGGCGGCTAGATTTCCAGTCGGTAGCACGGTGGGAATCTCGTTCAGTTCGAGTTCGGCAGTGCGATGCGCCCCGATATGGCGGGTCTTTTCCCAGGTGTTATCGCCGCGCAGGTGCCGCCAGACGGCCCGAAACGCCGCGAAGCCCAGCATGGCCTGATACGGCAAGAACGAGATTGCCAACCGAAAGGGTGTCAATAGCGAGGGCTTCAAGCCGTGGACGGAAGTAAACTCGTAAATCCCGACGAGACTGATCACGAACTGCGTGACGAGCATGTAGAGCGGCAAAGTGCTGATAATCGCCAGAGGCGTCGGCAATTTGGTCAGAAAAGCCAGCAAAAGACTGATCGGCACGTAGAGAACCAGGATTGCCTGGAAAATCGGGTAGACCAGCGTGTAGAAAGCCAGCAAACGTTGCCGCCAGGTCGGTAACTGTCGCCAGTTTGGTTTACCCAGCACCTGCAAAAAGCCCTGGTTCCAGCGGGTGCGCTGCTTGATAAACTGAGTTACGCTGTCCGGGGTTTCCTCGCGGGTCACGTAGTGGTCGTCGTAAACCACCCGGATCGGGATGTGTTCGGCACTTAGCCGGATGCCCAGGTCGGCATCTTCTGTCAGGCAGTATTGATCCCAGCCGTTCATCTTTTGCAGCAGGTCGCGTTCCACAAAGACGGTGTTGCCGCCGAGCGGAACCATGCCCGCCGCCGAATGATAATGCATGCGGCTTTTGAACCAGAAGAAGTATTCCAGCACGTTCAAGGCACTAAACCACTTGTCGGCGTAATTCATCAGTTGCACGCCGGACTGCACGACGGGCATATTCTCGTTGGTCATTACGGTATTGACCATCTGGAGAATATTCGGGTGCGGTTCGTCCTCGGCGTCAAAAATCGTCACGACGTCGCCGGTTGCCTGGGCCAGACCGATGTTCAGGCCGTGCGGTTTATTAATCGGCGGGTCGGAGAAGGTAATCAGGCGTACCCGGTCAATGCCCTTTCGCCATAGTTCGTTGATTTTATCGTTGACTTTGCCGATAGTCCCGGCGTCGCCCGCTTCGATTACTACCAGCACCTGCACCAGTTCGGGCGGGTAATTGAGGTCTACCACCCGTTGAATCGTTTGCTGAATGACCGCTTCTTCGTGGCGGGCGGGCAGCAAAACTGTGAAGCTCAAGCGCGGCGGTACGAAATCCATCGGCGCACGGTTGCGGATGTAGCGGTCTTCATCTTCCCAGGCGTAGAGCATGAGAGCGGTGGAATGGGCCGCCTGTGCGGTCAGTACCAGCGAACCCCCCAGCAAAAGCATGTCACTGATGTTCATCGAAGCTCCTAAATTACTAAAAATTATAATTCCTTAAAAATGGCATAGCCAAATTGGACCCGGCGACACAAGGCTCTAATGAACCCGGAACACCGGCGCACAACAATGGGCCGTGATAAGTTTGGTGTGAACAGGAGAATAAGGTAGGACGCTTGAGTAAATGATGCTGTAGAGATGCAGCATAAAGGTCAGGACGAAGGAGTGCGGACGAGTTTTACATTCTGGTGGTTATGGTGCAACTCCTGAAACTGTTCTGGTTTTGCCCATTTCCACCCACTGGTTATAACAGTCTCCCATTGCAGTCGTTTTAGTCAAAAGCTAAAATTTATGACTAATTTCCGAGTCTTAATCAAAAACTCATTAACAGCAGTGTAAAACCTCGTCCTTGAGGTAGGGGTCAGAAAAGTACCGTTTCTAAAAATTTACTGCTCCTATTTATGTTACGGTTAAACCTTTGCAAAGGATTAACAGTTCTCAAAACCTAACAGTTATGATACGCCTCAGCCCTTAAAATAGATTAATAACGTATTTTGTTAATAACGAAGCAATATGTATGCCAAATTTTAGGCGTCGTTTATTTATGCATCACCTCCCAAAGTCAAGGCGGCGGCGCTGGAAAAGAGGCATAGTGAGTGTAGTTCTCAAAGAGCATAATTGCGCCCAAAGCAACCCGAAAACTAATCTACCATACTCCAATATCTATCCTAGTAACGAATTCACACCTGGGACGTTAACTTTGTCACAGTTAAAGAGCTATTTAGCTTCTACACTGGTTTAGTCTGGTAATTCGTTGTATAGTCGTTGAAAGGTTTCCTCAGCCTTCTCGCTGCTGCTAGATTAAACTTGCGCTATAACCCTTAAAGCTTCTTATCTTATCTTACTAAAAGTCCGGTACTTCAAGCAAAGGAATAACTATGAGTGCAGGTAACTATTTTACTCGGTGGAATCCCACCCGGTCGCTTCTTATTCCAAAGACTTTACCCAGGATCAGCTTATTTTTGCTGGTTTTACTTCTAGCTTCTATGCTGCCTGCGCCGTTTGCGGCAGCCCAGACCGATGACGAACCATTTATGCGGCTTTCGGCTGAGAAAGGCCCAACCGGAATAGCTCTAACTATACGAGGGAGGGTTTTAGGCCCCGCCGGATGCGGCCCACTGGCAATTACCGACAGTACCGGCAGTTCTATCCCCTTTGGCGAAACCTGCTGGCGTGAGGATGGTCTTTTTGAATGGCGCGGGCCGCTTCCACGTGAAGGAGCCTGGCTAAACAATAAGTATAATACTGAAATAAAAGTTGTACCGCTTGGAAGCGTAACAGTTGGGTTTTATTTGCAACTGGCGACGCTACCCACTTCGGTAGCAGCGTCGGCTACTTTTACCATTATCGACAACACGAGCGGCCCCTATGCCGACAACTTCCCCGATAATTTGCTAATTGATCATTTTATTGCGATGGAGTTTTTATGGGCCAAAACCGACCAGCTAGTAGCCCGTGGCCTGGTTAAACGCAGCTGGTTGTGGGGTACGCGCTACAACACCTTCCTGGAGCCTTACGCCGAAGGCTCGAACGGTTGGCGATACGTGCGTTATAACGATAAAAGCCGGATGGAAGTAACCCTGGCCTCGGCTTTGTTACCGTCCAATCCTTACTATGTCACCAATGGATTGTTGGTCAAAGAAATGGTGAGCGGGCAATTGCAATTGGGGGATAAAACCTTCAAATCTGTTCCTGCCTCTATCGCCCCGGTAGCGGGCGACCTGACTCCGGCCAACCCCGCCCCAATTTTTGCTCAATTTGCAATCTACCTTGATTTCAACCCTTACAGCCGCAATGACATTATCAACCGCACTATCGGTGTGCAACTCTATAACGGGGTAGAACCCGACCCAACTTACAACCGCTACAATGTCCAGGCGGTTAATCGGGTGAACGAGACTAATCACTTTATTGCCAGTCCGTTCTGGAATTACCTTAACACGGTTGGCCCGCTCGTAAACGACAAAGGCAAAACTTATCAAGGCCGACTGTTTGAGCCGTTGTTCTACGCGACCGGCCTGCCTATTACCGAGGCTTACTGGACACGAAGCAGAGTTGGCGGTGTCGAAAAAGATGTGCTGGTGCAATTATTCGAGCGGCGGGTGATGACTTACACCCCCTCTAATCCAGTCGGCTTTCAGGTAGAGATGGGCAACACCGGGTTGCAGTATTACAAGTGGCGTTACGAATAGCAGTAGTAATGTAAACGGAGAATGTTCTTGCCAGACCCGGCTCTAAAAGGGCAATGCGCGGTCTGGCAAGAACATTTTTCGGCTTTGGTGTTCAGCTTTATCAAAATCCTGGCCTGGTGCAGCCTCACACCGTAGAGCCTCCCAGCATAAATTAAGCTCATTACGAAGATCTAATTCGGGCGGCACTTGAAAAGAGCCGGGCGAATGTGTTAGCATCATGGCACACAGTAATATCGCCAGATTACACTTCTGCCTCAAATACCTTTTTAGGGAAATTCTTAGAGTAGTAACTATAAAGCAGGTAACACATGAGTGAAGCAACTCTAACGCCCACTTCAACCAACCCATCGCCCGCGCCGGACGTTTATAATATGATTGACGCCCGGAACTTGCGGAAGTGCTACGCCGGGCAAAGCCAACCGGCCCTGGTAGACTTTTCGCTGACTGTGCCGCAAGGTCAGATTCTAGGGCTGGTCGGCGCAAACGGGGCCGGGAAAACGAGCGTCCTCAAAATCTTCTCGACCCTGATCAGGCCGGACAAAGGCGACGCTTACATTGCCGGTTGTTCGGTACGTAAAGACCCTCAGTCCGTGCGGCACCTGATCGGTTATATGCCCGATACATACG
>JBBRBE010000165.1:0-13683 GCA_038206175.1 Chloroflexia bacterium
ATTCCAGGCTGAGTTATGGATGTCGGTTCAAACCGACAGCAAGAAGCTTATTTTGAGGTCTCCGCAATCGGTTTCAACCGATTTTGGTAATTTAGCCCGGAATTCATTCCTGGGCGGTCGAACGTCTAGTAAATTTGACAACTTTAGCAAAACCTTAACTTGTAGCCTGTGTGTTTAGGCTTCGACTGGCTCCTGCTCTCGCTCTGGCTGTTCTTGCTCTACCTCGTTATAGCTCTCCGCGGCGCGTTTGAGGGATAAGCTCATGCGCTTGCGCTGCGGGTCTACGTTGAGGACGCGCACAGTCAGGATGTCGCCTTCCTTGACTATATCGGAAGGCTTTTCGACCCGCTCTTCCGAGAGTTCGGAGACGTGGATCAAGCCTTCGATGCCGTCCGCGACGCGAGCGAACGCGCCGAAAGCGGCTACCTGCGTTACCGTCGCCTGGACGATCTGGCCGGGCTGGTAAGTCAGGGCGGCTTGCGTCCAGGGTTCGGGCTGAGTGCGTTTGAGCGAGAGAGCGATTTTGCGCCGCTCCGGGTCAATACTCAGCACGTACACTTTGATACGGTCGCCCGACTTGAGAACTTCCTTCGGGTGCGCCACTCGGTTCCAGGAGATTTCGCTCAAGTGAACCAGGCCGTCCGCGCCGCCTATGTCTACGAACGCACCGAAGTCGGTTACGGTCGTCACGATGCCGTCGCGGGTCTGCCCGGTTTCAAGCTCGTTCATCAGGCGTTCCTTTTGGGCGTCACGCTGCACCTGGGAAGCTTGCCGCTCGGACAAGATCAAGCGATTGCGCGTGCGGTCAATTTCGATGATCTTGAAAGGCATCGTGGAATTGACCAACCGAGCCATCTCGCCTTGCTTGGCTGCTTCGGGGAAAGTATTGAGACCGCTCACCTGAGAGCTTGGCACGAAACCCGACACGCCATCCAGGTTAGCCAACAGGCCACCCTTGTTATAGCCTGTCACCTGGGCTTCGACAATTTCGCCCGCTTCGTGCTTCACTTGTAGCACCCGCCAGCTTTTCTCCTGGCGGGCTTTGTCCACCGATAGGACGGCCTGGCCTTCTTCGTTCTGTGGCTGCACCACAAACACGAGCAGGCTATCGCCGATCCGAATATTCTGTAAATCCTCGGCACTCAGGCTTTGCAACTCTCGGCTGGGTACGATGCCTTCGCTCTTGGCTCCGACATCCACCAGCAGTTCGTCGCGGTCTTTGTACATCACCAACCCTTCCAGCACCTGACCGTACTGAAAAGTGCGGATCGAAGAAGCCGGGTCGTTGAGCAGTTGCTCCATTAACGAAAGCGGGCTAACTTCTTCGGCCTCGACTGAATTTTCCTGGCTGGTTTCAGCAAGCAGGGGACTGGTCTGGTTCAGGTCATCATCCGGTTGGCGAAACCCACCGGCTATTCCCGCTTCGATTTCCGGGCTGGCGGCAATTCGCTCTTCGATATTATTCATGCTAATGGGGTATACCTCTCCTCAAAAATTAGAGATGCTATCATCCGGTAGGAGGCAGGAGGGGCGATTTGGGATTTGCCGCTCGCTGGCTGACGTCTGGCCTATCTGCTCGTTCCAAATTTACACAGGCCAAAACGCCCGGAAGTAGTCTATCTCGTTGAGAGATTATACAACTTTGGTTTTGCAAAAGCAAGCTGTATTTATGTCAAGTTAGCTAAAAGGCAGGTTGTTCGTCGTCTTCGTCCAGGTCGTCCAGGTCGTCCTCTTCATCTTCGTCGTCTTCGTCCAGGTCGTCCTCATCTTCATCCTCATCGTAGGGTTCGTTGTCAGTATAGAAGCCGACCTCGCGGCCCTCGTAGACCCACACGTTCAGATCGTCGCGCTTAACGGTGGCACTTCCGACCAGATTAGTGTCAATCTCCTCGATTATCTGGGCTACGACGGTTTCTTCCATGCTACGTTCCAGGACGATAGTAGCGTAGACTTTCTCAGCCGCAAAGTGTAAATCTACCCGGCCTAGCCGCTCGTCGCCCTGCTGGATGGCGTAACCTTCGCTGCTGGTAGTACGGAACTGACGCACAAAAGTATAAGGACTCACGCTTTATTCTCCTCTTTATTTGGGGGGTCTGGCCTGCTCGAACTGCTCCACCGACAGGTTCAGGTGGCCTGTCACTACCTGTATTATATCCTGTTGCGATACTTCTAGCTGCGAAATTTGAGGCGAGTTTTTCTTCGATTGGTTTGCTTTCGGCTTCGTTCACCTTTCTGAGCGCACCACCGTTTTGGTCTACCTGAGTGAAAGCACCGCTTACCAGTAAACGTCGTCGCCTGGCCCTTTTTTGCGGCTTCCTTTGGGCGGACGTTTGGCCGGGCCTTTCTTGCGAGTAGTCTGATTCCAACCCGCCGCTCCGCCGTCATCGTCTTTGCTACTGGCTTTGCGAGTCTGGTCGAGGCCAGGGCGGCGTTTGATCATGCCCGAAGTTTGTTGGGCGGCACGGGCAGCGTCTTTGAGTTCCCAATCGCGGGTGATAACCTTAACTTCTTCCGGCGAAGTATAGGTGACAACCAGCCGTTTGATCACATCGTCAGCAGTCTCGCCCAGCTTGCTATAGATCACGGTCAAACGGCCTCGCCGCTGGCGGGTTTCGGTTGGCTGTCCGTTGAGATGGCCGTCAAAGACAACCGTAATTGTTAAAGCTTTTTTCAGCCCGGTCGCGTTGTCCACCCGTTTAATAACGCCTTCCCGCGCAAATTCCAGGCTCGTCCGCATGAACATCGCCAGTTCCGGGTCGGATTTCATCAAATTGTAGCCGTCAACGATAAAATGCTGAACCATTTCTTTTCCTGTTTACCAGCGTTGGCGAGCATCACCGACGCGCCGGGTGATTTTCTGCTCGTCGAGATGTTCGAGGATGGCCTGAATAGGTTTACGACTGGCTCCGAACAGGTCGCGGACTTCGGCCAGGGTGATTTGCTTCTGCTCATCCAACTTTTTCAGGATTGCCGCTACCATCTCGGCGTAGGTTTCACCCAGAAAGTAAACCGCCTCGCTCACCCGCTTTAACTGGCCGTTATCTATCAGGACCGCGACGATGTTAGGGTCAGTGCCGAGATCGGACAGGCTGGGTGGGGTATAGGGGCCACTGCGGAAAGCGGCCAGCAATGTCTCGGCCTGTTTTTGCTGGGCTGGATTAAAGCGTACCTCGAAGTCGGGTAAGGCAAGGGCGGCCCCGCTACCGCCTTTGCTCTCGCTTTCAACGAGTCCGCCTTCGGCTATGAGGCGGTTGACTACCAGGTTGTGGGTTTTGACGCTAGAGATGCCCAGGCGGCTTTTTAGTTCCTCACGGCCCATCCCGCGCTTGAGCGGGAATTGGCCGTGAAATTGCCGCACCAGAGCTACCGACCGCTCTTTGAGGCGTTCCCAGGCTGCCACCCCAACCACCACTTGAGACGGCCCAAGTTCGGGCGTCGCCCCGGCTCGAATGGCGGTTTCGCGGGCGGCATCTTCGGCCAGCAAGAGAGCCTGGCCTTCCTGTACCAGTTGCAGCATGGCCGGAGCCAGGTCTTTAACGGCTTGACCGCTTTCTTCGGCCAGAGTGCGGAGGTCACGCGGCAAGCCATCGCCACTATTGAGGCGTTGTAGCAAGATTTCTGCCGGAGTACCTTTTTCTAGCGTTTTGAGGGTTTCGATCACATCTTCCTGAAAACGCTTGTGCCGTTGAGGGTGCGGGTCAATCACTATTCCACCTGCAACGGTCTGACTGGGCGAGGGGAGGCGCAGGATAAAGCGGTCGCCTTTTGCCAGGGCCAGTGGTTCGTTCAAGCGTACCTGCAACAGGCCGCTTTCGCCCGGTTCGAGTTTGTTTTTATCCAGCACCGTCACCCCGGCCAGGCTCTCCGCCGCCCCGCTAAAGAAATCCCAGCGGCTATTCTGGCCCAGGCTAACCGGCGAGTCCGGCAGCAGAGCCACCCGCAGGTCGAGACGGTCAGTCGAGTCCAGCCAACCGGGAACGGTCAGCACCATCCCTCGGTGCAGGTCGGCCACATCCAGGCCGGTCAGGTTGACCGCCACCCGGTTGCCCGGTGTGGCACTTTCGGCTTTTGTCTTGTGCATCTGGATGCTGCGAATACGACTCCGCATTCCGCCCGGTTGTATCTCTACTTCCTGCCCAACCGTCAATCGTCCGTCAACCAGCGTGCCAGTTACGACCGTGCCGAAGCCACTTACGCTAAATACCCGGTCAATCGGTAGGCGCGGTCGGCCCATGTCGGTGCGGGTGGGAATGTCGTTCAGAGTAGCATCGAGGGTTTTGAGGAGTTCGGGCAAGCCCAGGCCCGTCCGCGCCGAAACCGGCACAATGGGAGCCTGAGCCAGACCCGTGCCGGTTTGCCCTAGCCGTTCGCGTACTTCTTCGACCATCAAAGCCAGCCACTCGTCGTCCACCATATCGCATTTAGTCAGGGCGACCACGCCGCGCTCGATACCCAGCAACTTGAGGATGTCGAGGTGTTCCTGGGTCTGCGGCATAATACCCTCGTCCGCCGCGATGACCAGCAAAGCTGCATCCAGACCACCCACGCCCGCCAGCATATTCTTGATAAACCGCTCGTGGCCCGGCACATCAATAATGCTGATCTCGCGGCCACTCGGCAGGGTCAACCAGGCAAAGCCCAGGTCAATCGTCATTTCGCGGCGTTTTTCTTCTTCCAGTCGGTCGGGGTCAATCCCGGTCAGAGCTTTAACCAGGGTGCTTTTGCCGTGGTCAACATGCCCGGCAGTGCCAATCACGTACATTTTCAGCTTTCTTAAAATCTAACTCTATAGCTTTCGGTCGGTCTATTATAGCAAGCGGGCGCAACTTTGGAGGCGGGCTTCTCATCCTCTTACAGATTTATCACAGAGGCTAGGGGCGAAAGTGGTATAATAGGGTGGATAGAAGCAAGCAAATAAGCTTGCTATAGCAAAGAAGAATATATTAAAAAGGCTATTCTATTATATGGAAATCAAATTGGCCGAAGAGATGGGATTTTGCTTCGGGGTACGCAAAGCGATAGAAATGGTTGAGAAAGAGGCCACCGGGCGGGTCAATACCAGCATTACTACCTTTGGGCAACTGGTGCATAACCCGGTAGTGGTCAACCACATGGAAAAACTGGGCGTAAGTAACACCGACGACCGCGATATGAGTAAGGTTGGCGGCGGTATGATCGCCTTCACCGCTCACGGCGTTGCGCCGGACGTGATCCAGGCCGCCCGCGACAAGGGTTTGGAAGTGATGGACGCCACCTGCCCGCTTGTCACGCTGATCCAACAATCGGCAGCCGATATGGTCAAGGCAGGCTACAAAGTGATCGTCTATGGCGAACCTACTCATCCCGAAGTCAAAAGTATCGTAGGTTGGGCCGGTAAAGACACGATTGCCACGCTAAATTTCGATGACATCAAAGATATGCGGCCGCCTAAACGAATCGGCATCGTTAGCCAGAGTACCCAGATTTTAGAGCATTTCCGGCATTTCGTTACGCAGGTCAACGAGCAATTCCTGGGCAAGACGAAAGAGATCAAGATACACAACACGATCTGCGCTCCTACCACCCGGTTGCAAAGCTCAGCTCAGGATTTAGCTCAGACCTGTCAGGTGATGGTCGTGATCGGCGGAGCGAGAAGCTCCAACACGCAACATCTGGCCGACATCTGCCGGGCCGAAGGTGCTACCACTTACAAGATCGAGCGTGCGGGTGAGCTAAACCCGGCCTGGTTCGAGGGTATCGAAACCGTCGGCGTCACAGCAGGAGCCAGCACGCCGGACGAAAGTATCGAAGAAGTAGTCGCCTGGCTTAAAGCTCTTGACTTGAGGAAGCAGGTTACGGCCTGAGTCGCCCGAATTGTTAGAGTTTAACCTCGATCTCGTCAGGTTAAGTTTTTGAAAGGGGCCTTAAATGAATGACAGACTGAAAATAGTCAGTCTTTCTGCCCAGGATGAAGGGGCAATCGAGCAGGTAGCCGAGCTTCTAGTGGAAGGTTTTAGAGAGAACTGGCCGGAAGCCTGGCCTACCCTCGTTGAGGCTAAAAAAGAGGTCTACGATTCTTTTGAGCCGGGCCGGATTAGTCTGGTGGGTCTTAACGAAGCCAACCGGGTTGTAGGTTGGGTGGGCGGTATTGAGCAATACGATGGATTAGTGTGGGAACTTCATCCTTTAGTAGTCGGGGAAGCTTACCGAGGACAGGATATTGGACGGCAGTTAGTGACGGCCCTGGAAGAGCAGGTTCGGCAACGCGGAGCTTTGACCCTGTGGTTAGGTTCAGACGATGAAAACAATCAGACCACGCTCTCAGGAGTAAACCTTTACACTGACACCTGGAAGCAAATTGCAAATATCAAAAATCTACGCCGACATCCCTACGAATTTTACCAAAAACTGGGTTTTGTTATTATCGGTGTAATGCCCGACGCTAACGGGCCGGGTAAGCCTGATATTTACATGGCAAAATCTCTGGTTGACATTGTTGAACAGTCTTAGCCTGGGCTGACCTGCTCAACCGCCAAAATCTTCGTCGGTTGTTTCTTCTTCCTGCCGCACTTGCTCTAACAGCTTGCGTTCTTGCTTGCTCAGGGTTGGTTCGAGTTGGGCCAGCAGGTCGGTGCGGCGCAAGAGGGTACGTCGCAAGGACTCTTTTAGCCGCCATTCAGCGACACGGGCATGATGGCCGGACACCAGGATGTCCGGCACGGCCCAGCCCCGAAAATTGGCCGGACGGGTGTAATGTGGGTATTCGAGTAGCGGGCGACTATGCGACTCTTCCCCGGCAGAATCTTCCGCTAGCACGCCCGGCACTAATCGCGCCACGGCATCTACGACTACCATTGCGGCCAGTTCGCCCCCGGTCAGGACAAAATCGCCAATACTAACCTCTCGCGTGACGGCGTGCCGCACGATTCGCTCGTCCAGCCCTTCGTAATGGCCGCATAAAAGGGCCAGCCGGGGGTATTCTGCCAGTTCATGAGCCATTTCCTGGTTGAAAACTTCGCCCTGCGGACTCATCAGAAGGATCGGGAAAGGCGGTGGGGCGGCGGGTTCTTCTGCCGAGCCAAGCGGCACGCCCAATCCTTCTTCGACGGCTCCAAAAACTGCTTCGGGCCTAAAAACCATGCCTGCCCCGCCACCATAAGGATAATCGTCCACCTGATGATGCCGACCCAGGCCCCAGGTGCGGATGTCGTGGGTATGCACCTCAATCAAGCCGCCTGCCCTGGCCCGGCCCAGAATGCTATCGTTTAACGGCCCCTCGAACATTTGAGGAAACAGGGTTAGAATATCAAATCGCATAAAACATTAACCCCACCGACCCAATTTACACTTAGAGAAACTAAAAATACAAAGTTCGCTGTTATTTCGCCCGGTCAGACAAACGCAGACGAGCCGCCAGCAGGGGCGGAAAATCCTTGAAATTAGCCCAGGAGAGAACTTGCTGCGACGGAGTTTGCGGCAGGTAAGCCGGTTCTTCCAGACCATCCAGGCTGAAACCAACTCGAAAGAAAGCGTTAAGCAGAACATGTAAAGGCCGGTGAAAGTAGTAATGCGGTACGGGTTCCCCGGCGGCTCCGGCTCCTTTGCCGGGCGGTAAAGTCAGGTAGCTTGAGATTTTTAGCGAATAGGTATCCACCAGTACCCCTTCCTTATCTTCTTGTTCTGCCACCATCGTCATGGCATTAGAGTTGAAGCAAGGGTGCGGCACAGAGAACACGAACCGTCCGCCCGGTTTGAGAGCGCGGGCTGCCGCTTTTGCCAATGGCTCAATAGTAGTCATATCCATCAGAGCCATATTACACACAACCGCATTAAAACGAGCTTCGCCAAGTGTCAGAAGTTGCGCTTCGTCCGTTGCGTCTATCAGGTGATAATCTATTTTCAGACCGGCCTGGGCAGAGCGTTTTTGGGCGTATCCGAGTAGCCCTGCGCTAAAGTCCGTGGCGACTACCGACACCCCTAGCCCGGCCAGGCGACGCGCAAAAGTGCCGTTGCCACAGGCGACATCCCATATCCGCTCACCCGGCAGGGCTGCCAGCAATCTTTCGACGGTCGGCTCAACGTGGTTGGCATGGTAACGATTGCCCTCGTTGCCCATCAACTCATCCCAGAAGGCGGCTTTTTGATCCCAGATAATTTGTGTTTCTTCAGTGAAAGCTTTCAAGCTATCCGGTGTAGGTTTTTCGCTCATCTAAACTTCCTGAACAATATAGCTAAAGGCGTCATAAGTGGTCTAATGGGCCAGCCTGGAAATGACGCTCAGGGCGTATTCAAGCTCGGCCCGGCCTACGTCGTTGTGAAAGACAAAGCGCAAGCGGCGTGGCCCCATCGCTCCGGCCAGCACGCCTTCTGCTTTGAGGCGGGCAACCCAGGTTGGTGCGTCCCAGGTTGTCTCGCTCAGGTCGGTTGCGACGATGTTGGTCTGGACGGTCGTCATATCCAGGTCGAACCCCGTCACCAGGGTCAGGCTCTGGGCGAAGCGATGAGCCTGAAAATGGTCTTCTTCCAGCCGTTCGGTCATTTCGGTCAGGGCGATCAGGCCCGCCGCCGCAAGCACCCCGGCCTGGCGCATCCCGCCGCCCAGCATCTTGCGGTTTTTCCGCGCTTTTTGGATAAATTCACGCTTACCGACTACCAGCGAACCGACTGGGGCGGCCAGCCCTTTCGACAGGCAAAATTGTACCGAGTCCAGATTGGCGACCAGTTCGTGGGCTTCGATTTCAAGGTAGGTGACGGCGTTAAAAAGCCGCGCTCCATCCAGGTGAACCGGCACACCCTTAGTGTGGGCGATTTCGCAAAGTTCGTCGAGTTGCTTTTTGCTCAAGACTGTACCACCAGCCCGATTATGCGTGTTTTCCAGACACAAAAGGCCGGTTGGAGCCAGATGGATGTCTTCGCCCCGGATAGAGTGCGCGACTGTGGCGGGATCGATCATGCCGTAGCGGTCGTTGGGTAAGATGTGATAAGCCAGTCCGCCTACAACCGCCGCGCCGCCTGCTTCGTAGTAAAAGATGTGCGAGTTGTCGCCCAGCAAGATTTCCTGGCCGCGTTCGCAGTGGCTCAAGACGGCCACGAGATTACCCATGGTGCCGGTCGGGACAAATAAGGCCGCTTCTTTGCCAAGCTTCTGGGCCGCCAGTTCTTCCAACTCATTAACCGTCGGGTCTTCACCGTAAACGTCATCGCCCACCTCAGCCTCGGCCATTGCCCGGCGCATCGCTTCGGTCGGTTTCGTCACGGTATCACTTCGCAAATCTACTATCATTCTAACGCTCCCCTCAATTTTGCCATCGCCTGCGCTACGGTCTCCTCTTTGTTAAAGACGGCAGAACCGGCTACTACCACGTCCACCCCGGCTTCCACCACCAGCCGAATATTACTTGCTTTTACACCGCCATCTACCTCAATTTCCAGGCCCGGATTGAGATGGTCGGCCAGCGCACGCAGCTTGCGGATTTTAGCCGTGCTAGATTCGATGTAGCTCTGGCCGCCGAAGCCAGGGTTAACGCTCATAATCAGCACCCGGCTTACATAAGGTAAAATTTCTTCCAGGGTAGCCACGGGCGTAGCCGGATTCAGAACTACCCCGGCCCGGCAACCCAGGCTACTGATGTGCTGGATCGTGCGATGCAGGTGTGGCACGTTCTCCTGATGCACCATCAGCACTTTTGCCCCGGCGCGGGCGAAATCTTCCAGATAGCGGTCTGGCCTTTCGATCATCAAATGGACATCCATCGCCAGGCTCGTGTGGGATTTGAGAGCTTCCAGTACGAGCGGCCCTACTGTGATATTTGGCACAAACATACCATCCATCACGTCAAAATGAATATAGTCGGCTCCCGCGTCCTGTGCTTCACGTACTTGCTCACCCAGGCGGGCAAAATCTGCCGATAATATCGAAGGCGCAATTTTTATTTTAGTTTTATCAAAACTTTGGGTTTGTTGGGAAGCATTAAGGCTATTGTTGGTCATTTTAACCTCGATTTCGATGCTTTGCTTATTACTAACCTATTTTAAGGGCCAAAACCTGGATGTCCTTCAGTTCAGGCAGAGCAAAATCTAAAAGCCTTTTAGATTTTGCTCTGCCTGAAGTTTCGCAAGGGTCATACCAGGCTTTAACTAAAAGCCTTTGCTCCAAGTAGCAGTTCCTGGTGGGCAACTAGCTAGAATTTACCACCTGTAATCGCGCAACCAATCGTAGGGGTAAGGTTAGCTTCTATTATAGCGGCAATTAGCAGCATCGGTATTACCAGAGCCATCAATTTGACGAAATTGATAATCGAAAACTGCACGCTCTGGCCGATGGTCAGACCTCGTGGCGGCGAGATAATCGCGTTCCCCATCCTGATGCCGCCGGAAATACCAATAATCACCGCCGTAAGCTCGAAAATGCCGTGTGGCAAGACAAACCCGGCCAGGAGTGGTAACGGGTTATGGTCGGCTTGCAACAGGAGGCCAATGATAAAGCCGATTGGCCCTATCGAAACCATGAGCATTGCAATTCCCGCCAGACCGAGCGTTACTACCGAGGCGAGGCTGGCAAATACAACGGCAAAACTGTTGTTGATAAACAGTCGTTGCCAGGTGACAGCCCCAAACCCGGCAGCTTGCAAGGTAGTGCCGTCGCTGTTTAATACACAGGTCGGGTTTGTCTGATTCGCACTAATTTGCTGCCCAAGATTGTATTCCTGGCGGACTTGCTGTACTTCGGGCCAGTAGCTCAGCCAGACGCCCAGCACGATTGCACCAAGCAAGCAGATACCCAGCAAAGCCGATGCGCCTTTGTTCAAACCGATAATCTGGGGAATGTCGTGCCGGTAAAGCCGCCAGGGTGTCCAGCGTGCGCCGGTTTTCTGGTGGGTCAGACCTTCGCGGGGAGTGCGCTTGAAGAAATAGCCAAAGCCACTTAAAACCCCTTTCAGGCTCACGTTGTCGCCTTCGCGGGCTACTATCTCTTCCCGATTAAATATTTTGACCCCCGACCGCAGCAACATTAGCAGAATCACGATCAGGCCCAGAAGCATAAAGTACATGCCATTGTTGAGGCCGTTCAGCAGCAAAATAGCTTCGGCCTGCACTGCCAGGCTCATCGGGATAATGATAAAGCTTGCCATGATGTTAGCCGCCCGCACGCTGGTGGTATGGGTACTGACCAGCACCGCCCCGGCCACCATTACCAGGGCTTCCAGCACGTTCAGACCAACAAAGGTCAGGGCTAACCCGGCTGAAATAGGAATTTGCAACCCCGAAAGAGCCATCACCACATAAAAAGTAACCGAAGCGGTGGCACTGGCGAAGACCGTCGGCAATGTAGCCGAGATGTACTTGCCCATAAAAAGTTCCAGGTCGGTCAGGGGCGCACTCAGCAAGGCTTCCAGGCTATTGCGCTCTTTTTCGCCTACAAAGGTTTCCAGGGCAATTACCAGGCAGAAAGACATCGGCAAGAAACCAATCGCCAGCATCGTAAACGGTAGTAGCTTGTTGTAAAAGGTTTCGGGCGTTAGCTGCTTGATCAAAAAGGTGCTGTTAGCAGTAAGAACCAGAGCCAGCAAAAGCGGCAAGGCTACTACCAGCGTTACGATTGGCGTTACAATCCGCCAGTCTCGCAAGGTATCCCGTATTTCGCGCCGGGTGACGATCATAGCTCGTCTGAACGAAGAACGCGGTCGGGCCGGAGCCATTAGCGTACTATTTACACTCATTTCAACACCTCCTGGCGGCGGGTACTTTTGCGCTTGCGCTGAGCTTGCTCAACTTCATCACGACTATCGCCGGTTCCGTCGGGTGTACCGGCAATTTTAAGATAAACCGACTCAAGACTGCGCGAGACCTGGCTCAGGGTAATCACGCCAAGCCCGTAGTTATCGAGTGCCCGCAACAGGCGTGGATTCCAGTCGTCCGGTTGTTCGGTTTGGTAGGTAAAAGATTGCTCGTCCTGGTTTAGAACGGTAATTCCTTCCAGACCTTGAATGGCCGGTGGTAGTTCTCGCATGGGTGTATTTAGTTCGACCCGGTAATGGGGCGCACCCAGCAACTTTTGTTTTAGTTCCTCGGCAGTGCCTTCTATCACAATTTCACCTTTGCGAATGATTGCAATGCGGTCAGCCAGGATTTCAGCCTCGACCAGGTTGTGGGTACACAGGATCATGGCGCGGTTGGCTCGTTTAAGGTCGCTAATGGCGTCCCGTACCATCTTGGCACTGTAAGGATCCATCGCGCTGGTCGGTTCGTCCAGGAACAGAACCTGCGGCTCGTGGATCAAGGCTCGGATCAGGGCGGCTTTCTGGCGCATCCCTTTGCTATATTCGCCCATTCGCAATTTGCGGGTATCCCACAGATCGAAGCGTCGCAGTAATTCTTCGCTCCGGCTACGTAGAATATTTTTGGGGATAGACTGCAACTCGCCAAAGAAGTCCAGGTAATCCAAAACGCGCATTCGGTTGTACAGGCCCGGTTGCTCGGTCAAATGGCCGATAATCCGGCGCACTTCGAGTGGCTGACGCACCGTATCGAAGCCGCCAATAGTGGCAACTCCTCTGGTAGGAGCCAAAATAGCCGCCAGCATGCGGGTTGTGGTAGTTTTACCGGCCCCGTTGTGACCCAGCAGAGCTAGAATTTGACCGGCTCCAACCTTTAGCGAGACGTTTTTGACGGCCTGAAAGTCTCCAAATTCTTTAGCTAAATCCTGGGCTTCAATAATAGGGACAGGCACGGACGTCGAAGCGTCAGGCGGGTGAAAACCGTTTGAAATAGTTGTTGTGATCATTGTGTGTGGCCTTCACTATTAGATTGATAAAAGGGGATAAATATGTACACGATGAGGAGGCAGGGGTTTACCGTACTTCCACACAAAATGAAGGGGCGTTTTATCGCCCCTACATCCTGGATTTATTATATACGATTGAGCAAGAGGTTAAGATTAAAATTAGTGATTAGCAGTATTAATAAATTATAAGGGTTAGAAATTATAAACAGACTGCCAGACGCTAATCACTAATTGCTTAAGGCTGTCCTCTCCTCCGCCGAATGGCCCAGGTTGCCAGACCGCCACCGGCCCCTAACACCAGCACGCCTCCGACAATAAGCGGAACAACCAGGCTACCGTTGTCGTCGGCTTTGGCCGAGTTAGAGGAAGCCGGGGTAGC
Organism: Chloroflexia bacterium; assembly: GCA_038206175.1. GTDB lineage: Bacteria > Chloroflexota > Chloroflexia > Chloroheliales > Chloroheliaceae > 54-19. The sequence continues at coordinate 13,143 of JBBRBE010000165.1, forward strand.
TCCTTGCGTCGGTTGCGGCACGTTTGCCACGACCGTCCCGGCAGGTGTAGCGGCTACTATTGTCGTGAGGCTGGCAGCCGTTGTAGTCGAACCGGTATTCCCGCTTGAGGCGACCGTCCCGGCATTGGGGGTAGTGCCGGTGGCGGGAGCCGTGCTAGCTGCCGTTGTCCCGACCGGCCCGGCAGGAATAGGGGTCGAAGTGGCGGGCGGCGGCGGTGTTACGGGGGCGGGGGTCGGCAAGTTTTGCCCTTTCAGGTAGTTTAGAGCTTCCTGCTTGAGCGAATTATAGACCGGCTTGAGCGCAAAATCTTTGGTGACAAGCTGAAAATACTGCTCGGAGCGGCTATCAGGAATATCTCCGACCTGACGGAAGAACCAGACGAAGATCACACCGGCCCAGGGCCAGTTTTTCTGGGCATACTGGATGCCGCGCACGGTGTAGTCGGCCTGTTGCTGCTCGGTTACGCGCCGCCAGGTGAGTTGGGCGGTCGGGATGGAAGCTGGCGAGGCGTTCCAGCCGTACTCATTGAACCAGACAGCC
>JBBRBE010000166.1:0-13651 GCA_038206175.1 Chloroflexia bacterium
GCCGGCTCCGGCTTCGTACATCTCTTGCAGGTACAAAAGGTCGTTGCGGTTCAGACCGGGGCCATCGGTGGGAGCCAGTGGCGCACACAGTACCAGGGCCGCCGGATCAACCCCCTTGATCCGCTCGTAAGCTCCTTTGAGAAGGGCGGTATAGGCGCGGGCATCCACCTGCCGCCCGTTCCACTCGCTTTCCAGGTTCGGTTCGTTGAAAATCTGGTAGTAGCGGACTTTACCCTTGTAGCGTTCGGCCACTCGCCCGGCAAACTCGAAAAACGTCTGCGGGTCGTCCGGTGGGCCGGTCAATTGCTGCTTCTGTTCGACGCTCAACCCTTCCAGGTATTTGAGCCGACTCCAGGTTGGAGGACGGTCGAGCCGCAAGAGGATTTGCAAACCGCGAGCCTGAGCTTTATCAATCAGGGTGTCGTAAAAAGTCCAGTCGTACTGGCCCTGTTCCGGTTCGACCGCACCCCAGGGCATTAACTGGCGCACAAAACCAAATCCGCCCGCTTTAACCAGGTCGAAAGTGCGGTCAATGTCCGGGCTGTTGGGGTCTCGTTCGTCGTTGAAAAGTACATTTATACCGAGTGGATTGGCTCCTAGCTGCGCGGGGGAGACGTTGGCTACCCGGTCGAGATTAGGGCCGTAGGAGACGCCATAGTTGAGAATCAGATCGGCCAGGGCCGTACCAACCAGCCCGCCCAGGCTCAGCAGAAAAACTAAAAGCCAAATTATCGTACTGCGCCCGAAGGGACGCCGACGCGGAATTACCAACGGAGGTGGCTGGATAGTTTGGGGATTTGTCAGGGTCTTGTTCTGGTTACTAATCACGTCAATTTGTCAGGATGCCTTTTGTTCTTCCTCGCCAGCCCAGACCGACATCTTTTAGTTCTTGCAGTGCTAAACCGAGAGGTAACAGCCGCCCGATTATACCATTAGCCTGGTACAGGCGGCAAACCGGTTTTTATTTTCCTGACTTGATTGATAATAGAGTGCAATAATGGTTTGCAAGAGGGTAAATATTGAGCCAGACTCGAATATCTGTCCCGTAAGGCTCTAAAACCTTGACTACTGAGCTGAAAATTGCTATCATCTGATGAGGCTCAGAACTTTCGAGAGGGAAAGACCGGGCCAAAAAACCAAACTAGATCAGATCGGATAGGATAATGGGGATGAACCACGCGGAGGAGATGAACAAAATGATTGCGCTGGCGGCGGGTCGGCCTGACTTCGAGGCGCAGGGTTTTCGCCATTACGAAAGCGAAAGCCAGGCCAGCCTGAAAAAAGCGTCCCAGGCCAGCAATCTTTTCTTCACTTGCTCGGTGCTGGGTATGGAAGCAGTCAGCCACGTGATCGAAGACCAGGCTGTAACCCTCGGCGGGCAATTTCGGTTCTACAGTGCCTTCCAGAAGTTTTCCCGCTTCAAACCGCAAGAAGAACGCTATCAGCGCATCCTTAGCCTGAACAACCCGGTCTACATCTTTGGTATACCGGATGTGCCGTTAACTACGACTTCCAACCTCTACCCGGTCGAATTGGAAAAACCGACCACGCCCGACGAAACAAATCTTTCGCACAACTGGTTCGTAGTGCTTCACAATCCACACTTCGTCTCGATGGCTCTGGTCGCTCAAGAATTTCCGAGCGAAACCCGGTCTGTTCCGGCAGGAGCCTCTCAGAAACTGGTGTACCGTAATTTTGAAGGGTTTTGGACTTATGACCGCGAAGTGATTAGCCAGGTCGTCACGATCCTGGACGATTACATCGCCCATGCCGAACCTGCCGTACCTTCTTTAAGTTAGATAGCACTTCGTAAAAAGTGTAGCAATCTGGAAACATTGTAACAGGGGCGGTTCCGAACCGACCTTGCAGGTTTTATAATTCATGAAGGCTCAAAACAGGCTAGACCGGCTTTTCTGGGATGAACGCTACCGGCAGGGCAAACCTGGCTGGGACATCGGCGAGGCCGCTCCACCTCTGGTTGATTTCCTGGACGGGCGTATATCAGGGCTAGAAACCCCCACCCCAACCTCAGGCCGCTGCCTGGTAGCAGGATGCGGGCGTGGTCACGATGCGCTCTGGCTGGCCGGGCAGGGGTTCGAGGTAGTAGGAATTGATTTCGCTCCCTCCGCTATCCAGTTTTGCCGAGAGCAGGCTGAAGCCGCCGGGTTAAGTGAACATGCCACTTTCGAGGTAGCCGATTTCTTCAAACTGCCTTCTTCTTTCACAGGAACTTTCGATTGCGCAGTCGAACATACCCTTTTCTGCGCCATAAACCCGACTTTACGCCCGGCCTATGTCGAAGCGATGCACCGTCTCTTGAAGCCAAACGGCCTGTTGATCGCAATTTTCTTCGCCCACAAGCGGCAGGGCGGCCCGCCCTATCGTACCGACGCCGCCGAAGTGCGCCGCCTTTTTGCCCCTCACTTTGAAATCCACTACCTCGAACCCGTCGCTCGCTCGCATCCTGGCCGCCAGGGAGAAGAACTTTTCGGCCTTTTGAAAAACCTCGACGAGTAAGAATCGCCCCTTTTATTGTTTTACCCCACTTTCATCAAATACTACAAGTAGAGGATAAGCCTCCTACAGCTAGAGGATAACTTTGACTGTGCCTGGTTTTATTACAAATACCGCAACAAGAGGATGCCGCGCATCTCCTCCTGAGTTACTATGAGTTCAGGTTCGGCAGGGTAGCCCGGCACAGCTAAAAAGCCAGACCAAACTCTTAATTTTATTATTGATGATAAACCCGAATAAGCTAAATTAGAAAGGCAAAACAATGTTTAACAACCAGAACGACGAGGACAATACGCAGGACGTAGATATAGATACCGATGAGCCAAAAGGGCTAAGCGAGACGGAACTGGATGCAGTTTCGGGTGGACTCATGCGAAAACATTTTACAAGCCACCGCACCAGCCAGGAAAGTAACAACCTTATCAGCAGCGTTCCTGGCTTCACGGATGAGCAACTCCAGAAAGCTTTGGAAGCACGACTAGGGTAAATCCCGTTTCTGGCTCGGTCTTAAATTATTCAGACATTGCATTGGGCTACTCGGTGCTGAGTTGGTTGCAGCTAAAACCTGGCTCTAGCATCGGTAGTCCCTAAAATATAAAATCCAGCATAGAATAAAGGCTAAAGCAGTGTGTAACTATCAAAATAGCATACAAAATAGAGCTACCTACGACGAGCAAGAGCTAAGCGAGGAGCAACTTGGCACAGTAGTGGGCGGTTTCCAGCCGATAAAACACGCTAAACTCATGGACGAAACCGACCTTCTGTGGCTTATCACTCATTATTCCGGCAGACCCGGCCAAATTGACGAGAAGCTACCCCGCTACAAGGTAGCCCCACGTACTCGGCGTAAAAAACGCTAGAGGTCGCCTACCCTGATAACGGTGCGGCCTCGTATCCGACCGGCCAGGACTGCCTCGACGACACCGGGCAAGTCGGACAAAGGAACTTCGCGGGCGATAGTAGTCATCAAACTGGCTGGTTTTAGGTCGGTAGCAAGGCGGTGCCACAGAGTGTGCCGCAACTCCATCGAGCAAGCGTCAATATTAATGCCCAGAAGGTTGACGCCCCGCAGGATAAAAGGGTGGACAGTCGAATTAAAGGCCGCCCCTCCGGTCAGGCCGATAGCGGCGATAGAACCGGCAATTCTGGTAGTGCGGGCCAAATACGCCAGGGTCGCCCCGCCAACCGAATCAACACTGGCGGCCCAGCGTTCTTTTTCCAGAGGCCGGTCGCTCGGAGCGGCTACTTCCTCGCGGCTAAGTATCTGGGTCGCGCCTAGTTCGCGCAGGTAAGCGGCTTCTTCGGCCTTGCCGGTGCTGGCCGCGACCTCGTAGCCCAGGCCAGCCAGCAGCGCGATTGCCACGCTGCTAACTCCGCCGGTGGCTCCCGTCACCAGCACCGGCCCCTGGCCCGGTTGCAGACCGTTTCTTTCTAACTGCGCCAGGGCCAGGGCCGCCGTAAAGCCGGCCGTACCCAGAGCCATCGCCTCGGCCAGGCTTAAGCCTTCGGGCAGAGGCACAGTGTGGCGGGCGGGGATGCGGGCGTATGCGGCATAGCCTCCGTGCTGGCTCACCCCGATTTCAAAGCCGGTCGCCAGGACTGCCTGGCCGGGCTGGAAAGCCGGGTCGCTCGACTCGACCACGACTCCGGCCAGGTCAATCCCCGGCACGAGCGGGTATTTGCGGGCCACCTTGCCGTTGGGGAGGCAAGCCAGGGCGTCTTTGTAATTGACGCTGGAATAAGCCACCTGTACCAGTATTTCGCCCGGTGGCAAATCCGCCTCGGTTAGTTCTACAAACCCGGCCTGGAAATCGGCTCCCTGTTTATCCACCAAATACGCCTGAAATTTGTCCGGCAGCATCCAATGCCTCCCCTCGTTTCTTTCAAGTTCTTTTCCGATTTCAATTCTTGTGCTTGTTCAACAATTTTAATCTAATCTAATCTAATCTAATCTAACTACGTCAGGACTTTCGCTGGCCGTCCAACTATAGCTTATTCGGCAACCTGCTGCACATATTATACGGTTGTCTAAACCACAAAGAGCCGGAAAATCAAGTTTGATTTTCCGGCTCTTTGTAGTTCCAGGATCGAAATGCTAAAATTAGTCGTAACGTAAAGCGTCAATCGGATTGAGCCGACTGGCCCGCCGCGCCGGGTAAATACCGAAGAAAAGACCCACGGCTACGGCAAAACCAACCGCAATAAAGATAATCGAAGGACTGAGCAGGGTCGGCAGGCTCGGTACGGTACTGCCGATAATGAGCGAAGCCCCCACCCCGCCGACGACGCCAACCAGTCCGCCCAGGAAACAAATGCTAACCGACTCGATCATAAACTGCGTCAGAATGTCCCCTGGCTTGGCTCCGATAGCTTTGCGAATACCGATTTCGCGGGTTCGCTCGGTTACGGTCACGAGCATAATGTTCATGATACCGATGCCACCGACGAAAAGTGAAATCGAGGCGATCACCAGGAGGAAGATCGTGTAAGTGGCGGCCTGGTCTTTGGCGGTTTGCAGCAAATCTTGTTGATTGACCACCTGGAAATCGTCCTGCTGGTTGCCTGCAATACGGTGCCGTTCGCGCAGCAGGTCGGTAACTTCGCTGATAACTTTATCCACGCTACTCGTATCGCTGGCTTTGATCACAATCGCGCTGACAGTTTTGCCCGTGCCGGTCGCGCCTTGCTGCCGGGGGCCAAAGAGTCGCTTTTGAGCCGTCGTCAGAGGCATATAAACCTGGCTATCGAGTGAGCCAAAGCCGGTGCCGCCTTTAGCTTGCAAAACGCCAACCACCTGGAAATTGACCCGGTTGAGCCGCACGCTCTTGTTAAGCGGGTCTTCCTGGTCGAAAAGGTCTTTAGCGACTTGCGATCCCAGCACCACCACCTGCTTGGACTGGGTTACATCGTTATCGGTGAACCAATCGCCCGCCGCCAGGGTCAATTCACGTACCGAAGGGTAAGCCTCGGTCGTGCCAACGGCCTGTCCAAAGCTGTTTTTGGAGTTGTAGACAAGCTGCCCGCCGCTCCGATATTCGGGTGCAACCGCCGAGGCTCTCGTAACCCGCGAGGTGTCGGCCATTGCCTCGGCGTCTTCCAGGGTCAGATTATTGTTAGAACTGCTCAAAGCGATCCCACCGACGTTCTGGCTGGTCGGCTGGATCGTAACCAGGTTCGTGCCGTTGACTTCCAGTCGCTTCTGGCTGGCCGCTACGACGCCTTCGCCGATACTTTGCAACGCAATTACGGCTCCTACACCGATGATAATTCCCAGCATAGTCAGGAGCGAACGCAGCTTATTAGAAGCCAGACTCGTCAGGGCAATTTTGAAACTCTCGATAATGTTCATGATTTGGCACTTACTTCTTTTGGGTTAAACAGGCGACAAAAACCCTCTGCACAGACCGATTTGCTTATTGGTATCCAACAACAAATACTTTACCCTTACTAAAGCAAGGGATCAGGGCCGGGTCAGGGCCAGCGAAGGATTTGGCAAAATCTGGTATTTCCATTGCTGCTCAAGCACAGCCAGGTCCGACTCGATCTGGCCGTCGCGGATACGAACGATCCGGCGGCAATGGTCGGCGACCTCTTGCTCGTGCGTCACGAAAATGACGGTTATACCCTGTTCGACATTCAGCCGTTGAAAAATGCCTAGAATCTCTTCGGTCGAATGGCTATCGAGTGCGCCGGTCGGTTCGTCGGCCAGCAAAATTGTCGGATCGTTGACCAGGGCGCGGGCAATCGCCACCCGCTGCTGCTGCCCGCCCGAAAGCTCTTTAGGCTTGTGGTGAGTGCGGTCGCCCAGCCCGACCGCATCCAGGGCCGCAAAAGCCCGCTCTTCCCGCTCACCGCGGCTCCACTGCCCCGCGTAAAGCATGGGCAATTCGACGTTAGCCTGGGCCGAAAGGCGCGGCAAAAGATTGAAACTTTGAAAGACAAAGCCAATTTTGCGGTTGCGAATTTCAGCCATCTGGCTTTCGCCCATATCCGCCACTTCTTCGTCGTCAATGGTGTAGCTGCCGGTCGAAGGCTGGTCTAGCACCCCTAAAATGTTCATCAGGGTTGATTTACCCGAACCGCTCGGCCCCATGATCGCCACCATTTCGCCGTCTTCGACCGTGAAATCTACCCCGCGCAAAGCCTGCACCTCGACGTCGCCCATCCAGTAGGTTTTGGTAATTCCTTGCACTCTGATCATTTGTTCATCCGTTATGCTAAGTTGAGGCAGGGAGCAAAATCAGGTTTTGCTCCCTGGCATCGTTGGGTAAGCTGAAATTAGAGATTTGTCTATCCGCCGAAACCGCCGCCACCGCCGCCGCCGCCACCCGGCCCACCGCCAGGAAGGACGTTAGTCGTCGTGCCACGGTTGGAAGGCGCGGTGCTAAGTACGATCAGGTCGCTATCCTTGAGGTTTCCCCCGGCAATTTCAGTGTAGTTGTCTCCGGCCAGACCCGTCAAGACAGGCCGCGATTCAATCTTGTTGGTATCGCGGTCAATCAACACGTCCACATAAGTTACGCGCTGACCGTTCTCGGTCTTGGTTTTGAGGGCGCGGTTGGGGACGGCCAGCACTCCGGCCTTCAAATTCTGGCAGAAAGTTACGCTGGCAGTCATTCCGGCTTTAGGACTCGTAACGGTAGTAGTGCCACCCTGGTTAAACAGGCTGGAAAGGCTATAGCCACAAATACCCGTCGCCGCCGCAATCTGGGCCGAAGCACCACGCGGTAGATTTGCGCCACCCCCGCCGCCACCGCCAGGGAAACCGCCTGCCGCACCTGTGCCGCCACCGGCCCTCGGCAAGTTTTGTTGCAACTTGGCAAACTCGCTCTGGTAAGTCTCTAACAGGCTGTTAGTCGTACCGCCGTCCAGCGTTACAGTCGTCAGGTAACTGATCACGTTGTTGTTGTTGGCCGACTTGGACGAGATAAAAGTAACTTTGCCGGTAAAGCTGCGGTTTGGCACCCCATCCAGGTTTACTGCCACCGGCATGCCCTCTTTGACCTTCGAGATGTCGCTCTCGCCCACGTTTACATCTACGTGAAGCTGGCTGAGGTCCACGATTTGGTAGACTACCGAAGCGGCGGTAATGGTCTGGCCTTCGGTCAGGGCCGCCGCGACAACCGTACCTGCGATGGGCGATTTGAGGGTGGCGTTGCTCAGAGCCGCTTTCGCTTTTTCCAGCGAAGTCTTTGCTACATCAAGCTGGGCCTTCTGAATTGCCAGATCGTTAGGCTTGACGCCGCGTTTAAGGTCTTCCAGGGTCGCCATTTGTTGCCGCAAGGTAGCTTCGGAAGAGGCGACTTGTTCGGGTGTACCGCCGCGCAACTTGGCAAGCGACGCCTGGGCACTTGCCAGGCTCGCCTCGTCCTGGGAAACCTGGGCCTGAGTCGGCGTGAGAGCAATCAGGGTTTTCTTGGCGTTATCGAGGCTGGATTGCGCACTGGCGACGCTGGCATCGGCACTGGCGATGTCCGCCTGGGTCGGGCCTTGCTTGGTTTTATCAAGCTGGGCTTTGGCGTTGTCCACCTGCGATTTAAGAGTGCGCGTCTGGGCGTCTAGCTGCACTTTGGCGTCATTAAGGGTGACATCGGACTTGTTATAAGTGCCTTGTGCATCGTCCAGGGAGCGTTTAGCGGCAGTTTCAGCGTCAACGTCTTCTTGCTTGAGGGCAGTTTTAAGGCTGCCATCAGCATTGTGGTTTTTGTTAAAGGCCGTAGAATATTTATCTTGAGCGTTTTTAAGGGCGTTCAAAGCCTGGTCGCGGCTAACTTCCGCATTGGTGATACTTAACTTGAGCTGGCTAAGGCTTTTGTCGTAGTTTGCCAGAGCTTGATCGTAAGTGGCCTGCGCACTCACCACGGTAGCATTATCCGGCCCGGCTTGCACCTTTGCCAGGTTCGCTTTCGCGCTGGCAAGTTGGGATTCTGCCGAACTGATCGAAGCCTGGGCCGCCGCGATTTCGTAAGGCTGCCCGCCCTGCCGGGTCTGGGCCAGCTTTGCCGCCGCACTATTGATCGAAGCGTTGGCACTGGCGACATCCTGAGCGGTGTAAGAGCCGTTGATAGTGGAAGTCAGGTTGGCCTTCGCGCCATCTACGGCGGCCTGGGCCTGTTCGAGGTCTTTCTGAGTGGCTCCTTCGGCTACTTTATTGTAGCTGGCAAGCTGCTGGTCGTAGCTCGATTGCGCACTTTTGACGCCATACTGCAAGTCGCTGTCATCAATCTGGGCCAGAGTGTCGCCCACCTTTACGCTATCGCCAAGTTTTTTGTAAAGCCTGGTCAGCGTCCCGCCGGAACCAAAGGTCAGGCCCAGGTCCGCGTTGGCCTGCACCTGCCCGTTAGAACTGATCGAGATTGTCACCGGTTGGCGGGTAGTAGCCTGGGTAGTCTGGCCCAGAAAGGCCGGGTTGGTCTGCGTACTGCGCACGTAGAAGAAAGCTCCCGCGCCTGCCCCTGCCGCCAGCAGAAGGACGAAAATCCAACCCCAGGGACTGCTACGGCGTTTCGGAACCGGACGCGCCCGTGGGCGCGGCAAAGGCCGGGCCAGGGTCGTACCGGGGCCACTGGCGTCTGCGGCATCGGTTGCCAGCCCTTTTGTACCTTCTGCCGTCGTAGCAGTAGCTGTGGCGGTTTTCTCTGGCGATGCAACTTTGCCTGCCGTTTTAATTTCAGGTTGAACGGTCGCCGGAGTAGAATCGGCTCCATCTTCTATCGGAACCAAATCTTTGGACTTTTCCATCAAATTTACCTCAAAAAGTACAGCTTGCGCTCAGGAAGCTGCTTGATTTCAGCTTTACAAGAAACTAGGAACTAACAGCAGGTCTCTGGAACGATTTTAACAGATCAAGAAGGTTAACACGTGTTACTTTTGGAAAAAAATTACAAAGAAATTACAAAGATCGCCGAGCTTGCTTTGAAGCCACCCGGAAGCTATAATTTGGGCATAGCCGGGCTAAAAATAATTTTTGATAATTCAGGGTCGGCAAAGGTCGCCAAGCCTTAACCAGCCCGTCCCAAGTTAACTGTCTTTGTGTCTTTATAATGAGGAGGCAAGCTTATGAGTGATGCGACCTGGGTACGCAGCGCAGACCGTGGCAACCGCGACCGCCTGATCGAACTGGCGACCGAGGATTTGGCCGAGCGCGAGGGCGTCGAAGCGGCTTCGATTAGCGTGGTTAATGTAGCGCCGGTAAGCTGGCTCGATATGTCGTTGGGTTATCCACAGCCAGGCCGCAAAGTTGCACCGGGTTATGTGCCGGGCTATTTGATCATTTTGGGCCTGGGTGGACAGCAGTACGAATACCACAGTGGGTTTGGCCGGGTAGTTTATGTACCACCGGGCAAAGGCCAACCTCCCTTGCCTGCCAACTCGATTTAGTCAGGAGCGGCAGGGGTCAGGAGCGGCTGAATTAGCCAGAAGTCGGGAGCAATTAGCTAATTTAGCGGTCTTTTGATTTTAGCAAACCCTGACCTCTTTCCTATTGCACTTACCTCGCTTCGGGTATAAGCTTGGCTTTAAGCCCCTTTAGGTAAGGTTGGCTCTAATTTATTTTGGGTAGCAGGATAATTTTTATGTCAAGTGAGAATCCGTTTGGGCAACCGGGCGGCAGGAGGATTGCTTTGAGTGATCCACAAGGACGGTTAGCCGAAGCCGAACCAGATACAACTGAAACCGGGCAAGCCGATCAACTGGCCTGTGGACTGTGCTACCGGCCTTTCGCTCCCACCGAACTAACGGTTGCCTCGAAAGAACGCTTCAACTGGGAAGCTTCGGTCGTGGTCTGCCCGGAGTGCCTGACCGAGCTAAAGCTTGAAATGCGGGCGCGGAGCAAAGGGCCGGACTTGCTGCTAGGGGTAGTCTGGGCCGTGATGGGTTTTGTAGTGACTACCCTTTTGTTCGGGCTGGCAATCTGGTCTACCCGCTCAGATAGCGTGAACGCCCTTTTCTGGCAATGGCTGGGCTGCTATTTTGCTTTCGTGCCGGGTTTTATCATCGGGCGGTTGGTGCGCTATGGCGTCGGGCGGCGGCACAGCCTGGAGCAACAGCTTATTGCAATTTTCTTTACGCTGGCGGTCGTCGTGACGACGGTTTATATTGGCTGGCTGGCCGATAACAACAACGTAGTAAACGTGGTGACGCGCCAGGATAACCGGATCATTTTGCTTTCGCTACCGCTTTTCCTGACGAGCCATTTTATCCCTTCGGTGACAGAGCTAGGCAACCTGCAAAACTTCTGGCCGCGCATCGGCATTGACCTGGGAATTATCGTGGGTGTGGTCGTAGCTTACTTTAGCAGCGAAGGCACGCACATTTACACCAAACCTTTTGCCCGCAAAGCCTGACCACTATCTCCTGGTGAAATATTCAGGCAATTCTTGCCTCAGTCAATAAAAACAGGCCCGAAAGCGCGACTTTCGGGCCTGTTTTTATTATTTGAAGAATTTCTAGCTGGCTTTCGAGCCGACCAGCATTGGCAGGGGCTTGCGGTTAGATTTCTCGACCACCGCCGGAAGCCAGAAGCTCACCGTGGTACCCTGGCCCACTTCGCTGGTAATCTGCACGTCGCCACCGAGGGTCTGAATCGTGTCGCGGACAATCGCCAGGCCCAGGCCGGTTCCGCCGGTATTGCGGTCGCGGCTCTTATCCACCCGATAGAACCGCTCGAAAACAAACGGCAAATGTTCCGCCGGGATGCCGCGCCCGCTATCCTGCACCTCGTAGCGCACCACCCGCTGGGTGCTATCGGGCAGACGGGCCGGAGCCAGCACCCGCAGTCGGATCGTGCCGCCTGCCGGGGTGTAGCGCAGGGCGTTATCCACCAGATTGCTCAGGACGTGGCCCAAAGCGTCGCTATCGGTACGGACAAGCGGATCGGTCTGGTTCGCCCCTTTAGCGACTTCTAGCTCCAAACTCACCTCTTTGCGTTCGGCGGTCGGCTGGAAGCGGTCTAGTACCATCTGGGCCGGTAAGCTGGCCGGAATGTCTTCGACATTTAAATGATCCAGAGCCTGTTCGTTGCTCATCCACACCCGCAACGATTCGACCATCGAGGTCAGGTGGCGCACTTCTTTCAGGATATGTTCGTGTATTTCAAGCTGCCGGGTGGGACTGGTGATCAAGCCGTCACGTAAAACTTCGGTATAGCCCTGAATTGACGAAAGCGGAGTGCGAAGTTCGTGCGCGACATCGGCCACCAGGTCTTTTCGCTTCTGCTCGGTCTGGCGCAGGGCGCGGGCCATCTTGTTAAAGCTGCGGGCTAATCGGCCCAGATCGTCTTTACCTTCCGGCCCTACTTCAAGAGTATAGTTGCCGTCGGCAATTCGTTCGCTAGCCTGTTCGAGCCGCCGGAGCGGTTTGATCAGAGTGCGCGATAGGACGAAACCTAACGCTACGGCGACCAGAGCGGCAATCAGGCTTCCAAAAACAAAAGAAAGCAGGACCGGATTGACTTCGTTGGGTACAGGCGGTTCGCCCGGTGCCTCGAAACCAGGGCGGTTGCCGCCAATACGCAGGGCGTTTGGCCCGGCCCCGACTTCACGATTAAATTCTTTGAGCGAAACCGGCACGCCCGCGCCGCGTAAAATCTGGCCGACCTGCCGGGGGCTAAGGCCATCTCCATAAATCAAGTTCCGAACTTTACTTAACTGGGTATCTGCCGGGAGGTTAGGATTGTTAACTACTTCTTTAATCTGGTCAAGCTGAGCCTGGGGGACTACCGGGGTTTGCTTGCGAAGTTCTTGAAGCTGACTTTGAATTTTCTGGAAGGAGGCTTCGGCGTCACGAGCCTGGTTGTTAATGATAATATTAAAAATCATTACCGAGGCAAACGCGGTCAGCAGCACCATTGCCGCCATCCCCAAAATGATGCGCGTACTCAGGCTGAAGCGCAACCAGCCAAATCGGGCTTTCACTACAGAGCCTCCCGTCCTAATTTATAACCCACGCCATGCACAGTTTCGATCAGCTTGGGATTGGGCAACTTCGCCCGCAAATTCGAGATATGCACGCCGACGGCCCGCGACGCCACCAGCGAGTCGCAGTCGTACAGGCTTTCTTCCAGTTCAGTCTTGGTGTAAACCCGGCCAGGCCGACGGGCCAGGGTCAAGAGCAATTCATATTCTTTGTTGGTCAGGGTCGGCAGGGACTGGCCCCCATAGTAAACCTCGCGGCTATCGCGGTTGATGGTCAGCCGTCCGACGCTAAAAACGCTGTCCTCTAATGCGCCGGTTTCCGGGCTGGTCGTCGGGGTGGGGCGGGGTACACTCTGCTTTTCCACCCGCCGAAAGATTACGCGGATGCGAGCCATTAGTTCGCGGGGACTAAACGGTTTGCTTACATAGTCGTCGGCCCCGATTTCGAGGCCCAATAGCCGGTCTACTTCCTCGGTGCGGGCCGTCACCATGATGATCGGTACATCGCTAAGCGCACGAATGCGGCGACACACTTCTACCCCGTCCAGGCCGGGCAGCATCAAATCCAGCAACACAAAATCCGGCTCTTCTCGCAAATAGCGGGTCAGTCCGTCCAGCCCGTCGCGTTCGTGAAGAACTTCGTAGCCCTCGGCCCGGCAATAAATCGAAACATAATCGGCAATGTTTGCTTCGTCTTCGATGATCAAAATGCGTTTTGGGCGGGTAATCGGTGGCATTTGCCCGTTTTCAGCTTCTAACTTCATACTCATAATTATCCTGCTAATTATTTTTATTTATTCAACTTTTTTATTAAATATTCTAAGCCGGGCAAGCCCCCCAGTGCCTCTAGCCCGTCAGCCTATTCTAAAAACGAAGGGGGTATTCACGCGATCATCGAGGCTCTATCCTGTTGATACGAAACTACCTGGCCCAGGTCTTCCTCTAATAGTAACACAATCATCTCTATCGGAATATGCACCAGACGTAAATTTTTTGCAAAGTCTTATCGAAGCCTGAATAAAAGCCAGTCTATTTTCGCCTAAGCTCATAAGCTACAACTTAAGGGTGTGCAGAAGTTGTCAAATTTATTTGACGTTCGACCGCCCTGGAATGCAGCTAGTGGCCCTCTTGGGCAATTCCGGGCTGAGGTATCAAAATCGGTTGAAACCGATTGCCCAAACCTTAAAGTAAGGCTTTATTGTCGGTTTTATACCGACATTTAT
>JBBRBE010000167.1:0-13634 GCA_038206175.1 Chloroflexia bacterium
CCAAATAAAGCCGTAGAGAGTGAGAGCTAACAGGCCGACGTCTCGGATACTGAGGTGAAGGGCCAGCCAACCTTGATTGGCCCCACTGCCACCCATCCGGCCCAGGTCGAATTGCAGTAAATAGAGGGTCAGTACCAGCACGATTACCGACAGCACCCCGGCAAAGCTAACGATCTTGTAAGACTGGTGCATTTCTCGTTCGTAGAGATAGCGCACGTAGCGCACATAAACTACCAGACCGTGAAAGAGGATTATCGCCACAATTGCATACAGAGCCAGCGACCGCAGGAGTTCGCTAACTGCCCCTAACTGCCCGTCCACCATAAAAATACCAACCACGAAAGTCAGGGCCGTCGCAGCCAGTAGCAGCACGACCGCAACCGTCCACTCCATAACCAGGAAAATTATTGGCGAATAGCGGTGGAAGCGGGAGCGATAGTAGTGGTGCGGCAACGTATACGAAGCATAAACTGCTCCGAATGTCACCAGGAATATGGCTACAATAGCGGCAATATTGAGGCCCAAACTCAGGCTGTTGCCATAATAAGTAGCCGCAAAAAAGATCAATTCGGCGTAGAGAGCGGCTGTGCCGAGGCTTGCCAGCAGCACGAAAAAAGGATGCTTGCGGCCTATCGGAGGAATCAGGTCTTCTTCGTCGTGAGAAAGGTTCGGGCTATCAGGCTGGTTTTGCCCGTAGCGGGCCGAGAGGTCACGCAGTTTAGGGGGTGGCGAAGTTTGCGTCCCCGGCAGGTTTTGTTCCAACTGTTGATCAGGCTCCGACTTCTACTATTGCATACAACAAGATTAAAGTTAGCTAAGTTTGAGATATTGTAACATTTCTACCGCAAAGCGCAACTCTGCAATTGGTCGTTTGGTCGTTTGAAGTCAGAGATAGGCTAAAGAGTTAAGCAAGAGAGAGTTCAGATAAGCATTGCTCGAAACTGGCTTTGCAGCTTTTTTTGCACGCCTGCTCAAACCCTTTACCCTATCTCTGAACTCATACTGGCCGGGCCAGCAGCGTTTTAACGTAAGCGACGGCCTGTTGAGTTCGTTCCTCGGCAGGAGCTTTTTCTAACACATCAATCAAGGCACTGCCGACAATCACGCCGTCCACCAGTGGTCGCACCGCCGCGAAATGTTCAGGCTTGCTGATGCCAAAGCCCAGCACGAGCGGTAAATCCGTGTAAGAGCGCACCCGTGCCAGGAATGCAGGTAAATCCGGGGGCAAAGTCGCCCGCGCCCCGGTAACTCCGGTCAGGGACACGCAATAGATAAAGCCGGTAGCGGCGGCAACTGCCGCCTTGATCCGCCCGTCGGGACTGGTCAGCGTAACAAAAGTGGGCAAATCCAGTCCGGCCTTGCGGCACGCCTCCTGCGCTTCGCCCGCCTCTTCCGGCGGCAAATCCGGGATAATCAGGCCGTCCACGCCGTGAGCAGCACATTCGGCGGCATAGCGTTCGACGCCATAAGAGAAAACCGGGTTGTAGTAACCCATCAGCAGAAACGGCGTATCGCTCTGGCTCCGCAAAGCGCGGGCTGTTTCGAGACATTTTTGGAAAGTTACACCGTTTTCCAACGCCTTAAAACTCGAACGCTGGACCGTTGGGCCTTCTGCGATTGGGTCGGAAAACGGTACGCCCAGTTCGAGCAGATCGGCCCCGGCCTTGATAAGGGCTGGAACGAGTACGAGCGTGCTATCGAGTTCGGGATAACCAATTGTTACAAAGGGCATAAAAGCGGTTTTGCCTTCGGCTTTGAGCCGGGCAAAAGTCTGGGCAATCCGGCTCATCTTTTTTTACCTCCGGCAGCGTTCCAGGCCAACAGGCCAAAGACGGTCGAGGCCAGCCCGCCGCCTACCACGCTCAAAAGATTGCGGTTGGGCCGGGGCAAAGCCAGCACACAGGCCGCCACATCCCCGGCCATGCACAGCGAGAAAAGCTGTAGCCACAACCGCCCCGCCCCGCCCGACTTGCGATTAGCCAGTAGGCCCAGCCCAAGCGCAATATCACGTGTCCCTAAGGCCCGGATTACCACATGTGCGCCACCCTGCTGACTGGCTTCCGTCGTCAGACCAAAGCCGCGTCCGACCAGGCGGGGCAACAGAACAAAGCTACTCCCCGCTCCCAGCAAGACCAATCCCAGGCTGGTCGTCACCGTTTCGACCCTTTTCTTATCCATTTTTCTTTTTCAGCCTTCTTATTTTACTTTGCTTTTTCTTTACGCATTGCCGCGCTACCGGCCAGGGCTGCCGCCGAAACCACTGGCAAGCCCCAGGCAGTCAGGCTCATCCAGCCGTTTGCACCGGGTTTGTTCCGCTCGACCACGCAAGAAAGGGCATCCACTGCCAGAGCCAGCCCGAAAAGAGCCTGCCAGCCTGAAGCCGTCGGTCGGCCTTTCGCCCGCGCCGTCAGCAGACCCACCCCAAACAGGAGATTGCGCGTTCCGACCGACCGCAGCGAAAAGCTACCCCAGGCGGTTTGCCGTAACCCAAACCCAAGCCGTCGGTCGAGCGTATCCGGCAGAGCCAGGGCCGTCGCGCCCAGCACGACTCCGCCCAGGCCCAGCCCGTTTGTTATCAGGTCTAGTAGTTGTTCGCTTTTATCCGCCATTTTTTAGCACCCAGGTTTCTAGTAGAAATCTTTCAGAGGAAGGGTCAATTTGGGACATCGCTTTTAGCTTCCAGTTCACTCAAGGCTCCGATAACCTCGGCGAAATCCTCGAATTCGGTGCAGGGCTGGCCGCGCCCGGCGCAAATCTGGGCCAGCCAGCTACCTTTAACCGCAAACACGTGGTCGGCCTGGGCTGCCACCGGGCCATCGTTCCGGCCATCGCCGATAAAGACGACCGGCCCACCTGCCGGGTACTCGCGGCGCAATTCTTCCAGCACCCGCACCTTGAAATCCTGCCCCGCCGCCAGGTCTACCGAGGGTTGGTCGGGCAGATGCACCGTCCAGACCTGCCGGGCTTCATCGTAGCGGCTCAGGTAGCTGTGAAAAGGCACACCCGGCGGCAAAAGAGCCTCGATGTACCAGTCCAGCCCACCGCTTACCACCGCCAGGTGATAACGCTGGCTCTGGCAAAAGGAAACTAAAGTGTCGAAGTTCGGACGGAACGGCATTGTGCGGCTAAAAGTCAGGAGTTCGGGCAGGGGCGTTTGAAGGTAAGCGTAGCTACCTTGCATCACCTCGAAATGGTTGATCTGCCCGTCCCGGTAGCGCGTCAGCACTTCATCTCGCCAGGCCCGCCCGGTAAAATTGTCCAGCACGGCGTTCGTGACGTCCCGCAGGGTAATCGTTCCGTCGAAATCACATAAGACTAACAAGTAAATTTAACTCCAAACAACTATAAGTGGTCAATTTTCTATTTAAGTGTAACGCCAAAAGCATCCGCGATAGTAAAAATGTCTTTGTCGCCCCGCCCGGAAAGATTGGTCAGCACAACCGCCTCTTTGGGCAGGGTCGGGGCCAATTTTAGAGCCTGAGCGATAGCGTGTGACGACTCCAGGGCCGGAATAATCCCCTCGGTGCGGCACAACCGCCGGAAAGCTTCCAGTGCTTCGTCGTCGGTGATTGCGACGTATTCGGCCCGGCCAATCTCTTTGAGGTAAGAATGTTCCGGCCCGACACCCGGATAATCCAGCCCTGCGCTGATCGAGTGGGTCTCGCTTACCTGGCCCTCGGCGTCCTGCAACAGGTAGGATTTGGAGCCGTGCAGCACCCCGACCCGGCCCGCTACCAGGGTTGCGGCGTGGAGGCCCGTCCCAACGCCGCTTCCGCCCGCCTCGACACCGAGCAATTTTACTGCGCTATCGTTCAAAAAAGGATAAAAAATACCGATTGCGTTCGAGCCTCCGCCGACGCAAGCCAGCACATAATCGGGCAACTTGCCGACCTGCTCTAGCATTTGTCGCCGCGCCTCGATGCCGATCACCGACTGGAAATCACGTACCATCATGGGGTAGGGGTGCATCCCCGCCGCCGTGCCGAACAGATAAAAGGTGGTGCGAACGTTCGTCACCCAGTCCCGGATCGCTTCGTTGATCGCATCCTTGAGGGTGCGGCCTCCACTCGTGACCGGGCGTACTTCGGCCCCTAAAAGCTTCATCCGAAAGACGTTAAGGGCTTGCCGCTCGATGTCCACCTCGCCCATGTAGACGATACACTCCAGCCCTAGCATTGCACAGGCCGTCGCGCTGGCGACCCCGTGCTGGCCCGCGCCGGTTTCGGCAATTACCCGGTTTTTACCCATCCGCTTGACCAGCAAGGCTTGCCCCAGAGCGTTATTAATTTTGTGTGCGCCGGTATGAGCTAAATCTTCGCGTTTAAGATAAATTTGCGCCCCGCCTAGCTCCCGGCTCAGGGTTTTGGCGTGAAAAAGCGGCGTTGGTCGCCCGACGTAGTGCTTTCCCAGATCAGTCAATTCTTGAGCAAAAGAGGGATCAGCTTTGGCCGCCGCGTAAGCTTCTTCCAGTTCGGTCAGGGCCGACATAAGGGTTTCGGGCGCGTACTTGCCGCCAAATGGCCCGAAATGACCCTGCGCGTCCGGCGCATTATAGCCGACTATCTCTTTTTCAATTGCTTGCGTCATTGTAAGTTTCCTTCTCTGCTAATTCAGGCGAGAACGCTCTCGCTGCTCGACAAAAATCTTTAATCTTTTGCAGGTCTTTATGGCCCGGTGCGCCGTCCTGTTCGACCCCGCTACTGACGTCTACTCCCCAGGGTTGGACTTGCCGCACCGCCTCGGCCACGTTCGCCGGAGTCAGCCCCCCGGCCAGCAGAGTCGGGTAACGCCGGGCGATTTCCCGCGCCGCCGCCCAATCGCCCGTCTTGCCTGTACCACCGTACATCCCGGCTTTGTGGGTATCCAGCAGGAGCATTACCCCCTCCAACTCGCCATAGGGTGCGGCCAGGCGTAAAGCTTCCTCCGGCCCGACCTGAGCGGGGAGCCGCAAAGCCCGAATGACCGGCTTCAAGCGGCGCACGTGGCCGACCTGCGCGGGCGTCTCGTCTCCGCTCAACTGCACATAATCGAGGCCGTACCGTCCAACTGCCGCCGTCATCTCATCCAGTGGCACATTTACAAACAGGCCGACCAGGGCGGGCCGACGCGGTAAAATTTTCAGCCCGGCCACGAGTTCGTCCGCCGCCGCCGGGGTCAAAAAGCGGGGGCTAGGCGGATAGAACACCAGTCCCAGCAAATTCGCGCCGCTCTGGGCGGCAACCTGGGCCGCTTCCAGGCTACGCACGCCACATATCTTGATCTTTATATCTTTAACCATCAGCGATTAGCATCCGGCCTCCATCATTTAGCCTCGGCACGCACTAATCAAAACCTTTCTCCCCAAAACCCAGTTCGGCAATTTTTTCGGACAGCCGGTCTATATCCAAACCGGCCCCGGTCGAGGCAGACCGTACCAGCGTTTCGCCTATCAGGACGGCTCTCGCGCCGCTTCTGTGCAATCGCCGGATGTCGGCCCGCGTCGCAATGCCGCTTTCGCTGACCAAAAGGCCATCCCAGCCCACGGGTAGCCGGGCCGCCAGCCGTTCGGTAGTCGCCAGGTCTACCTCGAAAGTTTGCAAGTTGCGGTTGTTAACCCCGATTATACGCGCTCCCAGCCCTAAAGCACGCTCTAGCTCGGCCTGATCATGCACTTCGGTCAGCACGCCCAGGCCAAGTTCACCGGCCAACCGCAAGAGCGCGGCGGCTTTTTCATCTGAAAGTGCGGCCATAATCAAAAGCAGGGCGTCCGCTCCATAGGCGCGGGCCTGCCAAACCTGGTACGGCTCGACCACAAAATCTTTACGCAGCACTGGCACTACGCCGCCCGCCGCCTCTTTTGCTACGGCCAGGTACGCCAGATGGCCCTGGAAGAACTGCTCGTCGGTCAGCACCGATAGGGCCGCCGCGCCCGACTGGGCGTAAGCCGCCGCCAGGCGTACCGGGTCGAAATCCGGGCAAAGCAAACCTTTCGAGGGCGAAGCCTTCTTGATTTCGGCAATCAAGGCTACCTCTCCGCCTCGGCGCGGCCTCCGCAAAGCTCCCTCGAAATCGAGCGGGCTAGAAG
The DNA here is from genome assembly GCA_038206175.1 of Chloroflexia bacterium. Lineage (GTDB taxonomy): Bacteria > Chloroflexota > Chloroflexia > Chloroheliales > Chloroheliaceae > 54-19. The sequence goes on from JBBRBE010000167.1 coordinate 6,065, forward strand.
TTGCCGCCGCTATCTTAGCCTCTAGCTCGGCCATCGGCTCTTGTTGGGCTTGCCGCAGGACTTCCCGGTATTTGTGTTCGAGTATCTGAGTTAGAAAATTACTCATCTATCATCCATAAACTGGTTTATTTCCTGTTCGAGTTGATACAATTTTTCGATGTTTTCAAAAGGTAAGCCAAGCTGTTGAAGTTCTGTATTGAAACCTTCTAACAGTTCTTCGGGTTGGATATGCCTTAGTAATGCTTTGAGATCGAGCCGTTGAAGTATTTTTTTGGTTATAGGACGTTTGGCATCTAAAAAAGCTAAAGAAGAAATTAGTTCAAGACATAACGGGTGGTTAAGTAAACTTGACAGGAAAGCAGCCCGTCTGGGAGAGTTACAAGCTGTAAAATAACAGGTATCATCAAACATAACAGGTCTCTTCTGGCTCAGACCTACTGCCTTAAATCTAGGTAGCTTGTGGAAGCCAGATATTGCTACTTTGTACGGTGAGAATGAGTAATCACCAACACCAAAAATAGAAAATGGAGGTTGTTTATTATAAATCGAGGATTTTCGCTGCTCAAACATTGCGCTATGGGCTGTAAGATACTGCCATAGCTGTGGAGCTAAATGCTCTAAAAAGCGAGTGTCTTCCTTCAACTTTAATTGAGGGACTATTACAGCTTTAGTCGGATTAAAGGTTGACTGATGAAACAATTGGGTGCTTTTTATCAAAGGGTAAACATAATCAGGCTCGACAACTACCGGCTCGCCTAACTGATTACGATAACCCTTATCATCATAGGTCAGTTCCATAACTTTTGCTGCATCGTGTTTAATACCTTGTCGCCAGATGATCGAAGATTTTCCGTTAGCATAGGCCGACCGTTCATAAGCGGTAACGTTTGCTACCAGGTGTCCGTTTAAAACACCTATGGTATTTTCCGGCCTGGCTGTCTCTAAATCACTAAAAACCTCAGCTTTATAGTTATGCTGGCCTAAACGTAGCTCCACATGAAAAAGGCAAGCGTCAACTGCCGCCCCAAACCACTTTTTACTATTGATCTTCCTAATACTAGCATAACTGATCGGTAAAGCTACACGCGCAGCAAATTCTAAAACATTACGAGCCACCGTAGTTTTGCAGAGCAAAGCTATAGTCGGCTGCTGAAGAGCAAGTTCGGTCATAATTTTTAGCCAGATGTACTCGGCAAGGTCAAAGTTGGAGCTTCCGGTCAGGGCTTCAAATCCTGAAAGACCTTTCAGATTTAGCTTGGTAGGCAGGTTGGCACTATCTAACGCTCCTAAAGCAGCATTGGTGATCCAGGGAGGATTACCAATTACTAAAAGGTTTCCTCCACCAGACCAATCTAAGTCTTGCTGAAAATCCAAACTGAAAATATTAGCTTGCTTAATCACCGTCTTTACGACACAAGACGTTTCAGCCAGCTCTTCAGCCATAGACACGTACTCAGGTTGTACTTCTATTCCTTGAATTTCACGCGGCTTTGTATCTAAAGCAAGCAACCCGCTGATAAAATTACCCTGACCGCAACAAGGCTCTAAAACCCTTTCCCAAACTTTGCCGCCAGTATACAAATATTTCAGCACAGCGGCTACCAAAGCTGGCGGCGTTTGAAAGTCACCAAACTCATTAACCAAGAAGGTTCTCCAATCCTTGCACTACACCTTGTCCGGCCACCTGGATAGCTCTATTATATTGCAATCGCCATTGCAAAGCATTGGAGATAGTAAGATAACCTTGTTTTGGAGGTTCTTCTAAAATACGTTCGGCTAAAGCCTCATGACCTATATCATCTAAAGGTAAATTGCGTTCTTCCAGAAATGCTACTACATCATCTCTATTTCCACTACGGCTAAGAATATCCAGCAGTCCACGAGTAGTTTGATAATCTGCTGTTCTATCGTATTCAATAAAAATAGCAGATTGGAAATTGAGTTTCGTTGTTTTCGACCCTTCATCGTTAATTCTGTCGTAAACCATAACTATAAGATTGTACCCCAGGCCGTAAACTTTTTGAGTTGCATTCTCGAAAGGACACGAAGACTGCGGTTGTCTTATGGATGTGACTTTCAAATCAATCTTTAGTTCAGGGAAATCTTTACCACTAGCTGAACTTCCGCGCAAATAAATAAATTCTGCTCCAAGAAAGTTGTGAAAAGCGTGTTCAACTGCTGTTCCAACCGCTTTGCCATCGGTTGCCAGATACAACTCAGCACTAGGTTTCATGCCAAAATCCTGAACAAATTTGCGAGTCACAAGCTTTAACTCGGTCAGGGTCAACTCTCTCACTCGACACCTCTGTTATTAGACAGTGTTTGTTGGCTCATCTGGCGAAACTCTGGCTGACCCGCACGAGGTCGCTCAGGCTGCGGCGGGCGGCACCGCTATCAATCGAGGCGGCGGCTTGCTCGACGCCCGAATGGAAATCGGGGGCGAGACCGGCAGCGACCAGGGCGGCAGCGGCATTGAGCAACACGACTTCGCGTTGAGGGCTACGTGCGCCTTCCAGGACGTTGAGCGTGATAACCCGGTTTTCGTCGGCACTCCCACCGCGCATAGCTTCTTTAGGTTGGCGGCTAAAGCCAAAATCTTCTGGCTTGACCGTCTGCGAACGAATTTCAGTCTGGCCCTCGCGCACCTCGTAGATGTAGGTTTCGGAGGCGATGCTGATTTCGTCCAGACCATCGGCACTGTTGACGACCAGGGCGTGCTGACTACCCAGTTCCCGAATGACCGCCGCGATCTTCTGAGCCAGGGCGCGGGAAGGTACGCCCAGCACCTGCCGCCGTGCGCCCGCCGGGTTCGTCAGCGGGCCGAGAAAATTAAAGACTGTGCGGATGCCGATTTCGCGGCGCACCGGCCCGGCGTACTTCATCGAGGGGTGGAAAAGTGGCGCGAACATAAAGCCGATCCCGGCTTCTTGCAAGCACACCGAAACTTGCTCCGGCTTGAGGCTGATATTGACGCCCAGAGCTTCCAACACATCCGCCGACCCGCACCGACTGCTGGCGGCCCGATTGCCGTGCTTGGCGACGACTGCGCCCGCACCCGCCACTACAAAGGCAGTCGTGGTCGAGATATTGAAAGTGTTCGCTCCATCCCCGCCCGTGCCGCAAGTATCTACCACCGGGCGGCCCAGGTCGCCAGGGATTTCAACGGTCGTGGCTTTCGCCCGCATCACCTGGGCCAACCCTGCAATCTCCTCGATAGTCTCGCCCTTGATCCGCAGGGCGGTCAGGAACGACCCGATCTGGCTGGGCGTCGCCTCACCCTCCATAATCTCTTCCATCGCGGCGGCGGCTTCCGGGCGGCTCAGATGCTCGCCATTAACCAGCTTTGCTATCGCTTCTCGTATCATTATTACTTCCTCAATTTAAGTAAGAACCATGCACCCTCGAAAACAAAGGTGAAATTAGAGCTACCAGGCCGTGTTCGGATCAGTTTTGGAGAGCCATTTGGCGGTTTCCCAATCCAGGCTGTCGCTTTCGTGCGAGATTTCGTTGAGATAAGCCGCCAGTTCGGGCAGCGAAACCTTCAAGGTTGGTTCGGGTGGCACGTCGAAGGCAAACAGGTTCCGGCTACTTTCGTAAGTGCAGCCCAGGTATTGCAGGTAGCTGACCGTGCGGACGGTTTCGTCGCTGGTAGGTTCCCGAAAGAGCAGACGAATCGTACTACTCCCGCTATGGCTGACCGTTTCGACCGCGTAAAGCCGGTCTTTCACCTCGTCGCAACGCACCACGTCGCCCCAGGCGTAACCTTTGGCCAGAAAGGGAATATTGAGCAGCCGGTACAAATCCGGCCCGACCTTCTCGGCCCACAGCCCTTCGACCCCGACCTGTGGCTCGACATTCGGACTGGCCCGCTCTACCAAAAAGAACACTCTCGTAGCTTCTACAGTCATAGCATTACTCCCTCAAAACTAAACTCTAACGATATAAGAACGAAAATCAGAACCGAGGGTCGGGTTCTACCTGGAATATGGCACCGCGGCAAGATCGGCACCTGGGACATAGAACCCGGCCCTCACTCTCAACCCAGGCCCAGAGCGGCTTTGGCCTCGGACAAGGTTTTAGCCGCAGTAGGGCGGATGCGGTCGGCTCCATCTTTGAGGATTTCCTCAATATAGTTGGGGTCTTCCGACAGTTCGCGGTATTTTTGCTGGATCGGGCGCAGAGTTTCAACCGTCAGTTCGGCCAGTTCCGACTTGAGCGCACCGTAGCCTTTGCCCTCGAAATGCTGCTCAACTTCTTCCCGTGTCGTGCCGGGCGGCGACAGCAACAGATAGATCGTCAGAAGGTTGAACAAGCCCGCCCGCTCCGGGTCAAACACTACCGTTGTACCCGTATCGGTCACGGCCCGCTTCAGACGCTTGACGATCAAATCGGGCGGATCGAGCAATTCGATCAAGTTATTTGGCCCACCGCTTTTGCTCATCTTTTTGGTCGGGTCGTCCAACGCCATAATCCGCGCCCCTTCAGCTTTGATCCACGGCTCCGGCACTTTGAAAACCGAAGCATATTCGCGGTTGAACTTTTCGGCGAGGTCGCGGGTTAGTTCGACGTGCTGCTTCTGGTCGTCCCCCACCGGCACGCCATCGGCCTGATAGAGCAGAATGTCGGCAGCCATCAGGGCCGGGTAAGCGTACAAGCCCAGGCTAACCTGATCGCGTTTGTCGGCACTTTTTTCTTTGAACTGGGTCATGCGGTTCATCCAACCCATCGGAGCCAGGCAGTTAAAAATCCAGGCCAGTTCTGCATGTTCGTGGTTATGTGATTGCACGAAGATAGCCGTGCTGGTATGGTCAAGGCCACTGGCAATGTAAATTTTAGCAATGTCGCGGGTGCGTTTATGCAGTTCTGCCGGGTCTTGCGGCACGGTAATCGCGTGCAAGTCTACTACACAGAAGATATTATCGTGTTCGTCCTGTTCCAGCACCCAGTTGCGGATCGCTCCCAGGTAATTACCCAGGTGTAAATCGCCGCTTGGCTTGATGCCGCTAAAAACACGTAGCTTTGACATAGCTTTCACCTCAAAAACTTAAACTTTTATTTTTAGAAAATTTTTCAACATTTCTTTGCCATATTCGGTCAAGATAGACTCCGGGTGAAATTGCACGCCATAGATCGGGTAGCGTTTGTGCTGCAAACCCATAATCAGGCCGTTGTCAGTCCAGGCGGTTACGGCCAGTTCCTCTGGTAGTCCTTCCCGGCGTACTACCAGCGAATGATAGCGGGTCGCCTTGAAACCTTGCGGCAAACCCTGGAACAGCCCGGTGCTATCGTGGCGGATCGGGCTGACTTTGCCGTGCATCAGTTCCGGCGCACGCTCGACCGTGCCGCCAAAAACTTCGCCCAGAGCCTGATGGCCCAGGCAAACCCCTAGCACTGGCAAAGCCGGGCCAAAGGTGCGAATTACGTCTTCGCTCACTCCGGCATCCCGCGGTTCGCCCGGCCCTGGCGAAACGACGATCTTTTCAGGTCGCATCTCTTTGATTTCGTCCAGCGTCACCTTGTCGTTGCGGCGCACCACGACCTGCTGGCCTAACTCGCCAAAGTATTGCACCAGGTTATAGGTAAACGAGTCGTAATTATCTATCATCAACAGCATTTGATTTCTCCGACTTGTGGCCCGGCCCCGATCAACCGAATCACTTCTTTGCGACTAAGCTCGGCCACCTAGCTGATTCCTTCGGCTTCGTCTAAAGCCCGCAGCATCCCGCGCACCTTGTTAACCGTTTCATCGTACTCGCTGGCCGGGACGCTATCGGCCACCAGACCCGCCGCCGCCTGCACATAGGCGATATTGTTCTTGAGGACGATAGTCCGAATCGTCAGGCAGGTATCCATATTACCGCTAAAGCCAAAGTAGCCGACCGCTCCGCCGTAGGCTCCGCGCTGCTCTGGCTCAAGCTCGGAAATAATCTCCATCGCTCGAATTTTTGGCGCACCCGTGACTGTTCCCATCGGGAAGCATGCCCGCAGCGCATCGAAAGCCGTCAAACCTTCGGCCAGTTCGCCGATCACGTTCGTGACCATGTGCATGACGTGAGAATAACGCTCGACGTGCATAATATCCTCGACCCGCACTGTCCCTGGCGTACTCACCCGGCCCAGGTCGTTACGGCCCAGGTCTACCAGCATCACATGCTCGGCTCGCTCTTTTTCATCCGACAACAATTCGTCGGCAAAGATAGCGTCGCTGGCGGCATCCTTCCCGCGTGGGCGCGTCCCGGCAATCGGGTGCGTCGCCACCGCCCGGCCTTCCACCTGCACCAGCAGTTCCGGCGAAGCTCCGATAATGTCGCAATCCTGAAAGTGCAGGTAGAACATATAAGGCGAAGGATTTACGGCACGCAAGGCCCGGTAGATATTGATCGGCTTGACACCCGTGGGCCGGGCGAAACGCTGCCCGACGTTGGCCTGGAAAATATCACCGGCCTTGATGTATTCCTTCGTCTGTAGCACCGCCGCCTCGTACTGCTCACGGCTCATATTCGAGACCGCCGGGCCGCTTTCGGCTCCTTCGACCCGACCCTGTACCAGTTCCAGCGGAACCGGCCCGGCCAATCGCTCGGCCAATCGCTCGATCCGGGCGGTCGCCTCGGCGTAGCTTTTCTCGATGTCACCGTCCAGGTGAACGTGCGAAACCAGCTTTAACTTGCGCTTGAGGTGGTCGAACACCACCATCGTATCTACGAAAACGAAGATGCCTTCCGGCACGCCGACCGGGTTAGCTTCCTTTTTAGGCAATCGTTCAAAGTAATTAACCGCCTCGTAGCTCAGGTAGCCGACTGCGCCGCCATAAAAGCGCGGCAACTCGTTTTCCAGGCCGGGAGCCTGCACCAGGCGATAAGCTTTGAGGTAACTATTGACGACTTCGAGCGGATCGCTGAACTGGAGCGTCTGTTTGTAGCCGCCTAGCCGAGCCTGGGCCGTACCGTTTTCAAGCCGTAGCACCAGGAAAGGGTCGTTGCCCATAAAGCTGTAGCGGGCCAGCCGTTCGCCGCCTTCCACACTTTCCAGCAAAAAAGAGTTCGGCTCGTCGCGGCAGACTTTCAAAAAGGCTCCCACCGGCGTTTCCAGGTCGGCCATTATTTCGCGGTATATCGGCGTCAGGTTGCCTTGTCCGGCCAGGCTTCGCACCTGCTCAAGAGTGGGATAATATTTGGGCTGTTCCATTGCTCAATCCTTATCGGCTACCTAAAAAAGATTATAAAACAAAAAACCACGTCCTCACCCGACCTGCTTAATTTCAACAGATCAGGATAAAGGGACGAGGCTTACAAAAGCGTAAAACCGCGTGGTGCCACCCTTCTTCAGGCCAGGCCAGCATAGGCCAAACCCCTCTTTCGGGTGCGGGCTTGCAAAAGCCGATACCCGGTTCCCGTTAACGGTGGAACTTCCGGCAACTCCTACTCATCGGCAGACTTTCGGGTTACGACTCCCAGAGCCATTCGGTTTCCGCGCCCGCACCGACTTTCACCAACCGTCGGCTCTCTGTAGCTACGCTTTGAAACTTACTCGTTCTGTTCACAGTCTTTAAGGAAAACTTACTCGCTCTTCA